>CAZXSX010000032.1:0-13007 GCA_964643245.1 uncultured Polynucleobacter sp.
GATACTCGTCAATCAAAATATGGCGAAAGCGTTCTTGATAGTGCGTCCGGATAGGCTCACTGTGCTTGAGTAACTCATAGCTACGCAAAAGAAGTTCTGCAAAATCGACTACACCCTCTCGCTGACATTGCTCATCATAAGCGGCATAGAGTTGCGCCATTTTTGCCTGAAAGTCATCGCCGACAGATAAATCTTTAGCGCGCTGACCACGCTCTTTAGCATGCGCAATGAAATACTGTAATTGCTTAGGCGGATATTTTTCATCATCGACCTTTAACCCTTTTAAGAGTCGCTTGATAGCTGAAAGCTGATCTTGGGTATCCAAGATTTGAATGGTCGAGGGCAAACCGGCTTCTTTATGATGAGCGCGCAATAGTCGATTACAAAGACCATGAAACGTTCCGATCCACATTCCCCGGGTATTGATAGGCAACATAGCGCTCAAACGTACCATCATCTCTTTGGCAGCTTTATTGGTAAAGGTCACTGCTAAAACGCCGATTGGCGACACCTGACCCGTTTGGATTAACCAAGCGATACGGGTTGTTAAAACACGGGTCTTGCCACTCCCAGCGCCAGCCAAAATTAAGGCGGATTGGGCTTGGCCATGGGCGTTAACCGGCGGGAGGGTCACTGCCTCGCGCTGTTCAGGATTAAGGTTCGCGAGCAAGCCTGAGAACATCGCCCCAATTATAATTTGCCTCTTATGCCAAATGTCTCAAATACCCCTAATTCACCAGCCACTGGTTCAGTTGATGAACTAGCTAAATCCTATGAGCCCACCCCAATAGAAGCCTACTGGGGACCAGAGTGGGAGCGCAGAGGCATCGCCCATGCCAGCATGGATGAGGGTAAAGGTGATTTTGCGATTCAGCTACCGCCGCCAAATGTGACGGGCACCTTGCACATGGGGCACGCTTTTAACCAAACCATCATGGATGGCTTAGTTCGTCATGCGCGCATGTCGGGCAAAAATACGTTGTGGGTTCCGGGAACCGATCACGCTGGCATCGCCACTCAGATTGTTGTCGAGCGTCAACTGGATGCGAAAAAAGTTTCACGTCATGATCTGGGTCGCGAAAAGTTCCTGGAAAAAGTCTGGGAGTGGAAAGAAACTTCTGGCAATACTATCACTCGTCAAATTCGCCGCCTTGGTGCATCGATTGATTGGGATAAAGAATATTTCACAATGGACAACAAAATGTCCAAAGCCGTGGTTGAGGTTTTTGTTCGCCTGCATGAACAAGGCTTAATTTATCGTGGCAAACGACTAGTAAACTGGGATCCCGTTTTAGGAACTGCTGTTTCTGACTTAGAAGTGGTTAGTGAGGAAGAAGATGGCTCAATGTGGCACATTCGCTATCCATTAGCAGATGGTTCGGGCCACCTTACAGTAGCCACCACTCGTCCCGAAACCTTATTGGGTGACGTAGCAGTGATGGTGAACCCAGAAGATGAGCGCTACAAACACCTAATTGGTAAATCCGTTCATCTGCCATTGTGTGATCGTCAAATTCCGATCATTGCTGATGAGTATGTGGATTTGAGTTTTGGAACTGGGGTGGTGAAGGTTACTCCTGCGCATGACTTTAATGACTACGCAGTAGGACAACGTCACCAGTTGCCCATCATCAACATCCTTACTTTAGACGCCAAGATTAATGAGCATGCCCCGACCGCCTATCAAGGCATGGATCGTTTTGCAGCTCGCAAACAAATCGTTGCCGACCTCGACACTGCTGGTTTATTGGAAAAAGTACAACCACATAAGTTAATGGTGCCCCGTGGCGATCGTACCCAAACCATTATTGAACCGATGTTGACTGACCAGTGGTTTGTAGCGATGTCCAAGCCAAGTCCAGATAATCAATATCAACCAGGCTCATCAATTGCTGGAGCAGCGTTGGACGCTGTTACCAAAGGCGATATCAAGTTAGTTCTTGAGAACTGGATCAATACTTACACCCAGTGGTTAGAAAACATCCAAGACTGGTGCATCTCCCGTCAGCTTTGGTGGGGTCATCAAATTCCCGCATGGTATGGGGATGATGGGCAGATTTTTGTTGCGCGCTCCGAGGAGGAGGCTAAAGTAAAAGCTACGGCGGCCGGCTATACAGGCAAACTCCGTCGCGACCCAGACGTGCTTGATACCTGGTTTAGCTCAGCGCTCGTCCCTTTTAGCTCTTTGGGCTGGCCTGAAAAGACCCCTGCTCTAGAACACTTCTTGCCATCCTCTGTGTTGGTAACCGGCTTTGACATCATCTTCTTCTGGGTGGCGCGCATGGTCATGATGACTTGCCACTTCACGGGCAAAGTGCCATTTCATACTGTCTATGTTCATGGATTGGTACGTGATGCAGAAGGTCAAAAGATGAGCAAATCCAAGGGAAATACCTTGGATCCGATTGATTTGATCGATGGCATCAAGCTTGAAGAGCTAGTAGAAAAACGTACTACTGGCCTCATGAACCCCAAGCAAGCCGAAAGCATTAGCAAAAAAACCAAAAAAGAATTTCCGGATGGTATTCCCGCTTTCGGCACGGATGCTCTACGCTTTACCTTTGCATCTCTTGCTTCATTGGGACGTAATATCAATTTTGACCAGAAGCGCTATGAAGGCTATCGCAATTTCTGTAACAAGCTGTGGAATGCCACTCGCTTTGTACTCATGAACTGCCCTGGCAATGACGAAGCGAATGGTTTAGCTCCTTGTGATAATCAGTGTGGCCCGGAAGGTTATTTGGATTTCTCTCCCGCTGATCGTTGGATTGTGTCGCAACTCCAAAGAACCGAAGCTGAGGTTGCTAAGGGCTTCCAAAACTATCGCTTTAATAACATTGCGAGCAGCATTTATCAATTTGTCTGGGATGAATACTGCGACTGGTATCTGGAGCTCGCTAAGGTTCAACTTCAAACCGGTACGCCTGCTCAACAACGGGCTACCCGTCGGACATTACTCCGCGTCCTCGAAACCATTTTGCGTCTGGCGCACCCCCTCATCCCTTTTATTACAGAAACACTCTGGCAAACAGTTGGACCGAAATCTGGCAAAGAGCTCGCAAAACAGGCTAAACAAACGATCGCCTTGCAACCCTATCCCGCTTCCCAACCAGAAAAGATTGATGAGCAAAGCGAAGCTTGGGTCACTCAAATCAAAGCGATTGTGGATGCCTGCAGAAACTTACGCGGTGAAATGCAAGTACCTCCGGGTCAAAAAGTACCTCTGTGGATTCATGGTCCAGATGCTTTCTTGCAAAAGGCAACACCTTACTTGCTCGCTCTAGCAAAATTAAGCGAAGTCAAAATCTATAGCGACGAATCTGCCTTAGAAAAGGATGCCCCCGGCGCACCGATCGCCCTGGTTGGCGATATCAAACTACTCTTGAAGATTGAAGTCGACGTTGCAGCAGAACGCATACGCCTTAGCAAAGAAATTGAGCGTCTAGCCAATGAGATTGCCAAAGCAAAGGGTAAATTGGGTAATGAAAGCTTCGTAGCACGTGCCCCAGCAGAGGTGGTAGCCCAAGAAAAACAACGTCTTACAGGATTTGAGCAGAATCATGAGAAGCTTGTTGCACAATTAGAGCGTCTTAAATAAAGATTGGATCATCGATGCCATTGACCACTAAAGCCGTAACCAAAGCCGTCTTTCCCGTTGCAGGTCTGGGCACGCGCTTCTTGCCTGCTACTAAAGCAAGTCCTAAAGAGATGCTCAACGTGGTTGATAAACCCCTCATTCAGTATGCCGTTGAAGAAGCAATTGCTGCTGGCATTACTGAGATGATTTTGATCACTGGTCGCAGCAAGCGGGCGATCGAAGATCACTTTGATAAAGCTTATGAGCTTGAAGCCGAGCTTGAAGCCAAAAACAAACAGGCCCTGCTCGAGATTGTGCGTAGCGTAAAGCCCAGCCATGTAGATTGCGTTTACGTTCGCCAACCCGAAGCCCTTGGTTTAGGACACGCGGTATTGTGCGCAGAAAAGTTGGTGCACGATGAACCTTTTGCCATCATCTTGGCAGATGACTTGTTAGATGGCCAACCCCCCGTTCTCAAGCAGATGCTCAATGTTTTCAATGGACATAATAGCTCGGTTATTGCAGTCGAGAAAATTGATCCGACTAAAAGTAGCTCATACGGTATCGTTGCAGGCTCCGAAGTAACCAAAGGAATCTACCACCTCAATGGCATCGTTGAAAAACCGCAGCCCAAAGATGCACCATCAAATCTAGCGGTAGTTGGTCGTTACGTCTTATCTTCAGATATTTTTAAACATATCCGCAATCTCAAGCCAGGCGCAGGGGGCGAGATTCAGCTAACCGATGCAATTGCTACCCTACTAAAAGATGAGCCGGTATTTGCCTACGAGTACGAAGGTGTTCGCTACGACTGCGGCAGCAAACTGGGCTATCTTAAAGCGTCTGTTGAATTTGCCTTGCGACACCCCGAGGTCTCAAGTGATTTTGCGGCTTACTTAAAGAGTCGAGCGCTAACTTAAAAAACCGCGTCACAAAAAAGGTTCTATCAATAAAAAAGGCAGGAACTTCCTGCCTTTTTTATTGCCCTGAGTCATTGAAGTGCTTAGACCTCATCTGCGTTTCAAGAAAAAGATCAAGACGTCGCCCTCAGTCATACTAGCAATTAACTCATTACCAGTCTGCTTTGCAAAAGCTGGAAAGTCTCTAGCGGCCCCGGAATCCGTTGCCTTAATTTTGAGAACCTCACCAGATTGCATAGTTGCCAATGCTTTTTTGGTCCGCAAGATTGGTAATGGACAATTCATACCAATCACATCGACTTCGGCATTAAACGCAATATTTGCCAACTCACTCATTTACTTGCTACCCAATCTTTTACACCGGCCAAGGCAGTCCCCAATTTACTGGGGTCATTGCCGCCAGCCATGGCCATCTCTGGCTTGCCACCACCTTTACCACCAACCTGCTGAGCCACAAAGTTCACAAGATCGCCTGCTTTTACCTTACCAATTGAGTCCGCAGTGACGCCCGCGATCAAGCTAACCTTATCACCCTGGACCGAAGCCAACACAATGGCGGCAGTTTTGAGTTTTGCTTTAAGTGCGTCCATCGTTTCACGCAGCACACCTGCATCTGCTGTATCAAGTTGAGCAGCTAACACTTTTATGCCATTAACATCAATCGCCTGACCCGCCAATTCATCACCTTGGCTTGCAACCAATTTTGAGTTCACCTTCTCTAACTCACGCTCCGCTTGGCGCAAACCCTCTTGCAATTGCGCAACACGATTCACCAAATTACCAGGATGTGTTTTGAGAATCGCAGCAGCTTCATTGATTCTATCTTCAAGACTTTGTAAAAATTGCAGTGCATTGTTTCCTGTCACCGCCTCTACACGGCGAATACCTGCAGCAACACCACCCTCGGAGACAATCTTTAGGCTACCAATGTCCCCAGTACGTGAAACGTGAGTGCCGCCACATAATTCTTTGGAGCTACCTATCTCAAGGACGCGCACTTCATCGCCATATTTCTCACCAAAGAGCATCATGGCGCCTGTCTTTTGCGCATCCTCTAAGGACATGACTTTTCCGGAGGTTGCCGTATTGGCCAAAATCTCGGCGTTGACAATATCCTCAATACGGCGAATTTGCTCAGCCGTGATAGGGGCATTGTGAGTAAAGTCAAAACGTGTCTTGCTTGCATCAACCAATGAACCTTTTTGCTGAACATGATCACCCAATACTTCCCGCAAGGCTTTGTGCAAGATATGAGTAGCGCTATGATTGCGCATCATTTCGGTTCTATGTTGAACATCAACCAAAGCGTTTAAGGAATCGCCAACTTTGAGTTCACCCTCAATGAGCTCGCCTTGATGACCAAATACATCCGCCTGAATTTTGAAGGTGTCATCTACAGCAAAACGAACCGCTTCATTGCGGAGTTCACCCTTGTCTCCGACTTGGCCACCAGACTCTGCATAAAAAGAAGTGTTATCTAGCACGACCACTGCGGCATCTCCAGCTTTAACAACAGCCACTTCAGAACCGTCGACATATAGGGCCGTTACCTTAGCGCCTTCGTGCTTTAGGGTGTCATAGCCATGGAATTGGGTTGGCTTACCTTTGTAATCCAAGCCCTGAGCTACCTTGAATTTTCCTGCGGCACGCGCTTGATCGCGCTGCCTTTGCATGGCCACTTCAAAACTGTCCGTATCCACCGTCACGCCACGTTCGCGACACACGTCGGCCGTTAAATCCAGCGGAAAACCAAAGGTGTCATGCAAACGGAAAGCGGTTTCGCCATCAACAACTTTAGTGCCACCGGCTAATGCCCCATCCAAAATTTCCATGCCATTTGCAATCGTTTGGAAAAAACGTTCTTCTTCCTGCTTTAGCACTTCACTAACTTTATCTTGAGCAGTGTGCAACTCAGGATAAGCATCGCCCATTTCCTTCACCAGTGCTGACACCAACTGATAGAAGAATGGTTTGCGAGCGCCTAACCTATAACCGTGCCGAATCGCGCGGCGTGCAATACGACGCAATACATAGCCACGTCCAGCATTACCAGGGATGACGCCATCAACCACAATAAAACTACAAGCGCGAATATGGTCAGCAATAACCTTGAGCGATGGGCTGTCAGGATCGCAATTTACACCGCCAACAGCATCAACGGCATCCTTGGAAGCCTTGAGTAGATTGACGAAGAGGTCAATCTCATAATTGGAATGCACATTTTGAAGAACGGCCGCAATCCGCTCCAAACCCATGCCAGTATCAACGCTTGGCTTTGGTAGTAAGTGCATAACACCCGCTTCATCGCGATTAAATTGCATGAAGACGTTGTTCCAAATCTCAATAAAGCGATCGCCATCTTCTTCTGGGCTACCGGGAGGGCCACCAGGAATATGCTCACCGTGATCATAAAAAATTTCTGTGCAAGGGCCACATGGTCCCGTGTCACCCATTATCCAAAAATTATCCGACGCATAGCGTGCGCCTTTGTTATCGCCAATGCGAATAATGCGATCTGCTGGAATACCAATCTGATCTTTCCAAATTGCATACGCTTCGTCATCTTCTGCGTAGACTGTGACTAACAGCTTTTCTTTCGGCAACTTAAATACCTGAGTTAAAAGATCCCAGGCAAACTGAATGGCGTCCTTTTTGAAATAGTCACCAAACGAGAAGTTGCCCAACATTTCAAAAAAGGTATGGTGCCGAGCGGTATAG
Organism: uncultured Polynucleobacter sp.; assembly: GCA_964643245.1. Taxonomy (GTDB): domain Bacteria; phylum Pseudomonadota; class Gammaproteobacteria; order Burkholderiales; family Burkholderiaceae; genus Polynucleobacter. The sequence goes on from CAZXSX010000032.1 coordinate 7,216, forward strand.
CCCACGTTATCCAAATCATTGTGCTTTCCACCTGCACGGATACACTTTTGAGCAGTGGTGGCTCGGTTGTAAGGGCGCTTATCAAAGCCCAAAAACACATCCTTGAACTGGTTCATGCCGGCATTGGTAAATAACAAAGTCGGGTCATCCCCAGGAACCACAGGGCTGGATGGGACGATTTGGTGGCCCTTTTGGGCAAAGAAATCCAGGTAAGCCTGGCGAATTTGGGAGACTTTCATGGCAACAATTATCGCATTGGCACTAACCTAGGGCAAACGCTAGGCAAGACGACCGTATCCTGCCTTACAATCCTACAACATCAATAAAAATCGGCATTTAAGTCGACACGCAAGGAGAGGTCAACTTGAAAATTCGTAATCAACGGGATTTTGGGGCAGGGATCATGTACATGGTCATTAGCCTCTTCTTCACCATTGTGGCAACCAACTACCCAATGGGAACTGCTACCAAAATGGGCCCAGGATACTTCCCCTTCTACTTGGGAATCCTCATGATATTTTTGGGACTATTAGTTGCCGTCAAAGCATTTGGCGCAAAAGCAGCTATTGAATCCATTCCGAAGTTTAATTGGAAGATCATGGCCCAAATTACTGGCGCGGTTGTTCTTTACGGACTACTACTGCCAAGACTGGGCTTCTTAATTGCCGTAGTAGTTTTGGTATTTGTTTCAGCAAGTGTCAGCAAAGAATTTACTTGGAAGGGCACTGCAATTAATGCAGCCTTTTAGTCACATTTACATACTCTGTATTTGTGTTGGGCCTGAAGCTTCAGTTCCCACTTCTGCCAGCTTTCCTATAACAATAACAAGACGAGACAAACAAAATGGATTTATTTACTAATTTAAGTCTCGGCTTTAAGGCAACAGCATCGCGATCGTAGCGATAGGACCAAGTCCTGGGAGCACACCAATTAAGGTTCCCAAGATACAGCTAATAAGGCAATACAAGAGATTTTGGAGGGTAAACGCAGTCTTAAACGTATGCCCTTCCACCAATTGCCGCCCTAATTATGTTGGCTGGTATTTACTATGGCTCATAGTACGGTGGCTCTACCACAGCCATTCTGCTCAATATTCCAGGGGAGACGTCGTCGGTTGTTACGGCAATTGATGGCTATCAAATGGCTCGCAATGGGCGTGCTGGTGTAGCACTGTTTACTGCTGGCATGGGTTCATTCTTTGCAGGTTGCGTAGCGACATTGGTATTGGCTGCCTTTGCTGCACCACTTTCCCAACTGGCATTTAAGTTTGGACCTGCTGAATATTTTTCATTGATGGTCTTGGGTTTAATTGGCGCAGTTGTTTTAGCGTCGGGCTCTTTGATCAAAGCGATCGGCATGATCGTTTTGGGTCTTTTAATGAGTCTGATTGGAACCGACGTCAACTCTGGCGTTTCCCGTTATGCATTTGATATCCCAGAATTAAGTGACGTCATTGGTTTCGTGGCCGTAGCGATGGGCGTTTTTGGATTTGCAGAAATCATGAGCAACCTTGAAAAACAAGGTGATGATGAAGGCTTCCTCAATAAATTAACCAGCATGGTTCCCAGCAAAAACGATGTGAAACACATGATTCCATCGATCCTCCGTGGCACAACCATTGGCTCTATTTTGGGAATTCTGCCAGGTGGTGGGGCGGCCCTAGCAGCATTTGGCGCCTACTCTGTTGAAAAGAAATCCTCCAAGCACAGTGCTGAATTTGGCAAGGGTGCAATTGAAGGCGTTGCAGGTCCTGAGGCAGCGAATAACGCTGCAGCACAAACCTCATTCATTCCCTTGCTCACCTTGGGCATTCCTCCAAATGCTGTGATGGCCTTGATGGTGGGTGCAATGACGATCCACAACATTCAACCAGGGCCACAAGTAATGACCAGCAATCCGGCTTTGTTCTGGGGTCTGAGTGCGTCCATGTGGATTGGTAACGTCATGTTGATTCTCTTGAACTTGCCCCTGATTGGTATTTGGGTCAAGCTCCTAAAGATTCCATATCGATTCTTGTATCCAGCCATTCTGGTGTTCTGCTGCATCGGTGTGTATACCGTGAATAACACTGTGTTTGACGCTATGTAACCGCCGGCTTTGGCTTAATCGGCTACCTATTTTTTAAACTGGGTTGCGAACCTCCTCCACTACTTTTGGGCTTTGTGCTTGGGCCAATGATGGAAGAGAATTTCCGTCGGACGCTTTTACTCTCCCGCGGTGACTTCTCCACGTTTGTCACTCGCCCACTCTCTTTAGGATTGCTGATTGCTGCAGCTCTATTGGTTGTGATTGTGGCGCTTCCAGCGGTCAAAAAGACCCGCGAAGGGCATTCGTCGAAGACTGATTGTCCTAGGCCAAAACTGAACGAGCCCGCAGTAATTTGCGGGCTTTTTCTTTATGACTTGGGGGTTTTCTCTACAATGTGGCTATGTCCCAAGATAGCAAATCCCCTAGGGCAGGCGCAGGTGCTGTAGCCGAACCATCCAACTTTCTTCGTCAGATCATTGATCAGGATTTGGCAAGTGGCAAATTCTCACAGCGCACCAACTTGGCTGGTGAATCGCTCCCATCGATCATCACGCGCTTTCCTCCTGAGCCAAATGGTTATTTACATATTGGTCACGCTAAAAGCATTTGCTTGAACTTTGGCTTAGCTGCGGATTACAACCAGCAAGCTGGTGGCGCGCGTTGCAATATGCGCCTGGATGACACTAATCCCGTTAAAGAGGATGTGGAGTATGCCGACAGTATTTTGGATGCTGTGCAATGGCTAGGCTTTGATTGGGGAGCGCATCTCTATCATGCGAGTGATTATTTTGACAAACTCTATGAGTTTGCTGAAATTTTGATTCAGAATGGCAACGCGTATGTCGATAGCCAAAGTGCTGATGACATTCACGCAAATCGTGGCAACTTCGGTCAACCAGGAAAAAACAGTCCTTATCGCGATCGTAGTCCAGAAGAAAATCTTGCCCTCTTTCGTGAGATGCGTGACGGCAAATTTAAAGACGGCGAACACGTTCTACGTCTGAAGATTGATATGGCGCATCCCAATATCGTCATGCGCGATCCCGTGGTTTACCGTATACGCCACACCGATCATCACCGCACTGGCAGCAAGTGGTGTATTTATCCTCTTTATGACTTTACCCACTGCATCTCAGATGCTCTAGAGAATGTGTCTCACTCGATCTGCACTCTTGAGTTTGAGAACAATCGCCCCCTTTATGACTGGATCGTGAATGCATTAAAGGAATTGGGCGTCTTTAAAGACCCCGTTCCACACCAATACGAATTTGCTCGCCTTAACTTGACCTACACCATCACCAGCAAACGTAAGCTCTTGCAGTTGGTAGAGGAAAAACATGTTGACGGCTGGGATGATCCTCGTATGCCGACCATTGTTGGCATACGTCGTCGCGGTTACACACCAGAAAGCATTCGCTTATTCTGCGAGCGCATTGGCGTTTCTAAAGCGGATAGTTGGATTGATATGAGCACTCTGGATCAAGCCTTACGCGATGATCTTGAAGCAAGGGCGCCACGTGCTACTGCGGTATTAAGACCGCTCAAGTTTGTTGTTGAAAATTTTGATCCCGCTGCTAAAGAGCCATGCTCCGCTCCACATCACCCACATCATCCCGAGTGGGGTAACCGTGAATTTTATTTCACGCGCGAACTGTGGATTGAGGCGGACGACTTTATGAAAGAGCCGATCAAAGGCTTCTTCAGACTTTACCCTCCAATCGGAGATCAGCCAGGAAGTCGTGTGCGTCTGCGCCATGGGTTTGTAGTGGAATGCACCGGCTTTGAAACAGATGCTCAAGGCAATGTGACTCAGGTTAACGTGACGCACTTTCCTGATAGCAAAAGCGGTACACCCGGATCCAATAATTACAAAGTCAAGGGCAATATTCATTGGATCAGCGCTGCTGAAGCCATTCCATCGGAAGTTCGTCTATACGACCACCTCTTTACCGACCCTCAACCAGATAGTGGCGATAAGAACTTCTTGGATGCAATCAATCCAAACTCTAAAGAAGTGATTACGGCTTATTTAGAGCCGTGCATGAAAGATGTCAATGCGGAAGATCGTTTTCAGTTTGAGCGTCACGGCTATTTTGTTGCTGACAAAAACGACTCTAAACCTGGCAAACCAGTATTCAATCGCACCGTTGGTCTCAAAGATTCTTGGAAATAGTCTTCAAAAACTCTGTGACATTGGGGTAACATAGTGGGGTTTTTAATTCATGCAGTCTGGAATTCGTGACGCGTCTTGATTCCCACATAAATGACCACAGCATCGGGCTTACTAATTTTTGCAACTCACTCGCTGGCATACGTATTGGCCTATCCAAGCCAAACGCATTTGCAACTTCATCAAAATAATCCCCCATCTTGGTTTCGCTACCATCACAGGCATTGATGATGCGTTGCGGCTTGCCGCGATAGACCGCAGCACAAACCAAACGTGCAAGATCATCACTTTGAATGTGATTGGAATAGGCGTCCTCTGCTGGCAATAGCGCTGGGGTTTTAGACTGCAAACGATCAATGGGCAGTCGATCTAGCGCATAAATTCCCGGCGCTCGCAGAATTGTTACTGCTACGCCATGGGCTGGACCCCACAAACGCAGAGCGCGTTCTGCATCCACTCTTCTCTGCGCCCTCTCACTTTGGGGATTTACTGGGGTTGCCTCACTCACCCTGGCGCCGCGATGATCGCCATAGACGCCCGTAGTACTGATATAGATCAGACGCCTGACGGCATGAGAGCCTTGGGCTAAAATTCTAAGCAGGTTGCGGGTTCGGCAATCACGATTTCCTTGGTTTTGGGGTGGTGCTAAATGGATTACGGTTTGAGCTAAGCCGCCAAGACGCCATAACGTTTCTGGATGATCCAGATTCCCCAAAATAGGAATCGCGCCAACCTCCCTCAACTCCTGAAAACGATTTTGCGAAGAGGTGAGCGCATATACGCGATGACTCCGGGAAAGCTGTTTCGCCACCCGTAGGCCGATATTTCCGCAGCCAATAATCAGGATTGAAGGTTTACCAAAAGATTGCATAAATAACATCGTAACGATTTATTGAAAGGAATGAGAGTGTCTTATCTAGTCACACTCAAAACGAATGGCAAACAATTCACCGTAAGCCAGGATGAAACTGTTCTGGAGGCTGCTCTTCGTCAAGGCATAAACCTTCCTTATGGCTGCAAAAATGGTGCATGCGGTTCTTGCAAGGGCAAAGTCCTTGAGGGTCAAGTTACGCATGGTCAGCATAGCGAAAATGCTCTTAGCAAGGCCGATGAAACAGTGGGAGGAATTTTATTTTGTTGCTCCCATCCCCAGACCGATCTTTTAATTGAGGCCCGTGAAGTACAGGGCGCTGGGGATATCGCGATCCGTAAAGTGCCGTGCCGAGTAAATAACATTATCAAACCCAGCAATGATGTTGCCATACTCAAACTCCAGCTGCCCGTCGCAGAACGCTTTCAATTTTTGGCTGGTCAGTATATTGAGTTTCTCCTGAAAGACGGGCAACGACGCGCATACTCCATTGCCAATCCACCCGAGCAAGAGGGCCCACTGGAGCTTCACATTCGCCATTTGCCGGGTGGCTTATTTACGGACTTTGTTTTTGGCGCTGCAACCCCCGCACTAAAAGAGAAGGGTATTTTGCGTTTTGAGGGACCACTAGGGAGCCTCTTCCTGAGAGAAGACTCTAAAAAACCAATCATCTTTTTAGCTGCTGGTACTGGCTTTGCCCCCATCAAATCCATCATTGAGCAA
>CAZXSX010000033.1:0-12682 GCA_964643245.1 uncultured Polynucleobacter sp.
GTCGTGCCAATCCCGGCATCTTGGAGCACATTCAAGTGGAGCATTACGGTAATCTAACTCCATTGAGTCAGGTGGCTAGTCTGGGTTTAGCAGATGCACGCACTATTAATGTTCAACCCTTTGAAAAAACCATGGTTGCTGCGGTAGAAAAAGCGATTCGTGATTCTGATTTGGGCTTAAATCCAGCTTCACAGGGAACAGTTATTCGAGTTCCTATGCCTGCTTTGACAGAGGAGCGTCGTCGCGAACTGACGAAGGTTGTGAAGAGTGAGGGTGAAGACGCTAAGATTGCCGTTCGCAATTTACGTCGTGATGCAAATGAGCATCTCAAGCGCTTAACCAAAGACAAAGAAATTTCTGAAGATGAAGAGCGTCGCGCAACGGATGAGATTCAGAAGATGACTGATAAGGCTGTGATCGACATTGACAAGATCATCTCTGAAAAAGAAAAAGAGATCATGACCGTTTAAGGTCTGCCTCCTTACGCCTCTTGATTTTTTCATGACCCAACACCTCAGTTCGACTCAAGCGATTCCTGAGGTCAGCGCCATCCCTCGCCATGTGGCGATCATTATGGATGGTAATGGTCGCTGGGCAAGTAAACGCATGATGCCTCGAGTGGCTGGACACTCTGAAGGTTTAGGTGCAGTTCGTAAAATTGTTCAAGAATGTCGCCGCATTGGCGTTGAGTACCTCACGGTATTTGCATTCAGCTCTGAAAACTGGCATCGTCCACCAGAAGAGGTGGGCTCTCTAATGAAACTTTTCCTGAAATCCTTAAAGGGAGAGGTATCGCGGTTAGCAGAAAACGATATTTGCCTGCGTTTAATTGGCGACCTCAGTCGCTTTGATACCGCCATTCAGGAAATGGTGGAGTTTTCAGAAAAGAAGACGGCAGGTTGCAAAGCGCTAACGTTTACGATTGCCGCCAACTACGGCGGTCGCTGGGACATATTGCAGGCAATGCAACGTTGCTTGGCTGCTAATCCGAATTTAAAGCCCGAAGAGGTTAATGAGAGTCTACTGCAACCCCATCTATCGATGGCCTACGCGCCAGAGCCGGATTTGTTTATTCGTACTGGTGGGGAACAACGTATTAGTAACTTTCTGCTTTGGCAGTTAGCTTATACAGAGCTGTATTTCGCAGATGTTTTATGGCCTGATTTTGATGAGGCAGAACTTCACAAAGCATTTGATTGTTTCAGTCAGCGCGAGCGTCGCTTTGGTCGCACGAGTGCTCAGCTTGCGTCACATGCAATGAGCGATACTGCTTAATACCATCAAGCTAGTCAAATGTTAAAAACCCGAGTCATCACTGCCGTAGTTTTATTGGCAGTACTTTTGCCAATTCTTTTTTTATTGCCAGCTGTATACATTGGTGCGTTCTTTTTGGTGGCGTTATTGCTGGCCGCTTGGGAGTGGAGTCGTTTATTGGCGCCCGAGGCAGAGCGTGCCGCCTATCTTTATGCCTTCTTTTGTTTGGCAATCATTTTGTCTTTATTGGTAACGCAAAACGTCACTTGGCAATTTGGTTTATTACTGCTCGCCGTCCTCTTTTGGTTTTTCATTGCGCCTTTCATTCTGGCTAAGGGTATGAATCCCTCTTTGCAAAAACTGCGTCCGTTTTATGTAGTGATTGGACTCATTTTGTTACCAGCGACTTGGTTTGCCTTGGTATTTCTGCGTGAGCTTGGATTGGAATTTTTATTGAGTACCATGGCCCTGGTATGGGTTGCAGATATTGGCGCCTATTTTGTAGGTAAAGCATTTGGTAAGCGCAAATTGGCTGTGCAGATTAGTCCAGGGAAGTCGATAGAAGGCGCTGTGGGGGGCTTTGTGTTGTGTTACGAATATGCTTTAGCGTGTGTTTTCTTTTTACCATTTGAATCAACTTTGTTTGGGGCCTGGGCAATTCGTTTTGGATGGATTCCAATGTTTCTGATGGTTACCCTATTAACTGCTTTCAGTATTTTTGGCGATCTTTTTGAGTCTCAATTGAAGCGATTAGCCGGCGTAAAAGACAGCAGTCATTTATTGCCGGGACATGGAGGCGTATTGGATCGGGTAGATGCATTAATACCCACCATGCCAATTGCCGCCTTGCTAGCAGGATTGGTGTGATGGTGCGTCAGATTGCTATTCTGGGTTCGACGGGCTCCATTGGCGTAAATACATTAGATATTATCCGTGCCCATTCAGATCGCTTTAAGGTGGTGGCCCTCACTGCTGGCAAGCAAGTGGAGCGACTGGCTGAACAATGTATTGAATTTCAGCCACTGATTGCTGTGGTCTCTGAAGCTGCCGATGCGGCGCGTTTAGAAAAGGTATTACGCGAACAAGCCCCTAAAACCAAAGTGCTTTATGGGCCAGATGCATTGGTGGCCGCGGTATTGGATTCGGGGTGCGATACCGTGATGGCAGCAATTGTGGGGGCAGCAGGGTTATTGCCCACTCTAGCTGCTGCTCAGGCTGGTAAAAGAGTTCTCTTGGCAAACAAAGAGGCGCTAGTCATGTCGGGTAACCTGTTTATGCAGGCTATGAATGCAGGCGGCGGCGAATTATTGCCAATTGATAGTGAGCACAATGCTATTTTTCAGTGCTTACCAAATCAATTCACCAAAGAGATCGCGAATTCAGCGAATGCAAATCATGGTGTTGAAGAATTGTGGCTTACCGCATCCGGTGGATCATTTCGCAATACCCCACTTGAACAGCTCGTCAACATTTCCCCTGAGCAAGCTTGTGCTCACCCCAACTGGATAATGGGTAGAAAAATCTCGGTTGATTCAGCAACTATGATGAACAAAGGTCTTGAGGTAATTGAGGCATTCTGGTTATTTGGTTTGCCGCTTGAAAAGATTAAGGTATTTATTCATCCGCAGAGCGTGGTGCATTCGATGGTGCGTTATCGCGATGGTTCTGTACTGGCGCAGTTAGGCCAACCTGATATGCGCACACCGATTGCTTATGGTTTAGCGTGGCCAGAAAGAATTGATGCAGGTGTTGCTCCATTGACGTTGACTCAATTAGCAAATCTGAATTTTTATGAGCCAGAGTTATCCCGCTTTCCATGCCTTGGTTTAGCCTTTGCTGCGGCTAAGATGGGGGGTTCGGCGCCTGCAGTATTGAATGCGGCAAATGAGGTCGCAGTAGCTGCATTTTTGGATGCTGGCCTGCCTTATTTGCAAATCTCGCAAGTAGTCGAAACAGTATTAAATCAATTGCCTGTAAAGAGCGCAAATTCTCTCGATGCCATTCTAGAAATGGATGCGCAAGCTAGGATAGCTGCGCGGAACTATATTCAAACGTTGTGACAATTCATAGATTTGATCGAGGTATTCGTTGTTGCAAGCATTAATTACGGGTGGCGCCTTTTTATTAGCTCTTGGGGTGTTGGTAAGCTTCCATGAGTTTGGTCATTTTGTTGCCGCTAGAGCCTGTGGTGTACGAGTTCTGCGATTCGCCATTGGATTTGGTAAGCCACTTTTCACATTCCACGCTAAAAATAAAACTGAGTGGGTAATAGCTTCAATTCCATTGGGTGGTTATGTAAAGCTACTTGATGGTCGAGATCGATCGCAACAGATACCCCCTGAAATGCTGCAACAAGCATTTGATCAAAAGCCACTTTGGCAACGCTCTTTAATTGTTGCGGCTGGCCCGTTTGCGAATTTCTTTCTGGCGATTGCACTCTTTTCTTGCATTTACATCTCTGGCGTACCCCAGCTTCCGGCGATCTTACAAAGCCCGCCAGAAAATTCTGTAGCTGCTAGATTGGGGGTGATGGAGGGGGATAAGGTTATTGGCTGGCAAACGCTGACCCTGGACGCCATGCTCATGTCTCAGGCGTTTGAGCCAGTCCCGAGTTGGAATGCGTTGCGCTGGGATTTAATGGATGCTCTGACTGGGCAATTTGGTTTTGCTCTTGAGTTTGAGGGGTTGGATGGTAGGCGTTTTAGTAAGTCTTTTGGGGTGCTGGATCTCCCCAAAATCCGTCCTGATGGGGACCCGATGAAAGAGCTTGGTTTATTGCCTAAAGCAAGCCCCTCTAATGAATGGCAGGAATTGAAATTAACCCCCTTAAATGCCTGGATTTTTGCCTCCAAACGAGTCTGGTTAATTACCAAGGTTTCGACAAGGTTAATGCTAGGAATGTTCACGGGTGCGACGTCTTTTAAACAGCTAGGGGGGGCGTTAAGCATTGCGGATATGGCAGGCAAGTCCGCCCAAGTGGGCTGGCAACCTTTTTTAGCATTTTTGGCACTTATCAGCATCAGCATTGGGATGCTCAATTTGCTGCCTTTTCCCATGCTTGATGGGGGTCAGCTCCTGTATGATGCATGGGAGTTAGTTGCTGGAAAACGAATTTCGGCCTCGGTGCAAGAACAGCTCCAAAAAGTGGGCTTTCTGTTGCTGATTGCCCTATCGCTCCTAGCCATGTTTAACGATTTACAACGATATTTGTCGCCTTGAATTTTTTCTTTTTAAATCTCTCACCATTTGCTCGGTTTGCTTCTAAGTTGTTGGTAATGATGGCTATTGCCTTTAGCCTTAATTCCTATGCGGCTGATTCATTTGTGGTGAAAGATATTCGTATTGAGGGATTGCAGCGCGTTGAGCCTGGAACGGTATTTAGTTATCTATCCGTTCAGGTGGGTGAGAAATTTACCGAAGAAAAGGGTGCGGAAGCGATTAAGGCGCTCTACAGCACTGGATTTTTTAGAGACGTTCAAATTCAAGCGCAGAGTGATATTTTGATTGTGATTGTCGATGAGCGCCCCACAATTTCCCGGATTGAATTTACGGGCATGAAAGAATTTGATGCTAAATTAGTGCGCAAGTCTTTGAAAACGGTTGGTGTGGCTGAGGCACGTTTTTATGATAAGGCGCTGATTGATAAGGCAGAACAAGAGTTAAAGCGCCAATATCTCGGTGAAGGTTTGTTTGCGGTGGAGGTGGTTGCAACGGTTACCCCAGTGGAGCGTAACCAGGTAGCCATTTACTTCAATATTGATGAAGGTCCAGTTGCAAAGATCCAAGAAATTAACTTTATCGGTAATGAAGCCCTTAGCGAAAGCACGCTAAACAGCCAAATGCAGCTTAAGACAGGTGGCTGGTTATCTTGGTATAGCAAAGATAATCTCTATTCCAAGCAAAAGCTAACTGCGGATTTAGAGACTATTCGTTCTTACTATTTAAATCGTGGCTACCTTGAGTTTGTCATTGAATCAACTCAAGTTTCAATCACGCCTGATAAAAAAGGGATTTATCTAACGATTAGCATTCGTGAGGGAAAAAAATTCACGGTCAAAGATATCCGTTTTGCAGGAGAGTTGTTGGGTAAAGAATCTGAATTCAAACAACTTCTTACCATAAAGCCTGGCGATACTTTCTCGTCCGCCAAGTTAACTGAGAGCACTAAAGCAATCGCAGAAATCTTGGGTAATTATGGATATGCCTTTGCAACGATCAATCCTCAGCCCGATATTCGCCGGGAACAGGCTGAGGTTGATTTAACGCTGGTAATCGATCTGGGTCGTCGTATCTATGTGCGTAAGGTGGAGATTTCCGGAAATGCAAAAACTCGCGACATGGTGATTCGTCGTGAAATGCGTCAGTTCGAAAGCTCTTGGTTTGACAACAATAAGATTGACTTATCAAAAAAACGGCTGGGACGCTTGGGCTACTTTACTGAAACCGATATCACCACAGCGGATGTTCCCGGTTCGCCAGATCAAGTTGACGTTAATGTCAAGGTAACTGAAAAACCAACTGGTGCAATAACGCTTGGTGGGGGTTTTTCTTCTACCGAAAAACTGATCCTTTCCGCCGGCATTAATCAAGACAATGCATTTGGTACTGGTACATCTGTTGGTTTAAATCTTTCCGTTGGGAAGGTTAACCAAAATCTTAGCTTGTCGAACTATGACCCGTATTCTACTGAGGAAGGTATTAGTCGATATACCGATTTGTACTATCGCTCTTCCAAGCCGCTTTACTACATAGGCGATCCCGACTACCAAATTAAGTCGGTTGGATCTAATATTAAATTCGGCGTTCCTTATACGGAAGTAGATCGTGTCTTTTTTGGAACAGGTCTTGAGGCATACCAAATTCAAACCACTATTAATACCCCCATACCATATTTGAGTTACGCTCAGAGTTATGGTATCCAAGCGCCTGGATACCCTGGAACATTAACTACCTACAACGTTCCGTTGACTGTTGGATGGGCGAGGGATAGGCGTGATAGTGCATTGATTCCTTCTGATGGCTCACTTGAGCAACTCTCTGGCGAAGTGGGGACTCCAGTTGGCAATATGACTTTTTATAGGTTGTATGGCCGGTACCAAAAATACCATTCTTTCTCGAAAGGCAACATTCTCTCCTTCAATGGAGAAGTTGGCTATGGTCAAGCATACGGTCAATATCCCTTCCCAATTACCAAAAACTACTATGTAGGTGGTATAGGTTCGGTTCGTGGCTATTCTCCAGGCTCTTTGGGCCCTCAGTACTACAACACCGCAATAATTAATGCCTATCAACCTACTGGCGGCCAATCTAAGATTGTCAGCAATCTAGAATACACTTTCCCGGTTCCAGGCTCTGGTGCTGATAGGACTCTACGACTTTTCACCTTCGTTGATGGCGGTAACGTATTTGGTAAAAATTTGAACCTAGTCTTAAGATACTCTTATGGTTTGGGTTTATCATGGATATCACCGTTGGGCCCGTTGAAGTTTAGCTACGGTATACCGTATAAATCTCAACCTACCGACAATATCCAGCGTTTGCAGTTCCAAGTGGGTACGGCGTTTTAATTGTTTAAGGAAAGTTTTATGAAGTTTTATCAATCTTCAAAATGGGTTCAAATTGGCTTGGCTACCATGATGAATGCTCTTGCAGTACCTATGGCTTTAGCTCAGGATACCGGAACTCGAGTGGCTGTTGTGAATTCTGAAAAGGTTTTAAATGAGTCAAATTTGGCAAAAGCAATGCAAACTCGTCTGCAGAATGAATTTACCAAGCGTCAAAATGATCTCCGCGATAGCGCTCAAAAAATCAAAATTGCAGCTGAAAAACTGGATCGTGATGCAGCTGTGATGAACGAGGCTGAACGTGTTCATCGTCAACGCGAATTGGCTGATCAGGATCGTGAGCTCCAACGTAAACAACGTGAATTTGCTGAAGACCTCAATCAGCGTACTTTTGAAGAGCGCGCCAAGATCGCTGAGAAAGCAAATCTAGTGCTTCGACAAATTGCCGAACAAAGAAAGATTGATGTCATTGTTCAAGAAGCAGCTTACGTGAGCCCAAAGTCTGACATCACCGATGATGTTATCAAGGCTTTAAATAGTCAGGAGTAAGTTTTATGCCTACTGCCATCGAGCTGGCCGAGCAGTTTCAAACAAGCTTGGTGGGGGAGCCATCCATCGAATTTATCGGCTTAGCCCCCTTGGAGCGGGCTAAGTCTAACGAAATCTCCTTTCTCTCCAATTCCTTATATCGTCAGCAAGCAAGTGATAGCCTTGCTGGAGCATTAATCGTCGGCAAGGCTGAACTTGAGTTTTTGCAATCGAACCCGGGTTCGGCAAAGCGCGTTTACTTTGTTGCTAAAAATCCTTACGCCACTTTTGCGAGGATGGCTCAGTATTTTGTCAAAGCAAGTGCACCTACTTATGAGGCTGGCATTCATCCTAGTGCTGCGATTGATGTATCGGCGGTAATCCCTGCATCTTGTCATATCGGACCTTTTGTACAAATAGGTCCAAACGTAACGCTGGGAGAGCGCGTATGTATCCTAGGTAATGTTAGTATTGCTAGAGGAAGCTCAATTGCTAGTGATACGTTGATCTATCCATCGGTGTCTATCTACCATGATGTCCGCATTGGTGAACGATGCATTATTCATAGTGGTGCTGTTATCGGTGCCGATGGCTTTGGATTTGCTCCCGATTTTTCTGCGACTGGCGGCCAATGGGTCAAGATTCCCCAAACGGGTGGAGTCATGCTTGGTGATGACGTTGAGATAGGTGCATCAACCACAATTGATCGTGGCGCAATGAGCGATACGGTTATTGGTGCTGGAACCAAGATTGATAATCAGGTACAAATCGCGCATAACGTGATTGTCGGAACTTGTTGTGTGATTGCTGGATGTTCGGCTATTTCTGGAAGTACAAAGATCGGTAATTTTTGCATCATTGGGGGTGACGTTAATTTTGCAGGTCATTTAACGATTGCTGATAGAACCACTGTTTCCGGAAATAGCTCTATCATGAATTCAATTATTGAGCCTGGTCAGCATTTTACAGGGGCCTATCCAGCCATGTTGCATAGCACTTGGCAGAAAAATACTGTTATTTTTCGTAGTCTGGATAAAATGCGCCAACGCTTGCGTCAGTTGGATAAGGGCAAAAATATGGAGTTATAAGACTTTGTACACCTGAAATTAATAATAACTTTTAAGCAGGATACTTTATGAGAAAAACAATTGCAATTGACATCAATCAGATTCTGAAGTTATTGCCCCATCGCTACCCATTTTTGCTGGTGGATCTGGTGCTCGAGATCAATCCTCCTGAAAGCATTACTGCTCTGAAAAATGTGACGATAAATGAGCCGTTTTTTCAGGGACATTTCCCTGATTTTCCGGTTATGCCCGGCGTGCTGATTATCGAAGCATTAGCTCAGACAGCAGCCTTATTAACCTTTTCTGAAGAACGCGCTGAAGATGCTATTTACTACTTTGCTGGCATTGATGGCGCTCGCTTTAAGAAGCCGGTTCTTCCAGGCGATCAGTTGATTATGACTGCGAAGCTAGAACGCGGGCGAGCAGGAATTTGTAAGTTCGTTGTTCAAGCAACTGTGGATGGTGAAATTGCTGCTGAAGCGAATATTACTTGTGCGGTACGTACGAAAGACGCGTAATGACAAGGATTCATGCATCTGCTGTAGTGGATAGCAAAACTGAATTAGCCAGTGATGTTGAGGTTGGCCCCTATTCAGTAATTGGCCCTAACGTCAAAATTGGTTCGGGCACCAAAATTGGTTCACATACCGTCATTGAGGGTTACACTACGATTGGTAAAGACAATAACTTTGCTCATTTTGCTGCTATTGGTGGACCTCCTCAGGATATGAAGTACCGAGGCGAGCCAACACAACTCATTATTGGTGATCGCAATACGATTCGTGAGTTCACTACGATTCACACTGGTACATCTCAGGATGTGGGTATCACTCGTATTGGTAATGATAACTGGATCATGGCCTATGTACACATTGCCCATGATTGCCAAGTTGGTAATCACACTATTTTTTCTAGCAATGCACAAATTGCCGGTCACGTACAAGTGGACGATTGGGCCATTATGGGTGGTATGTCTGGTGTTCACCAGTTTGTTTGTATTGGCCAACATGCGATGTTGGGTGGTGCCTCTGCTTTGGTGCAGGATATTCCGCCCTTTGTGATTGCTGCAGGTGATAAAGCATCCCCGCATGGCATCAATGTAGAAGGATTAAAGCGTAGAGGCTTTCCAAGCGAGACTATTTCAGCTTTACGACAGGCTTACAAAATTCTTTATAAGGATGGCCTCAGTTTTGAGGAGGCTAAAGTCGAAATTCAGAAGATGATCGTAGCGTCTGCTGCAGATACGGCTACTGCTGAAAGGCTTGTCCAATTCCATGACTTTATTGCCTCCTCTACGCGCGGCATTATTCGCTAGCAGATCGGAATACTTTGCCCAAGTTAGCTTGTGTAGCTGGCGAACCTTCTGGCGATTTACTTGCCGCGCCAGTTTTGAGCGCATTAAATCAAATTCCAGATATGGCGGGGCTTGAGGTGTATGGCATTGGCGGTCCTCGCATGCAAGCTGAGGGGATGCGCTCTGATTGGCCCATGGATACCTTAAGCGTGCGTGGCTACGTTGAGGCCATCAGACAGCTTCCCGCAATTCTGAAATTGCGCAAAGAATTAATCGCTAACCTTTTAGGTGAGGGGCGCCCCGATGTCTTTTTGGGGGTGGATGCACCGGATTTTAATTTGGGGGTTGAGCTCCAGCTGCGTGAAGCCAAAATTCCAACCTTGCATTTAGTGTCACCATCTATTTGGGCGTGGAGAGTGGGCCGCATTAAAAAGATTGCGCAGGCAGTCGATCGCATGCTTTGCATCTTTCCGTTTGAAACAGAAATCTATGATCGAGCAGGAATTGCGTCTACCTATGTAGGTCATCCGCTCGCTAGCGAAATCCCTCTTGAGCCAAATTCCCAACAGGCCAGAGACAAAATCGCTAAAACTTTACATTTAACCAACAACCAGCTGAATGGTCTTGTGGTGGCGGTATTGCCGGGAAGTAGGGGCTCCGAGATTGAGCTGATTGCTCCAATCTTTTTTGAGACGATGCAAATGCTTGCCGCCCAGTTAAAGGGTCAACAACTTCAATTTTTGATTCCAGTTGCAACGCCTAAGTTGCGTGAACCGCTCGAGCAATTATTAATTAATGCTAAAAATAGTAATCCAGACATACAAATACATTTGCTTGATGGTATGGCGGATGAGGTGCTCGAAGCTTCTGATGTGGTGCTGATTGCAAGCGGAACTGCAACTTTACAGGCTGCATTATGGAAAAAGCCAATGGTGATTTCTTATAAGGTACCTTGGCTAACAGCTCAAATCATGAAACGTCAGGGTTATTTGCCGTATGTTGGATTGCCCAATATTTTGTGTGGTGAGTTTGTTGTTCTCGAGTTCCTGCAAGATAGCGCCACTCCTAAAAACCTTGCTGCAGCTCTGCAGGATTGGTTGAATCATCCAATGAAGGTAGCCAAACTGCAAGAACGCTTTGCTCAACTGCATGAAACCTTGCGTCGCCCTACTGGACTGTTGGTTGCTCAAGCAGTAGCGCAAACTATCGCCAATCAACGCATAGGCAAGGCAAGTGCATGAGCTCCATTTGGATCTGTGGCGTCGATGAGGCAGGGCGCGGACCTCTGGTGGGGGCGGTAGTGGCGGGGGCGGTAGTGCTGGACCTCAATCAACCGATCGAGGGTCTAAAAGATTCCAAAAAGTTGACGTCTGCGAAGCGTGAATTTTTATATGAGCAGATTATTAAAAGAGCAAAAGCCTGGGGAATCGGTGAGGCGAGCCCATCCGAGATTGATGAGATCAATATATTGCAGGCGACTATGTTGGCAATGCGACGCGCCATAGAGGATTTATCAACGCGCTTAGGGGCATGGCCTGATAAAGCTTTAATTGATGGGAATCGCTATCCAGAGTTACCAATTTCTGCTGAGGCCATTGTGAAGGGCGATGCTAAGGAGCCCGCAATTTCTGCGGCATCGATTTTGGCCAAGGTCACGCGTGACCGTCAAATGCAAATTCTGCATCAGCGTTATCCAGAGTATGGTTTTGCACAACATATGGGCTATCCAACGGAAGCGCATTTTGCGGCCCTCAAACAATATGGCGCCTGTGACCAACATCGAAGAAGTTTTTCACCGGTACGCAAGGTTCTTGAATCAGCTACGTATTAATCCATGAACGTTGAGCTCATTACCTCTCGAGAGAATCCTTTATTTAAGGAAATTCGGCTTTTGCAAGCCACTGGTGCCAAAGGCCAGAAGGCTCGGGTGACAAGCGGATATGCCTTACTTGAGGGAATCCATCTGATTCAGACGTGGGTTGGTGATCCCGCTCTGAAAACGCTTATCACTTCAGAGATTGGTCTTCAAAACCCTGAAATCTCCCAAGCTGTTTATGAGCACCTCGAAATTTGTCCTAATACGAAGGTATTTAAACTCGATAGTCCTCTATGGGATTTGTTGAGTGATTTGGTAAATGCTCCACATATCGCCGGTCTCCTCAGATTGCCCTCGTCAAGTCTTGTTGCTCCACAATCAATCACAACGCTGGATGGCGACCTTTTGATCTTGGATCGCATTCAAGATGCCGGAAATGCGGGATCTATCTTGCGTACCGCAGCGTCTGCTGGCTTCACAACGGTAGTGGCATTCAGTGGTTGCGCCCATTTGTGGTCCAGCAAAGTCTTGCGAGCCGGCATGGGCGCGCATCGACTTTTGGATCTTTATGAGGGATGGTCAACTCAGCAATTGTTGAGCGCTGTTACCTCGCCGATACTGGCAGCCACAGCAAACGCGGTATGCGACCTTTACTCTTTAAAAAGTGAGTTACTGAACCCTGTGGCTTGGGTGATGGGTAGCGAAGGGCAGGGAGTATCTGAAAGCATTTTGGCGCAAGCCAAAAGCGTGTCGATTCCCATGGATCCTCGAGTAGAGTCGTTAAATGTCTCTACTGCTGCAGCTATTTGTCTATTTGAAACAGTGCGCGTTCGGCGAGGCTAGGCTATTCAGGTCAATCGGCTAGCGATTAGCCCAAAATCGTTTTATCGGATTTGATTGCTTGTAAGACTGTTGTAGCAATTTCTTCAATCGATTTGCTCGTAGTCATAACCCAGGGAATGGACTGTTTTCTCATCATTGCGGTCGCCTCATTAATTTCATAGCGACAGTTTTCTAGCTTTGCATAGTTACTACCTGGGCGGCGTTCATTTCGAATTTCGGACAATCGCTCAGCATCAATCATGAGACCAAAGATTTTTTGACGAAACGGGATTAAGTCCTTGGGAAGTTGACCACGTTCAAAATCCTCTGGAATGAG
>CAZXSX010000034.1:0-12456 GCA_964643245.1 uncultured Polynucleobacter sp.
CTTCGGCAAGGTATTCTTTGGCGGTAGCTTCGTTGGGCTTTTCGACAAAGCGCTCAACGGTATAAGCATCATTAGCAGCATCGCCTTTTACCTTGATATAGCCATAACCCGTTTGAGGAGATGTAGGGGTGATTCCTAAAATGGCAATGGCGGCTTCTTTAGCAATGGCAATGGCGCTTTGCAAGGCCTTGGTAAAAGCAGCAGGATTGGTAACAGTTTGATCTGCTGGCGTTACTATCAAAATCGGATCTTGTTCATTCTCACTACTGTCTTGTGTATAGAGTGCCGCCAAAGTTAACGCAGGAGCAGTATTTTTGCCAGTGGGCTCAAGCAATAGGGTTGCCTGAACGCCCTTTAATTCTCGTAATTGATCTAGCGCTAAGAAGCGATGCTCTTCGTTGGTGACAATAAGGGTGCTACCCAGCTTGATATCTGCACTTGCAACCGAATGAATTCGACTAATCGCCTGTTGAAATAGGCTTTGATTTGAGCCGTCACCCGAAAGAACCAAAAATTGCTTTGGGAAACCGGAGCGCGACAAGGGCCAGAGTCGGGTGCCAGAACCACCACACAAAATGACAGGGATCACTAAAGCCATTGATCGAGTGCTCTTTCTGATAAATATTCGATGAATTCAAGGATTTTAAAGGGTTTGCAGGGCCGCTTTTGCAAAAATTCAGAATTTATTAAAATTAGGGTTGCAGTACTGGAATCACCAAAAGCGCACGATAGCGTTACTACTGAACGATAAAAAGGAGCCAAAATGAGCAATATTCCAAAAATTAACCTTCGCAACTCTGTAACAGAGTGCAGCCAATCCATTCGCGAAAAAAATGCAGGAAAAATTCAAAACTACAGCATTTTGGATTGCAAGGCGTCTATTGCTGCTGGAAAAATCAAGTAACTCATGCCCCCCACTCGGGGCTTTACTTTCGCTAAGCGATGGGTTGATTGGGGTAAGACTTGCCTGTCAAGTTGTTATACGCCGCCCCAACCAAGACCAATAATATGGAATCCACCATCACCGGAAAGAACGCATATCGGTAATGGGTCACATGACCCATTACCACGATTAGTGCTACAGCCGCGGCTGGTGGATGCAAGCAACGCAACATAAACATACACAGAATCGACAGGCTAGCAGCAATTGGCATCGCCAATAGTGGTTCAGGAATCACGATATACGCCGTAATGCCAATGAGTGCTGAAATCGTATTACCCGCAATGACTGCCCATGGTTGCGCTATTGGGCTGCCCGGTAATGCAAATACCAATAGGGCACTATCCCCCAAAGACGCCATGAGCCACTCTTCCGAGTCAGCAAACTCGCCCATCAACTTGGCTACTACTAACACCAACATTAAACCCACTAATGCGCCACCACAGGAGCGAATGCGTTCGCCCCAATCCACATTTGGTAAGTCACCACCGAAGTAAAACGCATACCGTCGAATTCGGTTTTGCATACTACGTTTCATGGGGCTCACCTTATTTACTCAATCACGTTTGGTTGATCATATCGCGCTTATTTTATTTATAAGACGCGCGCATCAATGCTGACAAAAAAGACCGCATTTGCGGTCTTTTTGATGGCATCACTGGAATGATTACGCTTTCTTAGCGTAAGCCGAGCACCAGCCCTTACCAGCGACTTGTTTACCAGCAAACAAGGAGCAACTACCAACTGCTGAACCAGGCTTACCTTGGTACAACGCACAATTATCACATTGTTGGCCAGCAGCATATTTTGCATACTTCGCCTTATCCACTTTAGTGGCATCCGCTTTATAACCCAATGCAGCAGCTTGCGAATCAGTTTCTGCAACCATGGCTTGCGCTTGAACCTTGCCATTGAGTGCCAATGTACAAGCACCAGCAGCTGACAAAATCATGAATTGACGACGACTATTTTTCATGGGACCTCCAAATAATGAACGGTTAGTGACAGGAATTTTTTGTTTCTGAAGCGATCATAGTGAAGAAACTTTTACCGTGCCATGTACTCTGTATGTTACTGATTTATAAGGAAATATAGATGGGAACTATTCTCACCGAACCAAAGCACAAAAAACCTTAACGCCAGCCTTTGAGATTCATGCAGGAGATACGCTGCTTAATGTAAACGCCATCGGGAGTCTCAGGATAATCATCCGCACAATGCCGCATATCCAAGCGAAACATTGCCACAGTATTTTTTTGGGGATCAATATTCTTATCTGGAAAACCCGCACACGCACTGAGTGCCACTAATGCTCCAATACTAAATACCGAAATGATTTTTATTTTGCTAGCAAGAAACATTTATTTGCGATCAATCAATGCCAAGAACTCTCTTCGAAGATTCGAGTCTCTCAAAAATGCACCGCGCATCACGCTATTGATTATTTTTGAATCACGATCTTTAACGCCGCGCCACTGCATGCAAAAATGGTCTGTATCCATGACAACAGCTACACCAATCGGTTTTATTTTTCTCTCCAACATATCCGCTAACTCCATATCACAGACTCTTCCTGAATCTGGGGTCTATACATCACCCATTCAGTCAAGCGTGAGTATTTAGATAAACCAATTAATGCAGAGCCTTTATTGGGCAATACCCCAATCCAGATGCGACCCATGATGGGGCAAAGGTGGTGAGAACAGGCGCTGCGAACCGTAATCGGCCCAATAATCATCAGCTCGTTTAGACAGCTGACATTCGGGAACTTAGTTAAGGCCGGTTGCTCCACATAACGCCCATTGAAGACCTCTTGCACGTACATTTTGGCAACACAACGACTGGTATTTTTGTGTTGTGATCGTTTTCTGTGTTGATGACTAAGCTCTCTAAAACGCTTTGCATTTTTTCAGCCACTTCATCGATCAAGCCTTCGAGCTCACCTGGTTGAATGAATTGCGCAATA
Source organism: uncultured Polynucleobacter sp. (assembly GCA_964643245.1). Classification (GTDB taxonomy): domain Bacteria; phylum Pseudomonadota; class Gammaproteobacteria; order Burkholderiales; family Burkholderiaceae; genus Polynucleobacter. The sequence continues at coordinate 2,907 of CAZXSX010000034.1, forward strand.
TTATCGTTCGCATGAAAGCGGGCTTTTGTGCCTCAATACGTCGGCGAATAACCACTGATAATGGCACTCCATCTTCCTGTTTTGTGGATTTTTTGCGGGGATTTTTTGCCACCGGATTAGTGACGGGTTTGGTCGATCGCCGGGGAGTTTTCGTGATTGGCATCCGATTTATCTCTCAAAATGACTTTAATTTAGATCTGGAAAAACAACGTCACGACACAGATCATCCCTACTAACCAAACGATCGACCGCAGAGTTGCCCAGTTTGCAACATAACAAACTAGATAACTAGGCGCGCAGCGACAAATCCCAATGCCAACCCATCCACAATAGATTGTGGCGCCTGCTGCTGATGTGTAATGATCACTGCAGCAAAAAATAGCGGCAAAGACTCAAACAAATTAGCCTGCGCTGCATTGGCTCTTGCGCGAAATCCCGTTTGCTTTGCCAACCATGCTCTTGGCATATGATTGTCGTAATGTTCAAAGCCTTTTTTGGCAATTCCGGCGGCGACATACGGCAGTAAACCCATGAATAAAACGCATGCATATGCAATAGTCATTGAGATGTCCTCAGATAAAGTGATTAGGTGCTGCTCTTTTTAGCACCAATACGACTTTCTGTGCCATTGATCAAATTGCGAATATTGTTACGATGACGCCAGATCAACAATAGGGATACGGCAATCAAAACCACCCCCATCGGTTGCACTCCGAATAAGAACAGACAATAGAGCGGTCCGAAGATTGCTGCAGCTAATGCAGCCAGGGATGAGTAGCGCAAAAAAGCGACGACGATCACCCACGTCGCTAATGTGGCCAAGCCCAAAATAACATTGATTCCAAATAGAATGCCGCACGCAGTAGCGACTCCCTTACCTCCTTTAAAGCCATGAAATATCGGGAAGAGATGTCCTAAAAATACGGCCACTACTACTGCGCACAAAATCCAAGATTCCATGGTCGACGCTACCGAACTATCGCCCAAGACTGCGCGCGCCAATATCACAGCGACATATCCTTTTAGAGCGTCGCCCAAAAACGTCAGTCCAGCAGCCAGCTTATTGCCAGTGCGCAGCACGTTTGTCGCACCAGGGTTGCCAGATCCATAAGAATGGGGGTCTGGCAAATTCATGGATTTACTCACCACGACTGCAAATGAAATAGAGCCAATCAAATACGCTAGCGGAATCAATAAAAGGTGGGAATCAAAGGTCATAACGCCATCTTAAACACTTTTGCAGCAATTCATCAAGAACCACGCGGGTGATGTTGCTGGTGAATGGATTTGAGACGCTCTCTTGCAACGTGAGTGTAGATTTGTGTAGTGGAGATATCCGCATGCCCCAAAAGTAGCTGAACCACCCTCAAATCTGCCCCATGATTGAGTAAATGGGTTGCAAAAGCATGCCTTAAGATATGTGGGGAGAGCGCCACTGGAATATTGGCCACGGTGGCGTAGCGTTTAATCAGCGCCCAAAATGCCTGTCGCGTGAGGGAGGTGCCGGTATGGCGCCCAACAAAAACTGCGTCGCTGGCTTTTCCCTCCAAGAGAATCGTGCGCGCGTCCGCAAAATAGCGCCTCAACCACTGCCCCGCCTCTCCACCAAAAGGAACCAAGCGCTCTTTACCACCTTTACCATTGACAATGCGGACCACCCCTTCGTTTAGGCCGAGCGCCACTGTTTTTAATGTAACGATTTCAGAAACTCGAAGACCACTGGCATACATCAACTCCAGCATGGTTCGGTCACGCAATCCTAATGGGGTTTCAATATCAGGAGCGTTTAGCAAAGCAGTCACCTGATCTTCGCTCAACGTCTTTGGAAAACGCAACGCTTGTTTGGCAGCACGTAGACCAATACAAGGATCACTCTTAACAAGATTGGCCCGCAACGCGTAACGATAAAAACGCTTAAATACAGTTAAGCGTCGATTCGCAGTAGTGGCTTTATCAGTCCGACGAAATGCAATATAAGCGGTTAGATCTTTCTCTTGAACCGCGTAGAGATCTTTTTCGGAGTCTTGATAAAGCCATTGTGCAAACAGCAACAAATCCCTGCGATAAGCTGACAGGCTATTTTTAGAGAGTCCGTCCTCAAGCCAGCAGGCATCACAAAAACGCTCGATTGCCTCAACGCTTGTCGGGGCAGTCTTGAGAGACTCATCAGTCACGGAAATTATTAAATCCCAGTGGTGCCTCAGTAACCTCTTTTTTTAATAAGGCCATTGTTGCCTGCAGATCATCACGCTTAGCGCCCGTAACGCGCACAGCATCCCCTTGAATGCTGGCCTGCACTTTGAGTTTGCTATCTTTTATTATGCGTACCACTTTTTTGGACAGATCGGAGGCGATGCCCTTCTGGATCTTCATTGTTTGCTTACGCTTATCCCCACCAATCGTTTCGGTCTTGTCGTCTTTGAGATACCGTACATCAACATTGCGCTTAGCCATCTTACTGATCAAAACATCACGCACTTGCCCTAACTTGAACTCATCGTCCGCAAATAAGATTAACGCTTCGTCTTTTTGTTCTACACGACTATCTGAACCCTTAAAGTCAAAACGGTTGCTGATTTCTTTATTGGATTGCTCAATCGCGTTTTTGAGCTCAACCATATCCGGTTCACAAACTACGTCAAATGAGGGCATTTTTTACTCCTTACGATTCGATTACTTGGTATTTTTGCTTATTCTCAAAATTCAACCAGAAATTGAGGGTTATTGACGAACATTCGAATAAGATTGTGGCATGAACTCCTCTGTAATGGTGCCTAACGCCGCTAAATCCACTGCCAACCTGAATCTTCGGGAGCGCAATACTCTTGGCCTTGAGGCGATCGCGGAATTAGCTTATGAGATCACAAGAGAAGAGCAAATTCCGGCGATCATGAATCATATTTCAGAACGGCAACTGCCATGGAGGGTATTGGGTGGGGGTAGTAATGTGATTTTGTCACCCGTCTTACCAGGGGTGACTTTGCTCATGAATATCGCTGGTCATGTGATTATTTCCGAGGATTCCGAATCCACATTGCTAACCGTTGGCGGTGGAGTCAATTGGCATGAATTGGTTGCCTGGACACTTGAAAATCAAATACCAGGCTTAGAAAATTTAGCGCTAATTCCGGGCACCGTTGGCGCGGCACCGATACAGAACATCGGAGCCTACGGAGTTGAAATTGGGGATTACATTGCTCTGGTTCATGCCTTTGATGTTGCTCTAGGTGAGTTTGTTACTCTTAGCAAAGAAGCGTGTCAATTTGCTTATCGCGATAGCTACTTCAAACAAAACCCTAATCGCTTCATTGTGACGAATGTGGCCTTCAACATACCAAAACAATGGCAACCTCGAGTTCAGTATGTCGATTTAGCAAAGCAATTTACTAATACTGCCTCTCCTACACCCGAAGCGATTTTTACTGCCGTTTGCAAGATCCGTACCCTTAAGCTACCCGATCCCAAAGTGATCGGCAATGCTGGTAGTTTTTTTCAAAACCCCATTATCCCGATCGAGCATTACGAGACCTTGCTCCAGAAATATCCGAACTTAATTTCTTATCCGGATAGCGCGGGTAAACGCAAGCTAGCGGCTGGCTGGTTGATTGAGCAGTGCGGCCTTAAAGGCGAACGCATGGGAAGGGTCGGGGTGTATGAAAAACAAGCGCTCGTATTAGTCAACCACGGCGGCGGTACTGCCCAAGATATTCTTGGACTGGCTAAATGCATTCAAGATAAAGTCAAAAAGGAATTTGGCGTCAACTTAGTAATTGAGCCCAACATTCTTTAAATATTAGCTCTTGAGTTCTTGTGCTGTTGCAAATTGAACAGCTACCGATCCTTCGGCTAACCGAATTTCGTATTCCCTGTCTTTCTGAAGATCGCCTGGCTTGCGCGCAACTTGGAAGCCATCGGTGGCATTCAAAACCACAGCATAACCACGCTCAAGGGTTCTTTGCGGATTGAGCATCTCGAGTTGCGATTGATAATAGGCTTGATTGCGCTTCCAATTTTCCATTCTGACAAACCACGCTTGATAAAGGCGGTGTTGCCAGCTTGCAATCTGTTCGCGCATGCGATCTGGGTTTGGCAATGCATGACTCAATCTCAGCGCTAATTGATCTAAGGTTTGCGCCTCATGCTCTACCCACTGGTGAATCCGTAGTGTGAGGGCTTGGAAGAGGGCATCTAGTTCTTGCAGCAATTGATCCCGACGGGGGGCTGCTAGTTCTGCCGCCCCAGTTGGAGTTGGAGCTCGCAGATCTGCCACAAAGTCTGCAATTGTGAAATCGGTTTCATGACCCACACCGCTAACCACTGGAATATCAGATTGTGCAATAGCATACGCGAGTTGCTCATCATTAAATGCCCACAAGTCTTCGATGCTACCGCCACCACGAACCAGCAAAATGACATCTGCGGTGCGCTCGGCATTTGCTACTTTGAACGCAGCAATCATTCCAGCTGGTGCTTCAGATCCTTGCACCAGCGTGGGATAAATCACCACCGGAATATGCGGTGCACGTCTTGCTAAAGTACTGAGGACGTCCTTTAATGCCGCTGCTTGCGGAGAAGTAATGATGCCAATCGATCGAGGGTGGGTTGGAATAGCGCGTTTGCGTTCCTCGCCAAATAAGCCTTCTTTTTCTAGCTTGGCTTTTAGCTTTAAAAATGCTTCATACAAGCCACCTACACCAGCACGACGAAGGGTTTGAATCGTGAGTTGCACATCACCTCTAGGAACATACATGCCCAGGCTGGCGCTGACTTCAACCTTATCGCCGGACTGGGGCATAAATCCCACCTGGCCATTGCGACCCCGAAACATGACGCAACGAATCTGACCCTCTTCATCCTTTAAAGAAAAGTACCAATGCCCGCTGTCATAAGCCTTGAAGTTCGAAATCTCCCCGCCAACCCAAACCGTATCGAAGCGATCCTCTAAAGAGGCAGCAATGGCACGGTTTAGATCACCGACCGACAGTATTTCTCTTGATAATTCCGACATTTTCTTTTGGTACTCTTGATAACATCAGGCTTGGAGACCAACAAATATCCACAGAGGCCTAAAAGATCGAGATTCAATTCCTCTATGTGAGTAATTACTGACCCAATTCGTCTCATAAATACTACAGTATATTTATAAACTATTGATTTATAAAGTGAATTTATAGCCACCTGAGCAAGCACTCTAAACCCGTTTTAATCTCCTTAACCAGCAATCAAAGACTTGCAATGCGGTTGATCAAGAGTTTTGCACAGAGTTATCCACAGGCAAGCTTTCTGAGATAGACCAATCAATTCAGCTAAAGTACTGAGCTTATGTACACCATCTTACTATCTGCTGGTTGGCCCATATGGCCTCTTTTGATCATTTCTATTATTGGCTTAGCCATTGTCATTGAGCGCAGCTGGTATTTGCGGCAGGAACAGATCCTCCCAAAAGGTTGTCTTGAATCGGCTTTTGCCCTCGCCAATCAATTGCAGAGCCAAAAAACATTAGCCGTAGATCAAATCACAGAGCTCACCCTCACCTCTCCTGCCACCCCCTTGCTGGCGTGCGTCATTCGGGAAAAAGCTCAAGACAGCAGCGCCCCCTCCGCCCTTGAGGAACTGCAAGTGGTAGCGCTTTCAACCTGGCTAAAGTTTGATCGTTATCTCGGCATCTTAGCCACCATCGCGACATTGGCCCCTTTATTGGGCTTATTGGGTACCGTTGTGGGCATGATCGAAATCTTTGGTAGCCAAGGCGCCATCAATGGGTCTGGCAATCCTCAACAACTTGCTCATGGCATTTCAGCGGCCCTCTACAATACCGCGTTTGGTTTATTGATTGCCATTCCCGCATTGGCTGCTTGGCGTGCTTTGCGGGCTGTTGCAAACCAACGTAAACGGGAATGCGAAGAGTGCACCCGCCAATTATTTAAAAAGCTCTACCCAACTGAATCTGCAAAATGAGCTGGCTAGATTCCAAATCAACAGCAAGGGGGAATTTTTCCCTCGGCGCGATATCGAACGATGCTGAACCAGAAATTAATTTGATTCCATTTATCGACGTGCTACTGGTGGTACTGATTTTTTAATGATCTCCGCGACGTTTACACGCTATCAAGAACTCGCCTACATTACCTATACTGCTAGTGGTAACGAATCTCAAGCTGAAAACAAACAAATTCATATTGCCGTCAGCCGGGATGGGCGCTTTGCTATCAACGGCAAATTAACCGATCCTGCAAATCTCAGCAAAGCGCTAACGCAATTTAGCAATGAATCGAGCAAGCAGCCCATTAGCAATCTACAGGTCAACATTGATGCTGATGTCGAGGCCCCACATCAATCGGTAATGACTGCCTTAGAGGCGGCACGCGATGCCAATCTGAGTAATATTGTTTTTAGCAGTCAAACCAAAAAATAAACGCAACCAATAAAACACCTCGAGCCATGTCGCTGTCAATTTCTCGCAAGGCGCCCAAATTTTGGGAGAGGCGTGGACCTACCAGCCTCCTTCTTTGGCCACTCTCGTGGCTCTATGGTGTGGTGTTGCGTATTCGCAAACTCCTGCACGACGTGGATTTTTCTAAACCCAATCCCGCCCCCGTGCCTATTATTATTATTGGCAACATTCGAGTAGGCGGCACCGGCAAGACCCCAATTGTGATTGCGCTCGCACAACAACTATCCCAATTAGGATGGAAGCCAGCAATTATTAGCCGGGGATATGGCTCATCCTTGCAAACCTCCCCAATTGAGGTAACGAGCGACTCTGATCCATCAATCGTCGGCGATGAGCCTACGTTAATTGCAAAAAAGACGTGCAATCAATTTCCGATTTGGGTTTTTCCAAAACGCCAGCAAAGCATTCAAGCTTTGCTGCAAAAAGCCCCTGAAGTCAATGTGATCATTAGTGACGACGGCCTCCAACACCCGGGGTTGGTGCGCTGGCCCGCACGTGATGGGGGTCGCGATGTGGAATTTATAGTGCGAGATGACCGCGGTGAAGGCAATCGTTTTCTATTACCTGCGGGACCCTTGCGAGAGCCCAGCACGCGTGAACGTGACGCTACGCTGGTTACTGGCAACCCGAGTTATCCCAAAGGCGGCATGTCCGATGATTATTTTTTAGGACGCAGATGCTTTCATTTAGCCAACCAGCTTGGTAGACCTTATCAACTAATGGATACAAGCCAAACACAATCATTAGCCCAAATCGCGGAACACTTTCTGCCAAAAAATATTGCGCTGGTCGCAGGTCTTGGAAATCCACAACGCTTTTTTAATGATTTAGCAAAGCACGGCCTAACGGGTAAACGCTATCCCCTTCCAGATCACGTTAACTACACCCCGGAATTTTTTTCATCGATCAAAGCGCAATGCATACTCATCACGGAAAAAGACGCGGTCAAATGCATTGGCATTCAAGATGAGCGCATCTGGGTAGTCCCCATGTCACTAACCCTTCCAGATAATCTGATGGAATGGTTGCAATCTGTTTTACATAGGCCTGATCCTCGCTTGTACAACCTCTAAAGTGATATGACGGATAACCATCCCAAACATTCAATTCGGCGCTAAACTGTACTTCAACATCCTTTACTAACACCATCATGGACAGACGACTACTTGATATCTTGATTTGCCCCTTGTGCAAAAGCTCACTGCATTTCAATGCTGAAAAGCATGAGCTCATTTGCAAAGCAGATGCTATTGCTTTTCCAATTCGGGACAATGTTCCGGTAATGCTAGTTGAAGAAGCTCGTAGCCTGTCAACTGACGAAGTCTAGCAAGCGAATCGACTTGACTCCATGAGCATCGAAACCCAAGCTCTGGACTTTTTGGTTGTCATCCCAGCAAGATTAGGGTCCACCCGCTTACCACGTAAACCGCTGGCGGATATTGCTGGGAAACCTATGGTCATTCGTGTAGCAGAGCAAGCGAAAAAATCGTTGGCAAATAGTGTAGTGGTAGCAACCGATTCAACTGAGATTGAAGCCGTCTGCAATGCGCACCGCATTGAATGTGTAGTGACCAGCCCCAATCATCCCACGGGAACTGATCGCATAGCGGAAGTAGCGCAACAGCTAAAACTTCCTGCTAATACTATTGTGGTGAATGTCCAAGGTGATGAACCTCTGATACCACCTGAACTCATTAACCAAGTTGCCCGAACACTATCGGATCATGATTTATGTGCCATTTCTACTGTAGCGGTACCCATACAAGACGCTGCAGAGATTCAAAATCCGAATGTTGTTAAGGTGGCTTTGAGCCGCGCTAATGAAGCGCTGTATTTTTCAAGATCACCCATTCCCTATGTGAGGGACTCAGGAGAATTAGCCAAAACCGTGCATTTGCGACACCTAGGGATCTATGCTTATCGCGCCGATTTTCTAGATGCCTACACCCGACTTGACCCAGCGCCGCCCGAAATTTCCGAGGCCCTTGAACAGCTTCGCGCCCTGTGGAATGGCTATCGGATTGCAGTACACACCTCGGAAACGACCCCTCCTGCAGGCGTAGATACTCCTGAAGATCTGGAGCGGGTCCGGGAGGTTTTGATCGGCTCCAGGGCTAATTAAGGCCTCAAAGGCCAATATTGAGTTCTCGGGGATAATCCTAGGCAATCAATTTGAAGGATCCTCGAAAAATACGGGACAATGACTGCTCTTCTAAGGGAAAAAACAATGCGGTTAATTCTGCTCGGTGCACCTGGTGCTGGTAAAGGCACACAAGCCCAATTTATTTGCGAAAAATTTGGCATTCCACAAATCTCAACAGGCGATATGTTGCGTGCCGCCGTGAAAGCTGGAACTGAATTGGGAATTGCCGCTAAAAAAATTATGGGTGCCGGCGGCTTGGTTTCTGACGACATCATCATTGGCTTGGTAAAAGATCGACTGACTCAACCCGATTGCAGTAAAGGGTATTTGTTTGACGGTTTTCCTAGAACCATTCCTCAGGCGCAAGCCATGAAAGATGCTGGTGTGCCTATTGATTACGTTTTAGAGATCGATGTGCCCTTTGAAGCCATCATCGACCGCATGGGTGGTCGTCGGGTTCACCCTGCTTCAGGTCGCACCTATCACATCAAATTCAATCCGCCCAAAGTTGAGGGCAAAGATGATGTGACTGGCGACCCACTAATTCAGCGGGATGACGATAAAGAGGAAACCGTACGTAAACGCCTCCAGGTCTACGACGATCAAACCCGTCCTCTAGTGGATTACTACTCGAGCTGGGCTGCGCAAGCTAGCCCGACAGACAAGGTCAAAGCCCCGACCTACAAGAAAGTGAGTGGCACAGGAAGCGTGGAAGATATTACCGCCTCCATTTTTGCAGTCCTGAAATAATTCACTTCAACAGCAAAAAAGGACTGCAATGCAGTCCTTTTTTGTCTCTAGCTCTTCCGATTTCTCCGTTTTATTTCAGCTCTTTGAGCGCAGTCTCAAACGACTCAATGGCTGCAAAACTTCGATACACCGAAGCAAAGCGAATATAGGCAACTTATCTAGACACTTTAACTCACGCATCACTAATTCACCTACTCGCTCAC
>CAZXSX010000035.1:0-12336 GCA_964643245.1 uncultured Polynucleobacter sp.
CGTTTCTTGGATGCAAACCATGTTGAAGTGCAATTAACGGGTGGTGATGGTCAAGATTTAACCGGTCAAAAAGAAGTGGTGCGTTTTCAGAAAGCCATTATTGCGGCAGGAAGTCAGCCAGTGAAATTGCCTTTCTTGCCAGAAGATCCGCAGATTGTGGATAGTACTGGAGCCTTACTACTCAAGAGCATTCCCAAGCGGATGTTAGTGATCGGTGGCGGCATTATTGGTCTTGAAATGGCGATGGTCTACAGCACTCTTGGTTCTCGGATTGATATTGCCGAGATGATGGATGGCTTGATGGCAGGCGCTGATCGAGATTTGGAAAAGGTCTGGGAGAAATTTAATGCCGGCCGCTTTGAAAAAATCATGCTCAAAACGCGCGCCACTAAAGCTGAGGTTAAGTCAGATGGCATTCAAGTAACGTTTGAGGGTGAGAATGCGCCTGCTGAGCCCCAGACTTATGACTTGGTATTGGTTGCTGTTGGTCGCACCCCGAATGGCAAGAAAATCGATGCCGATAAAGCAGGGGTGCTAGTTGATGAGCATGGCTTCATTCCAGTGGATAAGCAAATGCGCACCAATGTGCCAAACATCTTTGCGATCGGTGACTTAGTAGGTCAACCCATGTTGGCTCATAAAGCAGTACATGAAGGTCATGTGGCTGCTGAAGCTGCCGCCGGTGAAAAAGCATACTTTGATGCCAAGCAGATTCCATCTGTTGCGTATACCGATCCTGAGGTTGCATGGGCAGGACTCACAGAAGAGCAATGTAAAGCCCAAGGCATTGTCTATGAAAAGGGTTTATTTCCATGGGCAGCCAGCGGCCGAGCAATTGCAAATGGCCGTGACGAAGGGTTTACTAAGCTCATCTTTGATGCCAAGACCCATCGCATCATTGGTGGAGGCATCGTTGGGACTCATGCCGGTGATTTGATTGGAGAAGTCTGTCTTGCAATTGAGATGGGTGCTGATGCGGTGGACATTGGTAAAACGATCCATCCTCACCCAACCCTGGGTGAGTCAGTAGGTTTGGCAGCCGAAGCAGCACATGGCCATTGCACAGACTTGCCGCTAGTGAAGAAAAAGTCTTAAGCATTCTTTAGGGCTTCTAAAGCGCATAAGAAAAAACCCCGAGAGATCGGGGCTTTTGTATTGCAAGACAATGCTACATTATTTTTTCTTAGAGGCCTTGCTTGTGGTGCCAGTGCTTTTTACAACAGCGTCGGCAGCAGTGTTGATGTTGGTTTGCGCCACTTCAATAGCATGCTTAACCGCCTTTTGACTGGTTTCGTAAACGTTGTTAGCAGAGGCAATCGCTTGCTTTAGAGCTTGGACGGCAACGTCTGAACCAGCCGGAGCATGTTTGGTCCACTCTTCCACAAGCGCGTTCATTTTTTGCTGACCAGCAGCAAACTCTTTCTCAGCAGATTTTGTAAATGTATCTTGCGTCTCATGAGCCAGCTCATACAAATGACGACTGTAAGAAATAATTTTCTCAGCTATTGGCTGAACCGTTTCCGCTTGGTGGGCGAGGAGTTGCTGAATATCTTTTACTTCCAATGCTTTCTTGGCGTTATTGACGCTATCGCTTAAGCTTTGCTTGGCAATCGCTAAATTGAGCTCTACTAATCGTTCAATGCTTTGCAATACTTGACTAGTCAAACCGCTTAAGGTTTCTAAATTGGCTTTTTGCGCAGCCGCGATTTGTTCTGGCGTTAAGTTCATCTCAATCTCTTTCTTTGGGTTCGCTGTGTTTACTATGATCTCGCTAGCTGCCGCTAGCTGCGAAGGTCAAGAATGATTCGTCAATTATATTGCTTAAATATTGCAATGCATAATTAGCGTCGCCTTTGAAGATCCATCCTGTTGATTTGAATCAACCTTGGGGGAGGGTGGTCGTTCGAGTGACTCTCTTTAAAAGAGCCTAAAATTGATGTTTCTCTAAAAAATTGCATTTTTTATCATCTTATTAATGAAGCTCAGTCTAGAAAGGAAAGCGCGATCGCACCTCTTTTTGTCTTAATTTGGAGTACCGGGTTCGTGATTGCACGCTTGGCCATGCCTTATGTTGAGCCAGCAACCTTTCTCTTTTGGCGTTTTGCTGGTGTGATAGCCGCCATGGCTGCTTTAAGTCTAGTTTGGCGTATGACGTGGCCCAATTGGTCTCAAATAAGGCACATTGCTGTTGCAGGTATCTTGCTGCAATTTGGTTATTTGTTAGGTGTTTGGTTTGCAGTGCGCTTAGGAATGACTGCAGGTCTAGTGGCCATCATTGTTGGTTTGCAGCATGGATTTCGGAGAAGGTAACGCCACGCCAATGGATTGGTTTGTGTTTTGGTTTTGCTGGCGTTGCTCTTGTCGTAGCCGAGAAAATAGGGTTTGCGCATATCCCTTTGGCTAGTTATGTGTTGGCATTGATTGCGTTGCTATCGATTACCTTCGGTACGCTATATCAAAAGAAATACTGTCCCGTCTTTGATTTGCGTGCGGGATCTTCGATTCAGTTTGGCGTTTTAGCAGTGCTGTGTTTTATCTGTATGTCTTTCTTTGAATCGGGCGTTATGGTTTGGAATGCACCCGTTATCACTGCTCTATTGTGGGCAATCTTCCCTCTATCGATTGGCTCAATTAGTTTGTTATTCATGATGATCCGCAAAGGGGCGGCTACAAAGGTGACGAGCTTGTTGTACTTAACGCCCCCAACCACAGCATTAATGGCGTGGTTATTGTTTGATGAGCCTTTTACTCTCTTGATGGCCTTAGGTCTGTGCTTGACCATGACGGGGGTGGTCCTGGTTAATGCGCGCCAGACGAATACGGTGGCCACGATTGCTGAATGAGGGGTGTCCACCCAAGATGGGGATTAGAAATCGCTTTTCCCAAGTGGAAATTAATTATCATCTCGTATGTTGAAAGTTTTGGAAGGTAATTGGGGGATGCGTTTAAACCGTTTTTGGCTGTTTTCGATTGCAATGGTGCTTGCCTGCGGATTGCTCCATTTGGCGCCAGCAATGGCTGCAAGCAAAGATAAGGACAGCAAGGATAAGGCGACCAAAACCACCAAAGTGGTTGTCAAATCTCCGAAAAAACCCAAAACGGTGCGTGTTACTGTAACGTGCTCGAATGCGCCTGCCGTTGCTGCGCCACCATCATTGGCTACCGCGCTAGGTTTGTGTGGTCAACATGATGATCTCAATTTAAAGTCTAGCGTTGCGATGGTAGTCAACCAGGATACGAAAGAAGTCTATTTCGAAAAAAATCCTAATGTGAGTTTGCCGATTGCCTCAATTACAAAACTCATGACAGCTATGGTGGTGCTTGACTCCAAGTTGCCTCTCGATGAAACCCTGGTAATTAATGCGGACGATGTTCACATTCATCGTACGTCTCGACTTGCTGGTGGCACCGTTTTAACTCGCCAAGAAGCATTGCTCTTGGCATTGATGTCCTCCGAGAACCGTGCTGCATATACCTTGGGCAGAAATTACCCCGGCGGAATTCATGCCTTTGTAGATGCCATGAATCGTAAGGCGAAAGAGTTGGGGATGGACCATTCACACTTTGCCGATCCCACTGGATTGCTCAGTGATAACGTGGCAACTGCGGAAGATTTAACCCGTATGCTCAACGCTGCCTATCAATATAAATTGATTTGCGAGTATTCCACTTGGCCTGATCTCACGATGGTAATTGCGAAGCGTCCGCAAAAATTCTTGAACACCAACCGCTTGGTGCGCTCAGGCGACATGGATATTGGCTTACAAAAAACTGGCTTTATTAATGCAGCAGGGAAGTGCTTAGTAATGCAAGCACGGGTGAACAATACACCGCTACTGCTAGTGTTCTTAGACTCGGTTGGAACGCAATCGCGTTTTGCAGATGCGGTGCGGGTGCGCGACTGGTACGAGCGCATGCCATCTGGTGCGCAACCCATTCGCCGTTTGATGTAAAGGCGGTAGTTGGGCTCTAGGCGGAAGTGCCTGGCTCGTTAGACTTTGGTTTGTAGCCCATGCCATTGGAGATTTGCAGGGCTGTATCTTGCAAAGAGCGTAACCAATCTGCTTGTATGCGATCCGTAGGGGCGCTCAACGATAAGCCTGCAACCAATTTGCCAGTGTCATCTAAGATAGAAGCGGCCAAACAACTTACGCCAAGTTCCAGCTCCTCATCGTCTCGAGCGCTGCCTACTCTGCGAACATGATTTAGTTCAGATTCTAATTTTGCTAAATCGGTAATGCTGTTCCGCGTATAACCAGAGAGGCCAGTACGTGTTACATAGGCGCGCACCTGATTGGCATCATCACCGGCTAAGAATAATTTGCCCACTGAAGTTAGATGTAATGGAGCACGTCCCCCAATGGCGCGGACTACTTGCATGCCGGAACGTTCGCTATATGCGCGATCGATGTAAACAATTTCGTTACCTTGGCGTACTGAGAGATTCACCGTTTCTCCAGTTAATTTATGTAAGGCGCGCATTGGGCCTTGAGCAGCTTCACGTACAGACAGGCGTGCTTTAACTAGGTTGCCGAGCTCTAAGAGTTTTAACCCCAAACGATAAGTGCCGCCATCGCCACGTTCGACCAATCGGCAGGCAACCATGTCATTGAGGATGCGGTGCGCCGTAGATGGGTGAAGACCCGTTTCTTCCGCCAAGGTCTTTAGGCTGCTCGACTCTTCATGGAGGGCTAGGGCGTCGAGCAAATTCATTATGCGATCAACCACTTGAATGGCGGTCTTAGCGACTTCCCCGGTATTTTTAGAGGTTTTGACGGTTTTGCTAGTGCTCATAGCCGTTATTATAGCGATTTCAGGAGACATTTCATATTATGAAATGCCGTTTTATGAGCATTCCTACAAAATGCTTCCTAATGGGTCGGACTTCAGGGGTGTCCTTATGCAATATTGTTAGTGCTGCCTTAGGGTTCGTCTCAGTGCCTTAGCGCACTCATTGACGAGGTCTGGGCCGCGGTAGATGAGGCCGCTATAGAGTTGCACTAGATTCGCGCCAGCCATTATCTTTTCTCTGGCATCGGCGCCACTCATGATGCCGCCCACCCCAATGATGGGCAGTTGACCCTGCAATCTTGCCTTTAACGCCTTAATGACTTTATTCGATGCAATTCGAACCGGAGCACCAGAAAGCCCGCCCGTTTCTTGACAATGCTCCAAGTTGCGCACAGCATCGCGCGCAATCGTTGTGTTGGTAGCAATCACAGCATCAATACCAAATTCCACCAAGAGATCAGCAATCAGATTGACGTCGTCTTGATCTAAGTCGGGTGCAATTTTCAGAAACAGCGGTTTACGCACTCCAAAGTGATCGCTTAGGCGATTACGTGCATCATCCAATTGGCGCAGTAGTTCGCGAAGCATGACTTCGCCCTGAAGGGCGCGCAGATTTTGAGTATTGGGTGAGGAGATATTGACAGTGATGTAGGTGGCGATTTCATATACGGCATCCATGGCCAGAACGTAATCGCTAGCGGCGTCTTCAATTGGTGTAGTGGCATTTTTGCCAATATTTAGTCCGAGTACACCGCCGTTTTGCCAAAAGCCCGAACGTCGTACTCTAGCTACACAGGCTTCAACCCCATCATTATTAAAGCCCATGCGGTTAATGATTGCTTGGGCTTGCGGTAGGCGAAACATACGTGGCTTGGCGTTGCCTGGCTGCGGGCGTGGCGTAACAGTGCCGATTTCTAAAAAACCAAAACCCAAGGCGCCCAGTGCATCAATATGCTTGACATCTTTATCCAGACCAGCCGCCAAGCCTACGGGATTGGGGAAGATTATTCCACAGAGTGCTTGTGGATCGGTAATGGGTTTGGTAATCAGTTTATTGAGCAATCCCCAACGCTGCGCCCGGTCTAAGTTGCTGAGTGTGATGTTATGGGCTTGCTCGGGATCTAAACAAAAGAGCCAAGGTCGTAATAGGGAATAGCGATCAATCATGGATAGCTATTATGAACCAGTCAAAGGTTGCCAATGGTCATCAATCAAACCTTCCATGGGTTGGTACTTCACCTTGTATGACATTTTCGCTCTCTTTGATGTAGTAGCCTAAATAGAGATAAGGCAGCTTGAGAACGCGAGCTTGCTCGATTTGCCACAAAATACTGGAGCTACCAAAGCTTGCCGATGAATCATGGCTGTCATAGAAGGTGTATACCGAGGAGATGCCTTGTTCAAGAATGTCAATCATGCTGACCATGCGTAGACGTCCTGGATGTGGGTCATGCGGCCCATCCCTGAATTCAACAATGCGCGAGTTCACCCGGCCTTGTAATAAGAACTGCATGTACTGATCTTGATCATCGTTGTCCATGTCGCCACCTGCATGTCGATGATTTTGATAGCGTTGATGGTGTTCTTCTTGATAGCCCAAGTTCAGAACAAATGCTTGAAGGCCACTATGTTTTTTCCAGGCGCGTCGTTGACTACGGGTTGGCGTAAATTGATCAACCAAAATGCGCGTAGCAATGCAAGCTCTGCAGTGGTCGCAGTAAGGACGATATGTGTACAGACCGCTGCGGCGAAATCCGGCATTCAGCAATTCGTTATAGACGTCTGCATGAATCAGATGTGATGGCGTGGCAACTTGAGAGCGCGCAGTTTGATTGGGCAGATAACTGCAAGGGTAGGGTGCAGTTGCGTAGAACTGAATGGCGGTTAAGGGAAGTTCTTTTAGCCGAGTCATAGCCAGCGAGTTAGGATCTGTTTATCAAAAGTCCAAGGTAGATCAATATTAGATTGATTTAGGGAGATTTGCAGTTGTTTCAAAAATTGAGCCCTTGGAATAGGCCTAGCCCCTAAGGAACGCAGATGGGCTGTCTCTTGCTGGCAGTCAATCATGGCCACTCGATGCTCAATACACCAAGCGCTTAGGGCCGCCAAAGCCATTTTCGAGGCATTGGGTTTGCGGCTGAACATGGATTCACCAAAGACCATTCTGCCAAGTGCAACGCAATACAGACCCCCAATTAGTTCGCCATGTTCTTGTAGTGCAATGCAATGGGCGTGACCTTGTTCATGAAACGTGGTGTAAGCATCAATGATTTCGTGGGTGATCCATGTCCCATCTTGGTCTTTGCGTGCGCTCGTAGCGCAGGCACGGATAACCGCACCAAAGTCTGCATCAACTACGAGCTGATATTGAGCATCTAAAACTGTCGAATTACCTTTTTTAAGGATTCACTGCATTTGAAGTCTTGAGGCCGCAGTACCAGGCGGGGATCGGGCGACCACCATAAGACGGGTTGGTTATCGGAATACCAGGGAAAAATTCCGTATTGATAGGTCTGCAGTAATTGTCCAGGATAGATGCGCTCACTAACGGCAATTAAGCTAGGCACGCTGGGGTCAGGATCAGCATCTCGCAAGGGATTGGGGAAGGTATCGTTCGGCCCTAACCAAGCAATTTGAGTCATGCGCTGCAATCAAATGCGTTCAGAGGGCAGGACATCACGACTACGCACATGAAACTCATCATCAAGAACGCCAGCAACACGATCTGCAAAGAACCACTCTAGGGTTTGTTTGACGGTCGGAAAGGCTAATTCCTTCCAGGGAATTTCATGTTCATGAAACAGGGCAACCTCAAGACTTTCCTCGCCAGCGAAAAATTCTGGGGTATGTATTTTGGCAAGATAAAAGAGATGAACCTGTTCAGCATGTGGTACGTTGAGTAAAGAGTAGAGCGGTCCCACTTCAACCACTGCACCAGCTTCCTCAAGAGTTTCTCGAGCAGCACCATGGCAGGTGCTTTCACCTGATTCCATAAAGCCTGCTGGTAAAGTCCAATATCCATAACGCGGTTCGATAGCGCGACGACACAATAATACTTGGTCGCCAAAAATCGGAATGCTGCCTACCACATTGCGCGGATTTTGATAATGGATAATGCCACAAGATTCACAAACAAATCGTTCGCGCGAGTCGTCCGCTGGTATCTTGACGGTTAAGGTGGCAGCGCAGTAAGAGCAATACTTCATGAGTGCTTTCTAGAAATGGGCTTTGATAGCGCCTCGTAAGGCATTGCTTAGAATAATCTCATCTGCCATAGACACATCCTGAATAGTCAGGTTAGCCTCACGGGCATTCCATTGTGGATCCGCTAAGAGTGCAGCACGCATTACGCCCGGTAATAATCCGGCGGATGCTGGTGGAGTTAGCCAATCAGAGCTTCCTTTGGATTTAATAAAAATGCTAGATCTTCCCCCCTCGGTAACCAAACCCTGCTTGTTCACAAACAGTGCGTCGAATCCCCCAAGTTTGACTGCCGCTTGCCATGCGGCATCGTAAAGGGGGCGATGGCTCACCTTATGTCGTAATAAGGCGTTGCCAGAGTTCTGAGTGGTGTTACCCGAAAGAATTTCGCTTGCCCAAAATATTTTGACTGAATCGCTAAGGGGATCCAGTGACCCAGTAGCCACGCTCAGCGTTCCATCAGCAGAAAGATCCAGTCGCAAACGAAAATTCAGTGCATGATTAAGTCCAGAGCAGGCATTTAAGACCATCGCTTCGGCCTGGGCTCGATCAAATGCAATGTGTAATGCAAATGCAGAGGTCTGCATGCGATCTAAGTGCTGCGTCAATCGTTGAGGTTGATTTTGAATGACAACAATCGTCTCAAATAACCCCGTAGCGCTGGGAAGGTTAGTCAAAAAAGCCGACTTGATTTGGCATTCTTGCCATTCTTGTTTGTCGTTGGAATCAATCGTAATTCCGGCGCCAACGCCCAAGGTAAAGGTGCTCGCATGTGATTGCTCATCCCGTTCAAGCTCCACCGTACGAATCGGAACGCTAAAGGCAAAATCCCCATTGGGATCAAGCCAACCCAAGGCACCACAGTAATAGCCGCGATCTCTTGGTTCCAGCTCCTGGATAATTTCCATGCTGCGTTTCTTTGGCGCGCCTGTAACTGATCCGCATGGGAAGGCCGCATTCAAAACATCGTTCAATGTGATATTGGGTTTTGCTTGTCCTTGTACCGTAGATGTCATTTGCAAGACATCACCATGCCTTGCGACAGCAAATAAATTGGGAACGGTAACAGTATTTGGTGATGAGATGCGACTGAGGTCATTGCGCAATAAATCCACAATCATGACATTCTCAGCCTGATTCTTTGGGTCATCCGATAACGCGCTTCGATTTTCTGACAGCGCGCTCGCAGTTCCTTTCATGGGCATTGCTTTGAGAATATCGCCTCTGCGTTCAATGAATAGCTCAGGTGATTGCGATAAGAGGTAGCGAGACTGATGGGCGATATAGGCGCCATAACGACCCGGTTGCCGCTCCCGCAGTCTGTTATAGAGTGCAAGTGGGGTGCCATAGGTTTGCCCGGTAATCCTATAGGTATGGTTGATTTGGTAGGTATCGCCTTCCCGAATGTATTCTTGAATCTTGGCAATATCAGAGCAAAATTGCTGTTCACTAATTGATTCGCAAACATCAACAACGCCAGCGATGGTTTGGGATTCATTAAGTTTCTTTAACGCATCCTCAATTTGTTGGTCTAGGTCTTCTTTGGAGAGTTTTCGAAACCCATCAAAAGCCCATGCCTCTATCAGAGGATGAGTGTTGGGCGAACCCTTTCTTGAGGGAAGCCGATGAATTGCTCTTCCCATTTCATATGCAAAGGCCGCAACAATATAGTTACCATCTTTAAGAGAGCGGGTGATTTCATGCAAGCAAGTATCGATGGGTGTGCGATCACCCGCATTACTGCCAGTTGGCATGATTTGCCAGTACTGGGATGGATTTTCGTAAAGTCGACTCGTGGGATTAGCCGCCGTACTTTGCGCATCATCGAGCAAAATCATGGCGGCTGGACTCAATATTCTGTATTACTTGAGGATTGTTGCTGATTCAATTACAACCGTTTTGGTGGGCACATCAGCCATTCTGCCCATGCGTGGAGCGGGAGCAACCATGGCCGGCACTTTGCGAATGGCATCAATTGTCTGGGTACCTGAGACTATTTTCCCTAAGACAGTATAACCATTGCCCATGGCATTGGGGTAGTTCAACCCTTCATTATCTTTGACGTTAATAAAAAACTGCGATGTAGCAGAGTCTGGATCTGATGTGCGGGCCATCGCAATGGTGTAAGTGTTGTTCTTCAAGCCATTGTTTGCTTCTGAGACTACAGGCGCATCCGTTGGTTTTTGAACCAAGTCGGGCGTAAAACCACCACCTTGAATCATGAAGCCATCAATGACGCGGTGAAAAATCGTGCCGTTATAAAAACCACTCTTTACATAATTTAAAAAATTTGCAGTGGTCTTGGGGCTTTCACATCATCAAGCTCCACTACAAAATTACCCATCGTGGTCTTAAATTCGACCTTTGACCCAGCAATCGCCGCATGGGCAACAAGGCAAGTAGTGATGAAGGCGAGGCTGACGAAAAGCTTGCGCATGAAATCTCCTATATCGATATCAAAAACGTAATAGTTCTTTAGATGCTTTGTATTGTATTGCCCAATCCGGTGATGAGTGGACTTCGGCCTAAGGGGTTAAGCCATTTGGAACGTTTGCGGCCAAAGTGTAAGGCGCTTCTTCAAACATCGTTGGTCTAGCGAGGTAGTCTAAGACCCAATCGATCGTATCTATACCCCAGAAGCAATGACCGTTGACCACTAAAGCGGGGACGCCAAATGCACCAGCATCTTTTGCTTGCTTGGTATTGCTGATAAGTTTTGCTTTTACCTCTGGGTCATCCGGCCTGGCGGTATCTGCAGGCACTCCAATGTAGATGCAAAATTCAGACCAAGTGCCATTCGGATCTTTACCCTCAATCCAAACAAAATCAAATGCTCGCTCAACCATTTCCCAGTCAGCATTTTGCTCAACGAGTAAACGCTGGGCAGCCACAGTCATAAATGGGTGGTGGTTTGGAAACCGAAGCGGAATTCCCAATTTTTCAGCTTGCCATACGCAAAATTGATAAGTGTGTGGACGTTTTGCAGCAATCTCACCAGGCCCTTTATTCTCAGCCGCTCTTAATAAGCTACCCAAAAGAATTGGCACAGGGGTGATCTCGAGTTTTGATTCCAGTCTTTGACGTTGCTTGATATACAAATACGCAAAATGGTGAAATGATGTCGTAGTAAAACGTTGCAGGAATCTTCGTCATCATGAAATTAGTCCGATTTCTTTTTGTATTCGACATCAAGCTGGCGCAAGAACGCCATTTTTTCTTTAATTTGACTCTCTAAGCCACGTTCTACAGGTTCATACCAATGGGGCTTTGCCATACCCTCAGGTAAGTAGGATTCACCGGCGGCATAACCGTGCGGCTCATCGTGAGCGTAACGATATTCTTTGCCATGACCTAGATCTTTCATGAGTTTGGTGGGCGCATTGCGCAGGTGAGGGGGCACCGGTTTTGATTGATCATTTGCAACATAGGCACGCGCAGCATTAAATGCTTTGTAGCTTGCGTTGCTTTTAGATGCAACGGCTAAATACACGACTGCTTGACCAAGAGCCAGCTCACCTTCAGGAGAGCCAAGCCGTTCATAAGTTAATGCCGCATCATTGGCCAATTGCATCGCGCGTGGATCGGCTAAACCAATATCTTCCCAGGCCATACGAATAATGCATCGGGCGAGATATCGCGGATCGGCGCCTCCATCAAGCATGCGGCAAAACCAATACAGCGCTGCGTCTGGATCAGAGCCTCTCACAGATTTATGCAGTGCCGAAATTTGGTCATAAAACTGGTCACCACCTTTATCAAAGCGCCTGGCTTGAACCGTTAGGGCACTATCAATAAAAGCCTGATCTACTGTTTTAACTGTTGCATTCGGTGGCTTAACGGCGTTACGGACTTGCTCAACCAAATTTAAGAGGCGACGCGCATCCCCATCGGCATGCGCAATCAAGACATCAATCGCACCAGCATCAAACTCTATATCTGGCATTGCATATTGATGCGCACGTTCAAATAAGGTTTTTAATTCAGCCGTAGTGAGCGATTTAAGTACATAGACCTGAGCGCGCGATAGTAAAGCGGCATTTATCTCAAATGAGGGGTTCTCAGTAGTGGCGCCAATAAAAGTAAACAAGCCCGACTCAACATGCGGGAGAAGTGCGTCTTGTTGGCTTTTATTAAACCGATGAATTTCATCGACAGACAAAATGGTTTGCTTGCCGTATTGTGCCATATTTTGCTGTGCTTGTTCAATTGTTTCACGAATCTCTTTCACGCCAGCGAGGACAGCCGAGATCGCAATGAACTTACGATCAAACGCTTTTGCAGAAAGGCGTGCCAAGGTGGTTTTACCAACGCCTGGAGGCCCCCGCAGAATCATGGAGTGAGGCT
>CAZXSX010000036.1:0-12274 GCA_964643245.1 uncultured Polynucleobacter sp.
GAGGTGGCAACAGCAGAATGCAAGAAGCTGGGAGAAAGAACGGCGACGATTATTGATAGTCGGAAAACGGTCAATGACCGCTTTCCGATGACGTACAACTATTTATGCCGCTGATTTAACTCAGCAACCATTTTTTAATAGACTTATTAACGCACATAGCATCTAGAGCAAGGCCAAAAAATTCAGAACCATTGGTAACCATGCTTTCAATGGCCTCCACTTTTTCGGATTTAATGCCCCGCAAATATGTCGCAGCGCGATAGCGCAAAAAGTGCTCAGTCTCACCATCCTCATTTTCCGTTGTACAAAGTTCTAGACTGCCGTAGCGAGTCTCGGGATTAATATTGAGAATCGATAGGCTCAAGGTGCCAACGAGTTTCTCTGGGACTGGAATTGGCACATAGGAGTAGAGAGAGATCAGCATTTCTTCTTCATCTACCTCAATGATGTGGTCGATATCCAATACATCCTGTTCGGTCAATTCAGTTTCTCCAGAATCACCGCCCCCAAAGGTTGACTCGAACTGCAACATAGCAGTATTGCTATCTTTGGAGATTTCAATCATGTCTGGGTAACCCAATAAACCTTTCCACCAATACATCAGTGAAAAAGTGCAGGGCTTTACTTCAACCAATCCCTTGCTGGTCGATTTTGCGAAGTAGAGACCATAAAACTCATCCTCTTTTTCAAGACCATATCGATCTACTTTTGGTGACTTTGTTGCTGCTTTTTTGGGTCACCTTCTTAGTGGCCGGTTTCTTTGTCACCACCTTTTTTGCGACGGGTTTGGATGGCTTTTTAATTGCAGCCTTCTTGACCGCCTTAGTAGCTACTTTTTTGTTTGCTGCTGACTTTTTTGTAGCCATAGTTCAATCCTTTGTTAGGTGATTTTGAATAGGGTGGTTGTTGAGTTGCTAAGTACTTAGCCATATTACTGCAAATGGTTTACAACTTGACTGAGTAATTATGGAGCCAATCCCGAGGGTTACCAGGGCAAAATCAGAACAAAGCAGAAATATAAATATTTTCGAATGTATTGTTCTTCAGGAATTGGGTTGATACACTGTAATGGAGCAGTATTGATCAACTAAGTTACTTAAAGAGAGTTTTCATGTTTCCGGAATATCGCGAGTTAATTACCAAATTAAAAACAACAGATCGTCATTTTTCACATTTGTTTGATAAGCACAATAATTTGGATGCCAAAATTTTGCGCATGGAGAATCACCAAGAGCCGAGCACCCCTGAAGAAATTGAAACTCTTAAGAAAGAGAAATTGCTACTAAAAGATCAGATTTATGCAGTTCTCAAGAAAGCTGATACTGCTTAAGTGAGTGCTTAAGCTTTCTTCAAGAAGCAGGCTTTCAGCAGCATATTGACTGCTTCTGTTTTGCAATCCACCTCATGGTCGCCGGATACTAGACGAATTCCTTTAATCTTGGTTCCGACTTTGAGGGTGGTTGAAGATCCTTTTACCTTTAGATCTTTTATTTTAGGGTAACGGTATCGCCATTGGCATCTTTAACAATAAATCCCGCTTCTTCCTCAACTGCTACTGTCATCGGCCATTCATGGCCGCATTGAGCGCAAACATAATTTTCGCCATCGGGGTAAGTCATATCTTCCTGGCAGGAAGGGCATTGGGAAAATTTTCTGTGCTTATTACTCTATTTTAATCTAGCCATTTAGAATCAAGGCAAATAAACCGATTAATTAAAGTTTGTCTATATGCTTTGCTGCCAATAATGCTCATTGGCATGCTCGCAGTTTGGTATGTATCCACATCCATTAAGCCGGATCAGTTGGTCCAATGGATTGGTTCAACCGTTAAAGCAGAAACCGGCCGTGACTTAAAAGTTGCAGGTCCTGTGAGTCTGCGATTTTTCCCATCCATTGGCATTGCTGCAGAACGCGTTTCACTAAGTAACGCTCCTTGGGTGTCCAATTCTGAGATGCTCAGAGTGAAGCGAATGGAGCTGGATATCGAGCTACTACCTTTGTTAAGAGGCGAAGTGGTATTCAATGCTATTAACCTAGCCGGAGTGGATGCTGTATTCCAAACGAATCGGGCGGGAGATGGTAATTGGGATTTCGAGCTCCCACCCACAATCACCGTTAATGCAAACATCCCTCCCCAATCGATACCCAGTAGCCAAGCCGCTGCTCAAATAGATCCTGTGCGCATCAAAAATATCCATGTGGCGGGCGCAAATATTCAATACCAGGCCTTTGGATCTACCCCAAAATTGTTTCAGCTTTCCAAGCTTTCCCTTGTGGGCAGTAGTAATAAGATCAGTATTTCAGGACAACTTTAGTATGAACAGCATCAGATTGGCATAAAGGCTAAAACTGGCAATCTGCGTGAGCTATTAAATCAATGGGATATTGGTCCAGTCAAAATCCCAATCCACTTAACCCTCTCTGTGAATGGAAAGGTTCTCGAGATAGACGGGGAAGTTGATAAAAACCGAAAGTTGAGCCAAGCTTTCACCTTCAGATCAACTCCAAGTCCTTTGATCTAGTCCCTTTGGCGGGATCCGCTGCGCTTGCAGCCCCAAGTCCTTCCAATAAAGCTGTCTCAGCGGCAACTCCATCGGCAAGCAAATTTTTCTTCAGCGAAGAAACTCTGCCATTTGATGTGTTGCCTCACGCAAGGGGTAAGCTGGCTATTAATATTGATGAGTTAGGTCTCTCAGGATCATTGCCGATCACAGGCTTAAAGGGTGAGTTTGTGTTTAATGGCCCTAAGACAGAAGTCAGCGATCTGAGGTTTGGGGTTGGCACTAAGGGTGCTGTTGTGATTCAGGCGAGTCTCTCGGATGCGCAAAGTGCTAACCCGACCATACCACTCTCGAGTGTGCCGTAGCTTATTTACCAGTGAGTAATGGTCAGATTGTTTTAAATAACTCCTTTGGTGTAGTTACGGATCGACTGAATATGACGATGTCTGGATCGGTAGACTTAAAAACAGAAGCTCTAAATATTAAGATTGATCCTAAAGACAAGTCGGGGTTAACCACGGGCGTGAATCTTGGGGGCTTAGTGCAATTGCAAGGAACGTTAATGAACCCTCAGATCAGGTTGAATAAGGAAGTTGTGGTTAATAGCGCCGTAGCATCAATACCAAAGCATTTACCACCAACAAGAAGAGTCCCATGGTGACGACTGTCAGGGGTAGGGTAAACAAAATAAGCAAAGGCTTGACTACCGCATTGGCAAAACCCAGAACCAACGCAGCGATTAATAATGAGCCACCATCTAC
Organism: uncultured Polynucleobacter sp.; assembly: GCA_964643245.1. GTDB lineage: Bacteria > Pseudomonadota > Gammaproteobacteria > Burkholderiales > Burkholderiaceae > Polynucleobacter. Next base: position 3,263 of record CAZXSX010000036.1, read on the forward strand.
AAATTTGATGCCGCTGAAGATATAACTCGCTACCCAGAGCGATAGCGATGTTAGACCCCACTGGACTAGAAAGAGCGTTAAGTTGTTCATAATGGGTTCCTTAGTAAAAGTGATTAAGGGTAAGGTAGTGTTCCTATAGTATCAGCCGCTTAATAGTGCGGCGGAATTTCATCTTTAAGGTTGGTTGCGCCCAATCCACCACTGCTAGTCTGTTCTTTGAGTGCTTTTATCTCACGATACAGAAATTCAATCTGCTGCTGCTGTTTATAGACGGTTTTATTCAGTTTTTCAATGAGGTCTTCAGTGAAGCTGAGCTTGATTTCGAGATTTGTTATTCTGTCCTCAGTCATCGGTAGCGCCTTTTATTGGTAAACGATTTCGAAGCGACCATCCTCCATCTCGGATTTTGGTCTGATCCAAAAAAGCATGCGATTGCATCGATTCATAGACATAAGCTGGTTCAAGTGTGGCTTCAATATTAGCAAGGAGAATGACTCTATAGAAACCGCCGGTTTTTATATGCTTGAGTTTGGCGCCTGGCTTATAGAGGCCGTCATCGGGGTTGGCCATTTTCGGTTTACTCATTCCTGATCTTTCAAAATATCGGTGTCAAAGTATTCTAGACTGCAACAAGGTAATCAGCGCTAATCATTACCTCATCTTTCGATGCTTTGTTCGCCAGCTTTAGAACCTCATTGTCCTTGCTAATCAATAGACAGGGTCTAGACGAGTACGCTAGATTTAGAAAAACCTGATCATCTGGATCTTGGCATTGCCAAGGTGCGGATATGAGCGATTCATCAGGCGTGACTCTTGCTAAAGTTGACCATTGTTTGATGATCGTTGCTTGGTCATCTTGGCCTAAGGAAAATAGCGGTCTGCTAATGACGTAGGCAAACTCTGCAATCGTTTTGGGGCTAGCGAGTGCATCAATTGCCTGTTGACTAGAGCCTCTTTGAGCTGAATTGCTCTGAAGTCATTAAAGACAAAGATGTCTAGCAAGGCATTGGTATCCAAGACAACGGCCTTCATTTAAATCCGTCTAAATTAGTCTTGGTTGGTGCGCCAAGCTTCGGGGGTAATGGTCACTTGACCTCTATCTGAAGAAACATAAACTTCCCCATCTTGAACATTGACATGAATGACCATGCTACGTTCAACAAGATCATTCAATGATTGAGCTTGTTTGGAGGGAATCGAGATTACTTCAAGATTGCGCGCTCGATTGAGTTTGTTCGCAATTTCTTCCCACCATATTTTGCTAGGTTGACCACCGTAACAGTACACAATCACATTTTTTGCGCGACCGCATGCCTTTATATGCGACGTTCATCTGGTTGACCAATTTCTATCCAGAGCGTAATAGCGTCCGTCAGACCTTTAATCCATATATCCGGTTCATCACTCTCGCTGAGGCCTTTGGTAAAAACCAGATCCTCGTGCGCTTGCAGGGCAAAAGCAATGATTCTGACCATCATCCGCTCATCGGTTTCAGAGGGGTGCTTCGCAATGGTCAGGGAGTGGCTACCGTAGTAATTACGGTCAGAGTCTGCGACGTGGAGGTCAGCTTTGTGAATAGTTGCATGTAGGGCCATGCGGCATTATCGCCTTTATGCCTTGGCTTTTGCCTATAAGCAGTATTATTTGCCTCAGGAGCCCCATATTACCGTGTACTGTTTAGCCTCATGATTCGTATTACCGAGCTACGCCTGCCCATTGATCACACCGCCGATGATCTTGAGAGGGCAATACTCAAACGCCTAAACCTCTCTCCAAAAGATCTCATTTCTTTTGAGATTTTTAAGCGAAGCTATGACGCACGTAAAAATGTGGCGCTTGCCTTTATCTATACGATTGATCTTTCGACTAAAGATGAAGAGGCGGTGTTAAAAAAATTTGCAAACGATGGTCACATTAGATCCTCCCCCGGATACGAGCTATCACTTTGTTGCTAAAGCTCCAGAAACCATTCATTCTGGTGAAGCCTTGCGGCCGGTTGTTGTTGGTTTTGGTCCGTGCGGTATTTTTGCTGCATTGTTATTGGCGCAAATGGGTTTCAAGCCCATTGTTTTGGAGCGAGGTAAACCGGTTCGCGAGCGCACTCAAGATACTTGGGGTCTGTGGCGTAAAAATATTCTCAATCCTGAGTCTAATGTGCAATTTGGCGAAGGTGGGGCGGGCACGTTTTCAGATGGAAAGTTATATAGCCAAATTAAAGACCCAAAATTTTATGGTCGCAAAGTTATACAAGAGTTTGTAAAGGCTGGCGCGCCCCCAGAAATTCAATATGTAGCGAAGCCTCATATTGGAACGTTTCGTTTGGTTGGGATGGTCGAAAAAATTCGCCAAGAAATTATTGATCTTGGTGGTGAAATCCGTTTTTCGCAAAAAGTCATTGGTTTTGATATTCAAAATGGCCGGGTTACTGGGGTAAAGATAGAGGGTCAAGCCGATTTGCCAGCGAGCCATGTGGTACTTGCTTTAGGACATAGCGCGCGCGATACCTTTCAGGTCTTGCATGATACAGGCGTGTTTATGGAGGCAAAGCCGTTTTCGGTAGGTTTTCGGATTGAGCATCCCCAATCGCTGATCGACAAGGCGCGTTTGGGCCCGCATGCTGGCAACGAACTTATCGGTGCAGCGGATTACAAATTAGTCCACCACGCCAAGAATGGCCGTTCTGTCTACAGCTTTTGTATGTGTCCTGGTGGAACAGTAGTCGCTGCAACATCCGAGCCAAATCGTGTGGTTACCAATGGTATGAGTCAATACTCTCGTAATGAGCGTAATGCAAATGCGGGTATTGTGGTTGGCATTACCCCAGAGGACTATCCAGGCGGTCCGCTCGCTGGTATTGAGTTTCAGCACCAATTAGAATCCAAAGCATTTGAGTTGGGTGGGGGTACGTATGAAGCTCCCGGACAACTGGTGGGCGACTTTATTGAAGGCAAGCCATCCACTGCTTTTGGTAGCGTAATACCATCCTATAAACCAGGTGTGCACTTAACGGATTTGGCGCAGGCATTACCGCCTTATGCAATTGAAGCGATACGCGAGGCATTGCCGGCATTTGAGAAACAAATTAAAGGTTTCTCAATGAAGGATGCAGTGCTTACCGGTGTTGAAACGAGAACATCTTCCCCATTGCGCATCACCCGTGGTCCCAATTATCAGAGCCTGAACATTAAAGGTCTTTATCCGGCGGGCGAGGGGGCTGGCTATGCAGGAGGAATCTTGTCTGCGGGCGTTGATGGGATTAAAGTAGCAGAAGCGGTAGCGCTTGACTACCTCACTTCGTAGTCCAAATTGATTTAATGCTCCTATATGAGTTCTGTAGCAAACCCATCCCCAACCACTCCTAATGAAGATGATGTTTTATTTCATCCAGAGCTGTTGCAAAAGTTTGACATCAATGGACCGCGCTATACCTCTTATCCCAGTGCAGATCGCTTTCATCATGATTTTTTAGAGCAAGATTATTTGGGTGCACTAAAGCGGGTTGCTGCGACAAACCAACCCTCATTGCTTTATTTTCATTTACCGTTTTGCCCCAATATTTGCTATTACTGTGGTTGTAACAAGATCATCACTAAAGATCACGGGCGCAGTGCAAAGTACATCAAATACCTAGCCAAAGAGATGGCAATCGTCACAAAAGCCATGGGTGTCCAGAACAAGATTCCAATCACACATTTGTATTGGGGTGGTGGCACGCCGACATTCTTGTCTCATCAAGAGATGGCTGAATTAATGCATCATACCAAAGAGCATTTTGATTTGCTACCAGGTGGCGAGTACTCGATTGAGATTGATCCTAGAAGGGTTGGTGAAGCGGATATCGCTCTTCTTGCTGAATTGGGATTTAACCGAATTAGCCTAGGTGTTCAAGACTTCAATTTGGCAATCCAAGAGGCTGTTCATCGTGTTCAGACGATTGAAGAAACCCAGGCGGTCATCGATTGGTCTAGAAAGTATGGATTCAAGTCCAGAAGCGTTGACTTAATCTACGGCTTGCCTAAACAAACTCCCGCAACCTTTCATGAAACAGTTGATGCAGTTCTGGCCATGAATCCAGATCGTCTATCGGTATACAACTATGCTCATTTGCCACATATTTTTAAACCCCAACGGCGTATTGCAGAAGCCGATTTGCCACCAGCCGCTGCTAAATTAGATATTTTGTCGAATACGATTGAGCGCTTGGGTGAGGCAGGCTATGTTTTTATCGGTATGGATCATTTTGCAAAACCGGATGACGAACTGGCAGTGGCTCAACGAGAGAGGAAGTTGCATCGCAATTTTCAGGGCTACTCAACGCAAGCAGAATGCGACCTTTTAGCATTTGGCATTTCTTCTATCGGCAAAGTAGATGACTGTTACTCGCAGAATGTTCGCATGCTCGACGAGTACTATGCATCTTTAGACAACGGACACCTTCCTGTGCTGAGGGGTCTTCAGTTGAATAAGGACGATTTACTGCGGCGAGAGCTCATTGGGGAATTAATGTGTCAATTTGCTTTGAATACAAGGTCTTTTGCACTTGATCATCAGATTAATTTTCAATCTTATTTCAAAACTGAAATAGAGGAGCTGAAAGGTCTAGAGGAGGCTGGTCTTTTAGAGTGGCGTGATGGCGATATCTATGTCCCCATCAAAGGCCGCTTACTGGCAAGACGTGTGGCAATGACATTTGATCGACACCTACGAGAATCGCAAGCAAAGGGAACTTACTCAAAAGTTCTTTAGTACTGTCGATTCCTTTGGGGTAATACCTAATGCATTTGATCTACATCAAACAAGCGTTAAATCAGTGTTGCTTTTAAACCAATAAAAAATTACAGCATCTTTTCATTTGATCTGTATCAAATTGGATGAGCCCCATCAATTTCAAAATTGTTCCATCGAAATTGATAACAAAAGGGATAATACCATGCGTCTTAAATCACTAGTAGCAGCAATGGCTGCAGTAGCCTCCTTGGCTCCAATCGCTTCATACGCTCAGTCTGCCGAGGAAAATCCGTGGATGATTCGTATTCGTGCTGTGGATTTTTTGTTTCAAAACGGACAGAGTAGCTCGGTCTCTACTTTGAATATTAAAGCTCAGAATGAATTTATTCCTGAGTTTGATATTTCCTATTCCCTCACTAAAAATATCGCTGCTGAATTAGTTTTGACATATCCACAGCAAGTGAATATTACTGCTGGCACAGGCAACAATAACGTCGGCAAAATTTCCGCTTTGCCACCATCCCTTTTGGTTCAATATCATTTCACTGACTTTGGTGCATTTAAACCTTATGTTGGTGTAGGTGTGAACTACACTATTTTTGGTAACCGTCAAAATTTCCCGGCGCTCGGAAACTCTGTTCAGGTTGATCAGAATAGCGTTGGCGTAGTTGGTCAAATTGGTGGCGACTATATGTTTGATAAAAACTGGGGTTTAAATATTGACGTAAAGTATGCAACGATGAGTACCAATGTAACTACTGTTCAAGGCGGTACCAATCTTGGCAAGCTTATATTAAATCCCTGGATGCCTGCAGTTGGTGTAACTTACAAGTTCTAAGAATTCAGTTCATAGAATCTAGAGATAGAGCCCCTTAGGGGCTCTATTTTTTTATTCATTAATCGGAGATAAGCTTTTCAATCAATTGCTTAAAGTTGGCTTCATTGAATTGAAGATTATCAAATCGATGAATAGATGAATGTTGGGGTGGGTCAATTCTGCGTTTGACGTATTCATCCCAGTGCGTCAGTTTCCAATCATCCCTGGGGTCTCCTCGTTTTTGCATCCGAACTTTTGCTTCAGTTTCTTCAAGGTCAATCCAAGTGATAGTAATCCGAGTTTGTGGTGGCATGCCAAGAGCTTCTGGGCTAAACATTCTGCCGCTCTGAATTTCTCTCGAAAATGGACCAACCAAAATGACATTCACGCCAAGGAGCAGGTTTTCTCTTGTGATGTCGAGTAAGCCTTGATATTCCCAATCGCGGAGATTCTCTAGGTAGTAAGGGCTACTCGGTCGTTGGGGTTTTGGGTAGTAAGCCCCATGACATGGGCGCTATAGGCGCCATAGACCGTATCTTTATCAAGAAAGAAAAAGTCCTCACTTGTCTTTTCAATCATCAAAGGGAGGGCTTTTGGCTAGAGTGGATTTGCCGGTTCCTGCATGACCGGCGAAAAGAATGAGACGTGGGGCAGTAGGGGTAAGTTGCAGACCATGTAACGTTAGTCTCGCAGAATTTCTGGGAAATATCTTCTATTTTTGGAAGCGACGATAATGTCACCATGGCTTTAATCGTACTTACTGACGCAAAACTGGCTTTTGGCCATGTGGATCTCCTTGCAAATACCGCTTTTTCACTGGAATCTGGTGAACGTGTTGGCTTAATTGGTCGTAATGGCACGGGCAAATCCTCGCTATTAAAAATCTTGGCCGGTATTGAAAAAATGGATGATGGTCTTTTGCAATATCAGCAGGGACTGCGTATTTTGTATGTACCTCAAGAGCCCATTTTTGAAGCCGAAGAGACTGTCTTTGAAGCAGTCTCCAAAGGTGTGGCTGAAGCAAAAGCGTTGCGAAAAGAGTACGAGGCCCTTAGTGTGGGCGACTGGGATGATGCTGCCCATGATCGCTTGGATGAGGTGCAATCAAAACTGGAGGCATTGAGCGGGTGGAATTGGGAACAACGCGTTCATGAAGCTCTAGATCGCCTCCATTTGGATGCTGATCAAAAAATAAACAACCTTTCTGGTGGTACAAAAAACGTGTGGCTTTGGCTCGTGCGCTTGTAGAGATGCCAGATGTATTGTTATTAGACGAGCCTACCAACCATTTAGATTTAGGCTCCATAGCCTGGTTGGAAGAGTTGCCCAAAGAATATCAAGGCTCAGTTATCTTAATTACCCACGATCGTGCGTTTTTAGATAATGTCTGCACACAAATCGTAGAGCTAGATCGCGGCATTTTACGAAGCTACCCTGGAAATTTCACGCAATACGAAGTCCTCAAGGAGCAAGAGCTTAATGCAGAATCGTTAGCGAATGCACGCGCAGATAAATTATTGGCACAGGAGGAGGTGTGGATTCGAAAGGGAGTTGAAGCCCGTCGCACCCGCAGTGTTGCCCGTATCGCACGTTTAGAAAAGCTGTGTGCAAGTCGTGCTGAACGCAGAGACGCGATGGGCCAGGTAAAGATGGCCGTTTCAGCAGGCGAGCGTAGTAGCAAGATCGTTGCTGAACTGGAGAATGTCTGCAAGTCGTACGACAGGCCAATTGTGAAGGATTTCACGGCGACAATATTGCGTGGCGATAAGGTTGGTTTGTTGGGGCCGAACGGTGCCGGCAAAACCACTTTGCTCAAATTAATTCTTGGAACGGTTAAGCCCGATTCTGGCAAAGCGACGATGGGCACCCGCATTGAGGTTGCGTATTTTGATCAAATGCGAGAGGGGTTAAATCTCAATGCCTCTTTGGAAGATTACATTAGCCCCGGCAGCGAGTGGATTGAAATTAACGGCAATAAGAAACATGTTAAAAGTTATTTAAGCGATTTCTTATTTGCGCCTGAACGAACCAATTCTCCTATTAGCACGCTGTCTGGTGGTGAACGTAATCGACTCTTGCTGGCTCGCTTGTTTGCACGCCCTGCGAATGTCTTGGTGCTTGATGAGCCTACGAATGATCTGGATATTGATACCTTGGATTTGCTGGAGCAGTTATTGCAAGACTACAAGGGCACCGTTTTCTTGGTAAGCCATGACCGGTATTTTTTGGACAACGTGGTTACCAGCATCATTGCATATGAAGGTGATGGATTTTGGCGTGAATATGAGGGTGGTTATGAGGATTGGAAGATTCAGAAAGCTCGCTCCGAACAGATTCGCGCCGATAAAAATCAGGCTAAACCAACACCAAGCAGGAGGTAAAAGCACAGCCCGTAGCTGAAACGAAAGTAGCGCCTAAAAGCAATGTGCAAAAGCTTAATGGAAAGGAACGTCAGGAGCTTGAAGGATTACCGCAACTCATTGAAACATTGGAGTCAGAGCAAGCTGATATTGGAATTGCCATGAGCAACTCCGATTTATATAAAAATGAACCGGAGCTGGCGGCAAGCATGCAGGCACGTCTAAGCGAAATCACCGAGCAACTCGAGCAAAAGCTGCAACGTTGGGAGCAGCTTTTGAGCCGCTCCGAATCCTAAAATACGCTTATTCGCCTCGCTTTAAACGGGCGCGCAACTCAGCAATCTCATCGAGCAGATCTAGTGCTAATGCTACGCCTGGAACGTTGAGCTCAAGATCATGGGTTAAATGAGCGGCAGTTTTTGCTCTTCGTAAAGAATCGCCACCAAATCGCCAGTCTTCAGGAGATGATCCAGTGGGACTTAAGACACCCTCGGTTACCCAAGACATGATCAAGTCTTCAGGTGTACGGGAGGCATGAGAGAGTTCAACAATACTCATGTGAACTTCATTTTCAACTACGCTTCCCTCAATCCAGGTAATGTTGGTGGTATTGATCTGTGTTATAGCATCATCCCTTTAAATGCGTTCTGGGGTTGAAATCAAACGCTTTCTCAAATTGTTGATAGGCCTCTTTATGTGCCTCCGTATCTGCAGGAGGCAATGCAATGGTTGGTACTACGTATAAATCGCCAGGCTCTGCGCTGGAAATGCCTTTTCCTTTCAGGTGCATCTTGCGTCCAGCCACAGTGCCTGCGGGAATCTTCAGTTCCAAGGTAGAGCCGGAAGGGGTAGGGACATTGACCGCGGTACCCAATGCTGCTTCCCAAGGCGCCAAGGGAATGTCGATAAAGACGTCTCTGCCATCTACGCGATAAACGGGGTTTGGATGGAAGTCGATCTCCAAATACAGATCGCCCGCTGGACCTTCGCCCGTACCAGGACCGCCTTGACCGGAAAGTCGGAGATTTTGACCTGCTTTAATGCCTTTCGGAATGCTGACATCTAACTTGCGCTCTTGTGTGCTTACATGACCCTGTGCGTCTAGGG
>CAZXSX010000037.1:0-12250 GCA_964643245.1 uncultured Polynucleobacter sp.
CAAGTGCAATCTTTAAAGCAACGTCTCGGTGTGATTACACCAAAAGCGGCAACGTCATCTGAATTGCCTTAAAAAGCGGAGATGCTATGTAATACGACGTTTTATTAATTGGTGGCAATGGATTTGTTGGGCGCGTTCTAGCTGCGCAATTATAGGCGGCTGGGCATTCAGTATTAATTCCTTCTGGCCATCCTGCTACGGGGTGTGAGCTGCGGATGTTGCCAAAAATTCACATAGAAGAGGCTGATATTCACGATTTTGACGAGTTGCAGTCCCTGTGTACTCGCGTAAAGCCGAATGGGGCGGTCATCAATTTAGTGGGTGTGTTGCACGATAAGCCTGCGCAACCTTATGGCAAAGTATTTAAGGTGGCACACGTAGATTTACCGAAAAACATCATTACCGCCATGCAATTGCATGGTCTTAAGCGCTACCTTCATATGAGTGCGCTTGGAGCAGACTCTAGTGGACCATCGATGTATCAGCGTAGTAAAGGCGATGGTGAAGCGGCAGTACGAGCAAGTAATTTAAATTGGACTATTTTTAGGCCGTCGGTCGTTTTTGGTGCGCAAGATCAATTTATTAATTTTTTTCTATGCTCGCGAAGTTATTCCCAGCAATCCCCTTGGCCAATCACCAAGCTAGATTTCAGCCGGTGAGCGTGGATGATGTAGCGAGTGCATTTGTAAAGTCATTAAGCATGCCGCAAACCATTCATCAATCCTATGATCTGGTTGGCCCTCAGGTTTACACCATGAGAGAAATTGTTGAATTAGCCGCTCGCAAAGCAAAAACATCCTGCGCAATTATTCCCGTACCCGCATTTGTTGGGTATCTGCAGGCATTGGTCTTTGAATTCTTGCCCGGACCAACATTAATGTCTCGAGACAACATTGCCTCCATGAGATTGCCAAATGTGTTGCCCGCTGATAGGGTAGATGCGTTAACGAAAGTATTTAACTTGAGTCGTCGTAGCCTAGAGGGCATTTAGTAAATGAAAATTTACGCCGTTGGTGGCGCTGTTCGTGATGCCTTGATGGGGTTGCCTATTCATGACATTGATTATGTGGTGGTGGGCTCCAGTGTTGAGGAGATGATTGCCAGGGGTTTTCGCCCTGTGGGTAAAGATTTTCCAGTTTTTTTACATCCCCAAACACAGGCTGAATATGCGCTAGCTCGCACGGAGCGCAAAACTGGTAAAGGCTATAAAGGTTTTCATTTTTATACCGATCCATCTGTCACCCTAGAACAAGATTTGCAGCGTCGTGATTTAACAATTAATGCCATGGCTCAGGAAGTAAATGAGGATGGAGGATTGATTGGCCCAATCTTAGATCCATATAACGGTCAAGAAGACTTGGCTGCAAAAGTATTTCGTCATGTGTCCGATGCGTTTGCCGAAGATCCACTCCGACTATTAAGGGTCGCACGCTTTGCCGCTCGCTTTCCAGAATTTAGTGTTGCTGATGAGACGATGTCGGCTTTGAGGGCCATTGTTCAGGCCAATGAATTAAATGCATTGTCAGCAGAGCGTATTTGGCAAGAGCTTGCGAGAGGCTTAGCCGCTAGTAAGCCGATGCATATGTTTCAAGTGTTGCTCAATACTGTTGCGGCCAAAACAATTCTTTCTCCAACGTTAAGTGCCCTGCTTGCGCAAGAAGTATTTCGTGAAGCGCTGATTGCTCACCTGGACTCCATAGGAAATGCATTAGATGAGCGTTGTGCAATTCTATTGATGCAGGTGCCAGAAAGCGAGATCCGTTCTTGGGCGGACTGCATTCGTATGCCAGTTGATCTTCGAGACTTTAGTGAGATCTTTAGCGGGCTGGTTGCTTGCATCAATAAGGCGGGTGGCGTATATCAAGCTATCGATGTTTTAGCTTGGTTTAATCGCGCAGATGTATGGCGCAAGCCTGATCGTGGCCAAATACTTCTCAATCTTGCGCAAAAGATTGGGCTAAATGCTTCCCCATTAATTCGGGCAATGCGTGACGCTCAAGCCCTCAATACTGCAGGCATTATTGCCGGTGTCGCTGCACAAGATCGCTCAAGTGGCGAGCGAATTGGTGCTGCATTTGAAGTGGCACGATTAGCAGCAATTGCAACAGCACTTCAGAGTAATTCTTAAAGCCCATTTCTCCCGCGAAGTCCGGGTAGGTTTTCTAGAGTAGTTTCCGGTAATAGTTCTGGCAAGTTCTTTGAGAAAGCAAAGGCTTTAAATAGTCCGCCCATTTCTGCCTCGGATAATAACTTTTGTAATGCGTTCGAGATCGGTAAAAAAGTTTCTGCATTGCCGGGATCTGCATTCTCAAGTGCAATTTCTCCAATGCCGGCATCTAACAAATATGCAGCTTGATTCGTCAGAAAAACATCATCTGCATTTTCGGCAAGCGCGCTACGAGCAATTTGCGACCACTCCACATGCGTGGTGATGTCACAGAGGCCTGGCAAGTGAAAGGGGTCTTGAAAGGCGTGATGACGATGGTGCGCCATCAAGGTGCCAGCAAGCCTTTGCGGGTGGTAATACTCGCCTTCTGGAAAGCCATAATCAAATGTTAAAAATAGTCCGCTGTGAAGATTCTTTCCAACGTGATGCATCCATGCGTTAGCAGGAGTATGCAGTTCTGTAACATACTCTTCTGAGAAGCTTCCGCTTAATAAGGCTTCAGGAAGCAGGATTTGCTTTACAGGGGTACCTGTTTTCCAGATGAACTTACCATGCTCGAACGAAACGCCATACCAATACCAAAAGCCTTGTTGATAAATGATGGCATCACAGGGGATGGCGTCAATTACCTCATTTGCAAGAATCACACCCTTAAAGTCTTCTGGGATTAATGTCAGCCAACCGCATTGCGTTTGATTGCCTAATTGGGAAGTCGTTTTTAAAATTCGATCTTGTTGACGCTGCGCTAGGTCTGCAGATATTTCGACAATGTCATAACGATTTAGTTGAAAATCGAACTCGCTAAGGCGCGTCAAAATTGAGGTTGCTAATTTGCCTGTACCAGCGCCAAATTCCAAAATCTGAGTTGGCAAGCCTTGCGCTTTGAGTCCTTCTAGAACTGGAATTAGGGTTGAGCAAATTGCCGCTCCAAATAAAGGGCTTAGTTCTGGGGCGGTAGTGAAATCCCCGCCGGATCCAAGCTTATGAGCGCCGGCGCTGTAATAGCCCATTCCAGGCTCATAGAGGGCCATCTCCATGTAACGTGAAAATGGCATCCATCCGCCCTCGGAGGCGATTTGAGAGGCTATTTTGGCCTTCAGAAGCTCGCTATGCTCCGTTTCAAGGCTGGTCAAGGTAATATCCATAGCTCGCTAGTCTAAGAGAATTTAATTGAACCCCAGTTCAGCCACCCCTTCCCAGCTAAGAAAAGTCGTTTTGGTAACTGGCGCCGCTAAGCGCCTTGGTCGAGAGATTGCTCTTCAATTCGCGCGTCAAGGATGGGATGTTGCTGTTCATTATGGTTGATCTGAAAAGGAGGCTCAAGAAATGGTTGCGCATATTCGTGACTTGGGCGTTCAGTGCGATGCTTTTCAGGCAGACTTAGGAAATGGTCAGGCGATATTGAGTCTCTTCTCTCAGGTGAGTAAGCAATTTCGGAATTTGCATTCTCTGGTGAATAGCGCATCTATTTTTGAATACGATCGTGCAAATTCAAGTACGCCGTTAAGTGGTAAGAGCTTAGCTGCACATATGAGTGTTAATTTGACGGCACCCGTTTTGCTGGTACAGTTGATGTTTGAGTTTCATAAAAATAAAAATGATCAATTGAACGGTCTTTTAGAATCCGTTCCTTCGGTTCTTCAGTTATTGGATCAAAAGTTAATTAATTTAAATCCAGATTTTTGTTGTACACTTTATCGAAGGCAGCCCTAGCTACATCTGTTGAGGTATTGGCAATGGATTTTGCGCCTCACTTGCGAGTTGTGGGGTTGGCGCCCGGTATTTCTTTGCCTTCAGGCGATCAAACAGAGGCCGGTTTTTTTAAGGCGCACCAAATGATGCCACTCGGAAAATCTTCAACTCCATCTGATATTGCCACGGCAGCGGTATTTCTAGCGGAGGCTAATGCGATCACAGGTACTACCCTTTATGTGGATGATGGCCAACACTTACAGCCATCTACCCGCGATGTAATGTTTAAAACAATCTAATTCGTTTTTATAAAGTTACTTTTATGCATGCCATTCTGTCTCATCCTGCTCGTATTGATTGCCGTCGCTTATTTCTTCGCGACTATGAGATCTACATCAATATTGGCGTATATGATTTTGAGAAAAAAGCAGAGCAACGTGTGATTCTCAACGTGGACTTATACATTCCGTTGTCAATGAATACTCCAACCAAGGATCAGCTTGATGAGGTGGTGGATTACGACTTTATGCGCGCAACCATTCGAGCCATAGCTTCAAAAGGCCATATTCAATTGCAAGAGACGTTTTGCGATGACATCGTAAATGCCATGTTGGCTCACCCTAAAGTGTTGGCCGCTAGTGTGAGCACCTCTAAGCCAGACGTTTATCCAGATTGTCACTCCGTGGGTGTTGAGGTTTTTAGAATTAAATCATCATAAAAAGATTTGCAGAAAAGTTAGATTGCCATGGGCGATATTCGAAAAGTCCTCTTTGAAGAAAATAAGTTGGAGAAAAAACTCTGCCGCTTGGTTGGTCAAGCTATTGGTGACTTTGGCATGATCCAGGATGGCGATAAGGTCATGGTGTGTGTGTCTGGCGGCAAGGACAGTTATGCATTGCTCGACATATTGATGAAACTACGTGAACGCGCACCGATTCGTTTCGATATCGTCGCTGTAAACCTTGATCAAAAGCAGCCCAATTTTCCTGCAGAGATATTGCCAAATTACCTCAAGAGCTTGGATATTCCATTTCATATTGAAGAGCAAGATACCTACAGTATTGTGAAGCGAGTGATTCCAGAAGGGAAAACTACATGTGGTTTATGTTCACGTTTACGGCGTGGCATTTTGTATCGTGTAGCTGATGAGCTAGGGACTACAAAAATTGCTCTGGGACATCATCGTGATGATATTTTGGAAACATTAATGCTCAATATGTTTTACGCAGGAAAGTTAAAAGGAATGCCGCCAAAGTTGCGTTCAGATGATGGCAAGCATATTGTGATTCGCCCATTAGCTTATGTTCCAGAAAAATTGTTAGAGCGTTATGCAGGGGACATGAATTTTCCGATTATTCCTTGTGATTTGTGTGGCAGCCAGCTCAATCTCCAGCGTCAAGTTATGAAAGAGATGTTGCGTGATTGGGAGAGGAAGCATCCTGGCCGTGTTGAGAATTTGTTTCGTTCGATGCATCACATCGTACCCTCCCATTTGATGGATGGCGAAGCATTTGATTTTCAGAATTTAGAGATTTCTGCTGAGCTGACTGGAATTGCAGCTAGGTCTGCGGGAGATAAGGCAATCGATGAGACGGATTTGGACGAATTGGCTTGCGGAACCCTTATTCAGAAGGTTTATAATCCTTCTTTATGAATATTGTCATATTGGCTGCAGGGCAAGGAAAGCGAATGAAATCCGCATTGCCAAAAGTTTTACAAACTTTGGCAGGTAAGCCACTTCTTCAGCATGTTCTGAATACTGCTTTATCTCTTCAAGGAAAGTCTTCTAAGAATGGCCCAATTGTTGTAGTTGGTCATGGTGCAGCCGACGTTAAAGAGTATTTAGCCGGTGCTGCAACAGAGGATTCTCGATTTAGTAAAGTGAGCACTGTACTTCAAGCTCAACAAAAAGGTACTGGACACGCACTCTTGCAAGCGCTTCCGAAGCTTGATATGAGTGAGTCTACCTTAGTGTTGTATGGTGATGTACCGCTGACTACCCAAAAGACTTTGAACACTTTAGCTAAGTTAGCAGATGGTGTTCGTGGTAAAGATTCAGCATTGGCGCTGCTTACGCAGAATTTGCGTAATCCAACTGGATATGGACGAATCGTGCGGGATGCGGATGGGTCTGTAAAAGAGATTGTTGAAGAAAAAGATGCTTCGGTTGTACAAAAAGCAATTCCAGAAATCAATACCGGCATTATGGTGTTGCCAACGACTGCTTTGAAAAAATGGCTCAATGCCTTGCGTACCAGCAATGCACAGGGTGAGTATTACCTTACAGATGTGATTGCGATGGCCGTTAAAGATGGTGTGCCAATCCGTACGACACAAGCTGATCATGAGTTTGAAATTATCGGTGTCAATAGCCGTGATCAGTTAGCTGCCCTTGAGCGAGTTCTTCAACTCAACATTGCCAATCAATTAATGGATGCAGGCGTTTCTCTTGCAGATCCAGCGCGCATCGATGTGCGTGGCACGCTTGAGTGCGGCGCCGATGTATCAATAGATGTGGGTTGTGTATTTGAGGGTTGCGTTACATTAGGTGCTGGGGTGAAGATCGGGCCTTATTGTGTAATCCGCAATAGCGTCATCGGCAATGGCGTATCAATTCATGCCTATAGTCATCTCGATGGCGCCAAGGTGGGTGCCCAATCCGTCATTGGACCCTACGCTCGTTTGCGGCCTGGAGCAAATTTATCAAACGATGTACACATTGGTAATTTTGTCGAAGTGAAAAACAGCAAAATTGCCGCGAATAGTAAAGCGAATCATTTGGCTTATGTTGGCGACTCTATTGTGGGCTCAAGAGTTAATATTGGCGCAGGGACAATTACTTGCAATTACGATGGCGTTAATAAGCATCAGACGATAATTGAGGACGATGTGTTCATTGGTTCGGATACTCAGTTGGTTGCCCCAGTGCGTGTTCGGCGCGGCGCAACGCTGGGTGCCGGAACAACGCTGACTAAGGATGCACCTGCCAATCAATTAACCGTTTCGCGAGCCAAGCAAATTTCTTTGCAGTGGCAGCGGCCGGTGAAAAAAGATAAGACTGTTGCGACAAAAAAGTAAGCACAAAAAATCGTCGCTAAGAAAGTAGCCAAGAAGCAGGTTCTGAAGAGAGTTGTTAAGAAAGTTACAAGGGGCAAAAAATAATGTGCGGTATTGTTGGCGCAGCATCTCATAAGAATATTGTTGATATGTTGGTAGAGGGCTTGCGTCGCCTTGAGTACCGTGGATATGACTCATGTGGCTTTGCAGTTATTAATAGTGATGACCCAAAGCATCCGATTGAGCGTGCCCGAACGACGGCCCGCGTTTCTGAGTTAGCCGAACAGGGCAAAGAGTTTCGGGGAACACTAGGTATTGCGCATACTCGTTGGGCCACACATGGTAAGCCGGATACCCAAAATGCGCACCCGCATATTTCAGGCGGATTAATTGCGGTTGTTCACAACGGAATTATTGAAAACTACGAGGCACTTCGTGCGGAATTGACAACAGCGAATTATGTTTTTACTTCCGAGACAGATACAGAAGTGATCGCCCATTTAATTCATCAAGCATACGAGCGCTCAGGGCGAAAAGATATAGCAAAAGCAGTGCAAGCGGTATTGCCAAAGTTATTTGGCGCCTATGCAATCGGTGTGATAGCTCAAGATAATCCAGAGACATTGG
The DNA here is from genome assembly GCA_964643245.1 of uncultured Polynucleobacter sp. Lineage (GTDB taxonomy): Bacteria > Pseudomonadota > Gammaproteobacteria > Burkholderiales > Burkholderiaceae > Polynucleobacter. The sequence continues at coordinate 7,544 of CAZXSX010000037.1, forward strand.
TTGGTGCTCGTGTTGGCTCGCCATTGGTGGTGGCTCTGGGTGATAAAGAAAACTTTTTGGCTTCAGATGCATTGGCCCTCGCTGGTAGAGCCCATTCGATGATGTACTTAGAAGAAGGTGATGTTGCGATTCTGAAAGCAGATGGCGTTGACGTTCTAGATCAGTCGGGAAAATCGGTAAAGCGTGAGCAAAAGCCAATGCCAGAACAAGCAGACTCTGTTGATCTTGGCCCTTATCAGCATTACATGCAAAAAGAAATTTTTGAGCAGCCAAGAGCGATTGGTGACAAGCTCGCCAATATTGCCGCATTTGGGCCAGAGTTATTTGGGGCGAATACTGAAGATTGGAACGCCTTTGATCAAATTTTGATATTGGCCTGTGGCACAAGCTACTACTCTGCATGCGTCGCCAAGTATTGGTTAGAAGATATTGCTGGCATTCCCACGCAGGTAGAAATCGCAAGCGAATATCGTTATCGCACTACTGTTCCAAATCCGAAGACATTGATTGTGGTGGTTTCGCAATCGGGCGAGACGGCAGATACTTTAGCCGCTTTGCGCCATGCGAAGTCTTTGGGTCATCAATACACTTTAGCTATTTGTAATGTTGCAAGTAGTGCGATGGTGCGCGAAACAAATTGGCATTTTTTAACGAAGGCTGGTGCCGAGATTGGTGTTGCTTCAACCAAAGCGTTTACCACGCAATTGCTAGCACTTTATCTTTTGGCGGTTTCGCTGGCAAGGCGTGCTGGCAGAATTTCTGCTGAAAAAGAGAAAGAGCTTCTCAGAGAGTTGCGCCACTTACCAAAAGCATTGCATGCGGTATTAGCCCTTGAGCCACAAATTATTGCGTGGAGCGATGCGTTTGCTAAATGTGAAAATGCGCTCTTCTTGGGGCGTGGTCGCCACTATCCAATTGCACTTGAGGGCGCATTAAAACTAAAAGAGATCTCATATATTCATGCGGAAGCATATCCTGCTGGTGAACTAAAGCACGGACCCTTGGCGCTTGTAACTGAGAAGATGCCGGTGGTTACCGTAGCGCCTAATGATGACCTTTTGGAGAAGCTCAAGTCCAATATGCAAGAAGTAAAGGCGCGGGGCGGAAAGCTCTATGTTTTTGCTGATCAAGATACTGAGATTGTGAATAGTGAGGGCATCAATGTGATTCGTTTGCCCGAGCACTATGGCAGCCTATCACCGATATTGCATGTAGTGCCATTACAGCTATTAGCATATCACACAGCGTGTGCTCGTGGCACAGATGTTGATAAGCCAAGAAACTTGGCAAAGAGTGTGACCGTAGAATAAGCTCTTCAGTCGACATATTGGGGTTTTGCGAATCTTAGACCCCATTTTGTCGCTTGCACGGGCTTGTGCTCATTTGCGTGAGCGTCCTTTCTGCATGCGCAGTGGGCCCAGACTTTAAGCAACCAGATCCGCCGAACACTTCGGGTTATACAGAAAGTCCCTTATCCAAAAAATTGGTGACTGCGCCTGGTGTTCCAGGGGGAACGGATCAAGAGTTTGTTGAGGGTGCCGATATTGAGGCGCAGTGGTGGGAGTTATATAAGTCACCTGAGTTAGATGCCTTAATAAAAAGGCGTTAGAGCAAAATCCCAATTTAGGGGCTGCTGATGCTGCACTTCGTGCTGCTCAAGAGAATGTCAATGCGCAGATCGGTGGACAGTACTTTCCGGCAGTCGGACTTGGCGGGACTGCATCAAGACAGTTGCAGCCCTCCGCTATTTATGGGCTCCCATATGGTTCAGGTACATACAACCTATACAACACATCAGTTAATGTGACCTATAAGCTCGATGTGTTTGGGGGTGCTCGGCGCTTAGTAGAGGGCGCACGTGCGCAAGTCGAGGTTGCACAGTATCAACGGAGGGTGCCTATCTCTCTTTAACAGCCAATGTGGTGACTCGTGCAGTTAAGGAGGCAGCATTACGAGCTCAAATGCAAGCAACCGAAGAAATTTTGAAGGCACAAACCAATCTTGCAGAAGTCACTGAAAAACAATTGGCAGTCTTTATTGGCGAGTTGCCAAGCAATGCAGATATCACCAAGTTTGATCTGAGTAAGTTACACCTTCCAGAAAAGTTGCCACTCTCTGTGCCATCAAGTTTAGTGCGTCAGCGTCCCGATGTACGCGCTGCAGAGGCGCAACTAAAAGCGCAGAATGCTTTTGTGGGTGTTGCTACAGCCAATTTATTGCCACAATTTAATATTACTGGATCAATTGGCTCAGCTGCGCTTACTTCAGCCGCGTTGTTTGGTCCAAATTCTTCTCTTTGGTCGATTGGTGGGGGAATCTTGCAACCCTTGTTTCAGGGTGGGCAGTTGCTTGCACAACGCCGAGGTGCGATTGCCAATTATGAGCAAGCAGCTTTTCAATATCAGGCGACAGTACTCAATGCTTTTCAAGAGGTAGCGAATGCGCTTCGTGCGCTAGAGACTGGCGCTCAAGCTTTAAAGGCGGCATCCGATGCGGAGCGTTATGCCTACGAGACTCTGGATTTAGTACAACAACAATACAAGCTGGGAACAGTAAGTTATTTAGCGGTTCTTTACTATCAAAATCAGTACCAACAGGCCAAAGTGAAATCTGTTGCAGCACAAGCAACCAGATTTTCTGATACAGCAGCACTTTTTACAGCATTGGGCGGCGGCTGGTGGAATCGAGAAGGCCCCGCTTTTAAACCAAAAGCCATAGCGAACAAAGACCAAAATGAAACTTCTGGAAACAATTAAGAGCAAAGTAATTTCTGCCATTCTTGCCCTATGGGTGTGGATGAAGCTCAAAGCTGAGCAATGGAAATTACGAGATAAGGCAATTTCTCTTTGGGAAAAGCAAAAGCGTTTTATGCACGCATGGGTGCTAAATGGCGTGGCACTAAAGCCTATGCCAAGTTGATGGCTATGGAGCCCTTGCAACGCCGTATGACCATTATGTTGTGCGGAGTGTTTTTATTGCTCGGATTAATTTTTGCGTTTAATCAATTTAAGACGTTCATGATTAAACATTTCATCTCGGGAATGGGCTTACCACCAGCAACCGTTTCGACGATGGTTGTGACAACATCTGAATGGCAGCCAAAACGCTCGAGCGTTGGTAATATCCGCGCATTTAGGGGGGTTGAGCTGAGCACCGAAATTGGCGGCTTAGTGCAGGTTGCACCTATAAAGTCCGGTCAAGATGTCAAAGAGGGCGAACTACTTATCAAACTCAATGATGCATCCGATGTTGCACAGTTGAATTCACTGAAGGCCATGGCAGATCTAGCTAAGGTCATTAATGAGCGTGACAAGCAGCAGCTTGCTATTCAGGCAATTAGCAAGAATGTTTTTGATACCAGCAAAGCGGATGCGAAGTCCAAGCAAGCTCAAGTAGAGGCTCAAACGGCTTTAGTTGCTAAAAAGAATTTGAAGGCGCCATTTAGCGGTCGAGTTGGTATCGTATCGATTAATCCTGGGCAGTACGTTAATCCAGGAGACAAGCTAGTTACGCTGCAGACCTTAGATCTAATATTTGTTGATTTCACCTTACCGCAAGGCAATGCTGAGCAGATTCAAGTAGGCCAAGATGTAGAGGTTACTACCGACGCTTTCAAGGATGCGACTTTTGCTGGCAAGATTACCGCTGTTAGCCCTAAGGTAGACACGAACACTCGCAATATTCAGATTGAGGCGCAAATTGCAAATCCGGATAAGAAAGTATTGCCTGGCATGTTTGCCAACGTAAATATCAAATTGGGCGATCAGGTGAAGCTTTTGACTTTGTCGCAAACAGCAGTCACCTATAACCCCTACGGCTCAACCGTATTTATTGCTAAGGAAACGGGTAAGAGGGATAAACAGGGCAAGCCAGCATTGGAGGCTCAGCAGGTATTTGTAACGACTGGCAGCACCCGTGGGGATCAAGTGGCAATTCTGAAGGGTATCAACGAGGGCGATACGGTTGTAACTAGTGGTCAGCTGAAATTGAAGAATGGCACACCGTTAATTATTAATAACAAGGTGCAGCCTGCAAATTCACCTAATCCGAAGCCACAGGAATAAGCAGTAGATGAATTGGACTGATATATTCATTCGCAGGCCAGTGCTATCGCTGGTCGTGAGCGCGCTTGTGTTGGTATTTGGCTTAAAGGCGATTGGATCCTTGCCTGTCAACCAGTATCCGCAAACACAGAATGCAATTGTTACGATCACGACTGCGTACTATGGTGCTGATCCAGAAACAATCGCAGGCTTTATTACGCAGCCTCTAGAAGCATCAATTGCGCAAGCTCAGGGAATTGACTATTTATCTTCTACTAGCGTTAGTGGTATATCAACGATTATTGCCACCCTAAAGCTGAACTATGACTCAAATTAGCGCGGTTAAGAATCAGTTGCCTCCACAGGCGCAACAACCGGTACTACCGTACAGGTTGGTCAATCTACCGCTGCAATGTATATGGGTTTTTATAGCGATCAGTTACCCAATAACGCGATTACAGATTATCTTTTACGAGTAGTGAAGCCCAAATTAGATTCTGTCGAAGGTGTGCAGAACACAGAAATTATCGGCGGTAGAAAGTTTGCTTTACGCGCCTGGCTTGACCGTGAAAAGATGGCTGGTCTTGGTGTTGGCGCTGACGATGTTTATAGTGCAATGTCCGCCAACAACTACCTATCTGCCGTTGGGAGTACTAAGGGGGAT
>CAZXSX010000038.1:0-1322 GCA_964643245.1 uncultured Polynucleobacter sp.
TAAGATGAAGAAGTAACCGTCTTTGTCTTTAATGCCCCAGTCGAATGTGGAGTAAATCAACTTACCTGGGATGGTTTCCCAATAAGTGCTAATAAAAGCGCTTATCGTCACCCCAAACAGTTTGCATGCAACCTGGAGGCAACGGACCTTCAATTGCAATCACACCCTTTTGATCTGCACCTAGCTCAGCGGAAGTAGCGTCATCCAAAAGCTTCATGTTGTAACCAAAGGAAGGCATGCCTGGGGAGCCAAGCTTGTGTGGCATCACTTCAACGCCGCGCTGAATCGCAAGCATAGGCCAGCCAGTAGTTATCCACAATTGGCTTCTTAATAGCATCATGAATCCAACTCGCAGTTGGCTCATCCAAAGGCTCACCTGCCAAGAACAATGCGCGTAGCGTAGATAGATCATGTTTAGTTAAGTAGGCAGGATCTTGTTTCTTGAGAACTCGGACTGCCGTTGGAGCTGAGAACATGACTGAGGCCTTGTACTTTGCTACAAGCTCCCACCAAATGCCAGCGTCCGGACGCAATGGCGTACCCTCGTACATGATGGTAGCCATGCCATTGAGTAATGGGCCGTAAATGATGTGACTGTGGCCAACCACCCAACCAATGTCTGAGGTGGTAAACATGATCTCTCCTGCTTTGCCGCAGAAGATATGGTTCATCGTTGACATCAAAGCAACTGCGTAGCCACCGGTATCCCGCTGAACGCCTTTTGGTTTACCAGTGGTTCCTGAGGTATGCAAAATGTATGAAGGGTGTGTAGCATCAACCCATTCGACTGGCACAAGATCATTTAAGTGTTTTTGTCTCTCAGTTGCGTAATCCAAATCTTGGCCAGCAACTGTTGTGAACTCGGATAAGCCTCGGTTCACGATCAAGACTTTCTCAGGCTTATAGGTCGCCAAGGAAATCGCTTCGTCCAATAGTGGTTTATATGGAACCGCTTCACCACCTCGCATGCCAGCTTCAGCGGTCACCACCATTTTGGGTTGTGCATCATCAATACGGGTTGCCAAACTATGCGCTGCAAAACCACCAAATACCACAGAGTGAATTGCACCAATACGCGCACAGGCGAGCATTGCAAAACACGCCTCGGCAATCATTGGCATGTAAATTAAAACCCGGTCACCCTTTTGGATGCCATTGGCTTTGTAGATAGCCGCCATACGATTCACTTCTTCGTATAGCTCTTTAAATATAGGCTTTCTCTTGATTCGTTTCTGCTGAAACAGCAACAAGTGCAAGTTGATCGGGATTCGTTTTGTAGTGACGATCAACGGCGTTGTAACAAAGATTTGTCAGGCCACCCT
>CAZXSX010000038.1:1422-11580 GCA_964643245.1 uncultured Polynucleobacter sp.
TCGCAGATTTTACAAGGCCTGTCGATGCGGATTTATGCTGAGACGCAGCATTCTTTTGCGAAGAATTACCCTTGGAAGAGGTGGAAGCGGCGTTCGAAGTGGGCTTTGCAGGTTTGGCATTTTTAGCCCCTTTAGCAGGCTTGGGGCACTTTGGCGCTGGTGGGGGTGGTTTTTCAAGACTAAGGCTAGCGTTGTCTGCCATGGATGATGAAACATCCCCTGCTCGGTTGCTATTTTTGGGAATAATGACTGTTGAACCAGCCTTAATACGCATCCCCTTAGGAATGCCATTGACTTGCCTTAACGCATCCGGATCAACACCTAACGTTTTGGCGGCTTGATCCACGCTCTCGGTTTTAGTCACCTTTACCGCAGTCCAGGTTGAGAGTGGTTTGGTGTATTTCTTTAAATTGGCTTGAAAGACCTCAGCATGGCCAAAGGGCAACAAAATCTGCTGATTGGCGTTACTCAATATTACTGGCTTGTTAAATGATGGATTAAGGCTGTGAAATTCATCTTCGGGTATTTCTGCCAACTTAATCACTAAAGCAACATCAATATCACTTCCAACATCCACTGCCACAAAGTACGGATGATTTTCTAGTTCAGGCAAAACGATGCCATACGCCATGGGATCTAACACGATGGCACGATAGGCCATAAGCTTTGGAACATACATGCGTGTCTCACGTGGCATAGTCAAGCTCTCGTAATCAGTAGGCAACCCTGCGGATTGATTCCGCTTTTGAGCTTTGAGAACGTTACCTGCACCCCAGTTATACGCTGCTAGAGCAAGCTCCCAACTGCCAAATTGATTATGCAAGCGCTGGAGATAATCTAACGCTGCATCCGTTGATTGCAATACATCACGGCGTTCATCGCGAAACACGTTTTGTGTCAACTGAAAATCTTTTCCAGTGGCTGGCATAAATTGCCATAAACCAACTGCTTTAGCACTGGACTTAGCGTGCGTTACAAAAGCACTCTCTACAAAAGGAAGCAGTGCAATTTCTGTCGGCATATTACGAGCATTGACTTCTTGCACGATGTAAAACAAATATCGAGATGACCGCGCCATGGAACGATGCACATAGTCTGGACGAGCAGCCAACCAGCGAACTTGCTCAATTTTAAGCGGCGAATTCATGGGCTCCATCTGAAACCCATCCCGAATGCGTATCCATAGATTATCGGAAGGCGCATAAATCTTGCTAACCGATTGATTCTGCAAATTCACCCGCGCAGCCCTTGAAGCCTTAGAGCTGGGTTTGGTTGGGGTGTCGGAGGACCAATCCCCTGTGCTTGCGCAGCCAGACAAAAATGCAGTAACAATCACTACCGCATACATCAAGCGCATTAGAACCGATCTTTCCAAGCGCGAATAACAGCTAGCACATGAGCAGGACTGGGCAACTCCTTTTGCCCTGAGATCTCTTTTGCAGAAGCAATGACTTCAGCTTGATTGCAACGCATAAAGGGATTGACTTGCAGCTCTTGACCGATTGTTGTTGGCAAGGTTGGTAACCCCTTTTGACGTAATTCTTGAGCGCGCTCAGACCATGAAATCAGGTTTTGGTTATTTGGCTCAACTGCTAATGCAAATCGAATGTTGGACAAGGTGTACTCATGGGTGCAATACACCAAGGTATTTTTTGTAAGCGCTGCAAACTTTGCTAATGACTGTTCCATCTGCGAAGGAGAGCCTTCAAATAATCGACCACAACCGGACGCAAATAAGGTATCGCCACAAAATAGCATTGGCTCGAGGACATTTGCTTGCATGTTTGCAAAATAGGCATTGTGACTCAAAGTGTGTCCTGGAACTTCATAGACGGTGAGGCTAATACGAGGAGAGGCAATCTCGATCTTGTCGCCCTCTTTGGCAACTTGGGTACGTCCTGGAATATGGTCACCAACTGGTCCGTAGACGGGTACTGAAATACCAACTGCGTTGAGCAGGTTCAGAATGCCACCAGTATGATCAGTATGGTGATGAGTAACCAAAATCCCGGTTAATTTGAGCTTTGCCTGGGCAAGGTATGCCAATACTGGAGCAGCATCACCCGGATCAACGACTAGGGCCGATTTGCCATCATGGATACACCAGATGTAGTTGTCATCAAAGGCCGGAATAGGCCAAACTTGCAATAAAGTATTCTTATCCATAATCCGATGATACCAACCCCACCCATTCCCTCGCAGACCCCCGCCCCTCCCTGGAGCTCCTGGGAGAAATGGCTCCAATCCCCGCCCGGTCGCTATGTTTTACGCTGGGAGCAACAATGCTTTGATCAGATCGTAGGGGATGTCTTTGGGTTTTATGCCCTGCAAATCGGCCTCCCCCAATTGAACGCTTTAAGCGAAAACCGCATGCCATTACATGCGCTTTTAATACATGCAAATGATAGTCGCGAGTATGCCAATCGATTTAACTGGCATTTGATTGAAGGCAACTCATCAGAACTTCCTTTTGCTAATGAAAGTATTGATCTCATAGTGTTGCCTCACGTTTTGGAATTTGTAACTGACCCACATCAGATCTTACGTGAGGTTGATCGCGTGCTACGACCCGAAGGTCGTTTGGTTATCTCTGGCTTTAATCCTGCCAGCTTGTGGGGAGCACGGCAATACCTCAGTCATTTAATTGGCAACCCGTTTCTTCCTCGAGATGGTCAGTTTATAAGCTTGATTCGCATAAAAGACTGGTTACAACTTCTCAATTACTCATTGGATCGTGGACATTTTGGTTGCTACAAGCTTCCGCTCCATGGAGAGACTTCGATGAATCGCATGGGCTTCCTTGAGTCTATGGGAAATCGCTGGTGGCCTATCTTTGGTGCAGTATTTCTGGTTTCCGCCATTAAACGTCACAATGGCATGCGTCTCGTAGGTAAGGTGCAATCTGTTCGCATCCCGGCCATCACTCAGTTGAGTCCAGCTGCTGAGCGCAATCAATTGCGAGACGCTTTGAATAACGCAGAGAAGTAATAAATTAGGATCATGCCTCAGATGAACACTGCATCCCCACCTCATATCGTTATTTACACCGACGGCGCGTGCAAGGGGAATCCTGGTCCTGGCGGCTGGGGCGCCGTCCTTCGTTCTGGAGAACATGAAAAACACATCCATGGTGGAGAAAAGCTCACCACCAACAATCGCATGGAAATTAGTGCGGTGATTTTTGCTCTTCGAGCGCTTAAACAACGCAGCTCGGTTGAGCTATGGACTGACTCCCAATATGTCCAAAAAGGGGTTACGGAATGGCTTGAAGGCTGGAAGAAGCGTGGCTGGAAGACGGCCAGCAAGGATCCCGTTAAAAATGCCGATTTATGGCAAGAATTAGACGCCCTACTTCCCCAGCATACGATTTCTTGGCATTGGGTCCGGGGGCATAACGGCCATCCTGGCAATGAATTGGCTGATCAGCTTGCCAATAAGGGCGTGGAAGAGTTTTTGCCCTGATCTTCCCCTTGTTTGGAGAAAGCCCTCCCAAGCCCATTTTTTGGAGGCTTATGAGAGAATGGATGGGCCTTTGATGATCAAAAACCGCATTTAAACTATAAAAAATTTAGAAAATGAGACTGTGTCAAAAATCGAATCAACACTTGATCAACTGGTTAGCAAGTTAGGCCAACTAAAAAATGTTGGTAAATCACGTTTGTGCGCTCTGTGGCAAAAGGCTTCGTCCCACACAAGCAAGCTTAAGCAATTGGATTGGGTAACCCTCAAAGCATTTGTCACGAAATACAAATGGCGCATTTTGTTAGCGCTCATTGTGCTTTATGCAGGGTCAAAAACGTATGACTATTTCTTTCCGCAGAAAGATAAAGCGGGTGGCCCCATTACGGTTACAACCATGGTTGTTCAAAAAAGGATGTGTCGCTAATCATTGAGGCAACCGGCACAATTGTCTCAGCAAACATTGTTGATATACGCCCCATGGTGACTAATACGTTTGCTAAGGTGAATGTTAAGGATGGTCAAGAAGTAAAAGCTGGCGATCTCTTATTTACCTTAGATGATCGTAATGACAAAGCAAATTATGAAAAACTTAAAGCGCTGGCAGATGATGCTCAAAAGCAGTACTTGCGCGCAAAAGAATTAGTGGCGAAGAACTTCATCTCTAAGGCAGGTCTTGAAACCTCCATGGCGAACGCCAAGTCAGCGCAAGCGGCTGCTAAAGCTGCAGAAGTGCAGCTCTCTTTTGACTACCTCCGCTCTCCCATAGATGGGCGCGCAGGTATCGTTAATGTATTTCCGGGATCATTAGTGCAAGCGAGTAACGTTGTGACAACTGCGACAAGCTCTACCGCCACATCCAGCGTTGGATCCATGGTCACTATCACACAGCGAAACCCCATCAATGTTCAGTTCGTGATTCCAGAGAAAGATATTCCAACGATTCTGGAAAACCAATTGGATGGCGAGCCATTAAGAGTTAAAGTTACCGTTGGTGATAGCAGTAAGAGAGTTTATGAGGGTACAGTTTTAGTCGTGGACAACCAGGTTGACCCCTCGATTGCTGCGGTTCGAGTTAAGGCGCAAATTCCTAATGAATCGATGACGTTACTTCCTGGTCAATTTGCGCGCGTCTCACTCGTGGCAAGTGACTTGAAAGACGCACTCTCCGTTCCCTCGCAAGCGATCGTCATTAATCCTCGCGGTAAATTTGTGTTCACGCTGGATAAGGACGGCAAAGCCAGCATAGTACCGATCAAAGTGGTTTATGAGTACCAGGGCTCTTCCGTTATCACTGGTATTCAGGCTGGTGATAAAGTCGTTGTCGAAGGCAAGCAAAATTTACGTCCTGGCAGCAAAACGCGTGAGGCAAAGTCAAACGATAAACCTGCACCCGCAATAGCTCCGGTTCCTGCTGTTGGCACAACTACTCAAACAAACGCTTCTCCAGCCCCGACCACCCCTAGCCCAGCTGATAAAAAATGAGCTTATCCGAGTTATGTATTCGGCGTCCGGTGATGACGGTGTTGCTTTCTGTAGCAACAGTCATTGCTGGCACGGTAGCGTACTTAAATATCCCAGTAGCAGCCTTGCCCAGTTTTAATTCCCCCGTTATCTCCGTCAGCGCGTCTTTGCCAGGAGCCTCACCTGAAAACATGGCTTCCGCAGTGGCACTGCCACTGGAGAAAGAATTCTCCACGATCGATGGCATAACGGTTATCAGCTCTACCAACTCCTTAGGTAGCACTAGCATTACCCTCGAATTTAATAATGATCGAGACATCGATAAGGCCGCCGTCGATGTCCAAGCAGCCCTTTTGAGAGCACAGAAGCGTCTTCCGATTGAAATGACTGTGCTGCCCTCGTATCGGAAAATTAACCCATCTGATACACCCGTGTTGGTGGTGCTCCTCAGCTCACCATCAGTTAGCCTGTCGGATCTAAACCAATATGCTGAGAATCTACTCTCACCAAACCTATCCACCATTAGTGGAGTGGCTCAAGTTCTGGTCTATGGTGCTAAACGTTACGCTGTTCGCGTGCGGGTACATCCCGATGCATTAGCGAATCGAAACCTCACAATTGACGATGTATCGGTTGCGATTAATAAAGCAAATTCTAATAGTCCTGTGGGCGTGCTAGACGGACCGCGCCAAGCCATTACGATTTACGCCAACCCTCAAATGGTTCGCTCTGAGGAGTTTGCCAATCTGATTATTAGCCAAAGAAATAGCCTCCCCATTTATTTAAAAGACGTAGCAGAAGTCATCGAGAGTTATGAGGATGTCAAAACATTAGCCAGTTCCAACGGCGAGCGCTCGATTGCCATTGCAGTCTTGCGTCAACCCGGCGCAAATACGGTTGAGGTAGTGAAATCAGTTAAAGCCCTGCTTCCTCAATTGCAGAAACAAATGCCAGAGTCCATTCGGTTGCAACTGCTAAATGACCGCTCCCTGTCGATCATTGAGGCCATTCATGATGTCAATGTCACTCTGGCTCTGACCGTCATCTTGGTTGTGCTAGTTATCTTCCTATTTCTTAAACATGCTTCAGCCACTATTATTCCGTCTATCAGCTTACCGATTTCGCTCATTGGCGCTTTTTTCTTATTGTATTTTTTAGGCTACAGCCTAGATAACATCTCTTTATTGGGCATTACTCTAGCGGTCGGTTTGATTGTTGACGATGCGATTGTCGTACTCGAAAACATCATGCGCTATGTCGAACAAGGCATGGATCCGCTCAAAGCCTCTCTCAAAGGCAGCAAAGAGGTAGGCTTCACAATTATTTCGATTTCCATCTCCTTGGTAGCGGTCTTCATGTCTGGCCCTATAGGCTTGCTCTTTAGAGAGTTTGCCGTAGTGGTTTCGCTCTCTATTTTGGTGTCTGCAGTTGTGTCCCTTACCGTGGTGCCGATGTTGTGCAGTCGTTTTCTGCCAAAACCAGGCGTGCATACCAAAGAATATGAAATTAACAAAAAGTTTGATCGTTTCTTTGATTGGACGCTCAAAACCTATGTTCACTATCTAGATCTAGCATTAGCAAACCGTAAAAAGGTTCTCTGGGGGCGCTCTCTACCTTTGTTTTTACAGTGGTGCTTTTTGTGAATAGCCCCAAAGGGTTTTTCCCAGAAGAAGATATCGGCCAGATCTTGGCGACAACAGAAGCCTCCGAGGATATTTCGTTTAAGGCAATACTTGCACTTCAAGATCAGGCTGCTGAGCTTGTTACCTCAGATCCCAACGTTGCTTGCTCAATTTCGGTAATTGGTGGCGGAGCTAGCTCTGGATACAACACTGGACGTATTTTTATCATCCTCAAGCCAAAAAGTGAGCGCCAAAAGATGGCCAAAATCATGGAAGGCTTGCGCGCAAAGTTCAAAGAAATCCCTGGCCTTCAGGTCTATATGCGTCCAGTACAAAATTTACAGCTTGGCGGGAAAAGTAGTAAGAGCCGTTACCAGTTCACCTTGCAAAGTGTTGGCTTTGAAGGCGTGAATGAATGGGCGGATAAGCTCATGCAAAAGTTGCGTGCAGACCCTATGTTCCGCGATGTCACTAGTGACTCTCAATTAAAGGGGTTAAATGTCAAGATCGACATTAATCGCGAAAAAGCTGCTAGCGCCGGCGTCACAATTGCTGATATTCGTACGGCCTTATATGCAGCCTTTGGTGAAAAACAAGTTTCAACAATTTATACGCCAGTCAATACCTACTACGTCATCCTAGAGGCTGCTGAAGAAGATCGCCAATACGAAACCGATCTGAATAAAGTTTTTGTCCGCGGACGAGCAACGGATAAGTTAATCCCGCTATCCAGTCTAGCAGCCTTTACGCGATCGGTCGGCCCAACGGCCGTGAACCACCAAGGCCAAATTCCAGCCGTAACACTCTCTTTTAACTTGGCACCAGACGTTTTCCTTGGTGATGCTACTAAGAAGATTGAGGAATACACCAAACAGATTGATTTGCCACCCTCCATCATTACTAGCTATGGTGGCGATGCCGCCGTCTTTAAAAGCAATCAATCGGGTCAGTTAATTTTGATCTTCTCTGCTCTCGGTGTGATTTACATTTTGCTAGGCGTGTTATACGAGAGCTACATTCACCCCCTCACCATTTTGGCTGGATTACCGTCAGCTGCTATTGGCGCTATTTTGGCCCTTAGAATCTTTGGGTTTGAGCTTACGATCATTGCCTCAATTGGTATTTTGTTGTTGATTGGCATTGTTAAGAAGAATGCCATTCTAATGATTGACTTCGCTTTGGATGCGCAACGTTCCAAGGGGCTTACTCCTGAAAAAGCGATTCGAGAGGCGTGTATCTTGCGTTTCCGCCCTATTATGATGACTACCTTCGCGGCTCTGATGGGTGCACTACCAATTGCATTTGGTCTGGGTGCCGGCGCCGAATTGCGTCAACCACTAGGCATTAGCGTTGCTGGCGGTTTGATATTTTCTCAATTTGTGACGCTGATTATTACACTGGTCATTTACCTGTATTTAGATAAATACGCTGGCAATGGTCCGATGGAAATTCCACCATCCGTTTTAGAGGGTACTTAATGCGCCAAGTGATTTTAGACACCGAAACAACTGGCTTAAATCCAGCAACGGGTGATCGTATTATTGAGATTGGGTGTGTTGAGGTAATTGATCGACGCCTAACCGATCGCACCTTTCACTACTACATTAATCCTGAGCGCGATATTGATGCTGGCGCATTTGCTGTGCACGGGCTTTCTCGAGAATTTTTGTCCGATAAACCTGTATTCGGTGCAATCGTTGAACAACTTATTGAGTTTGTTGATGGCGCTGAAATTGTTATTCATAATGCCGCGTTCGACTTGGGTTTTTTAGATAACGAGTTTGCACTATTAAAGCGCCCCCCATTTCGTGGCTTGGCTTCAAAAATTATCGACACACTGCTCGATGCTCGCCAAATGTTCCCTGGCAAGCGCAATTCTTTGGATGCGCTCTGTGACCGCTTCAATATTAGCAATGAACATCGCACGCTGCACGGTGCTTTACTGGATGCCCAGCTCTTAGCGGAAGTCTATATTGCGATGACGCGTGGACAAGAAGATCTTTCGATTGACTTGATTGATTACACCGTTGGCGCCGATGCTACCGGCCACGCCAAAACATTACCAACCAATTTAAAAGTATTAGCCGCGAGCGATGACGATCTCGCGCATCATGAAAAGATACTTGCTGAAATTTCCAAATCCAGCAAAAAGGACTCTGTCTGGAGTCCTTCCAATGCAAACATCTAAAACCCGTCAAATAGCAGCGGCTATCGCCTTACCCAAATCGTCGGTTTTCGCAGTGCCCCCAAGATCTGGGGTTAATGGCGCATGCCCTGGACCGGTTGCCGATACTTTCTCAATTGCACCAAAGATTGCAACGCCAGCTTCAGGGTATCCCAAGTGATCCAGCATCATTGCACCACTCCAAATCTGGCCAATCGGTTTGCAATCATCTTGCCGTAAATATCTGGCGCCGATCCATGGACAGGCTCAAACAATGATGGGACTTACCCTCTGGATTAATACTGCCAGAAGGTGCTACAGAGATTGTGCCCGTACAAGCTGGACCAAGGTCTGACAAGATATCGCCAAATAAATTGCTCGCAACTACCACATCAAAACGATCTGGATTCATCACAAAATGAGCTGCCAAAATATCAATGTGATATTTGTCGGTTCACACATCAGTAAACATTTTAGACATCGCCTCAACACGCTCATCCCAATATGGCATCGTGATGGCAATGCCATTTGACTTGATTGCAGACGTGAGATGCTTTTAGGACGGCTTTGGGCAAGATCAAATGCGTATTGCAATATACGGTCCACCCCCTGCCTAGTAAATACAGATTCCTGAATCACGAACTCGCGATCAGTATCCGGGAACATCTTTCCGCCTACGCTGGAATACTCACCTTCGGTATTCTCGCGTACCACAAAGAAATCAATATCACCTGGTTTACGATTTGCTAATGGACATGGCACCCCTGGCAATAGTCGTATCGGACGTAGGTTGACGTACTAATAATCAAAGCCACGACGGAATTGAATCAAGCTACCCCACAATGAAACATGATCCGGCAAAATATTCGGCATTCCTACTGCACCAAAGAAGATAGCGTCGTATTTCATTAATAGATCGAACCAATCGTCGGGCAGCATCTCGCCGTGTTTTTAATAGTAATCGCAACTCGCAAAATCGAAATGGTCAAATTGCATACCAATATTAAATTTTCGGTTGGCCGCTTCAAGCGCACGAACACCCTCAGGCATCACCTCTTTACCAATTCCATCTCCAGGTATCACCGCAATTTTGGGGTTCTTAAAAATCTTTTTTGCGTTCATGTTTAATTAGTCTCTTTTTAATTTTGTTTTACGTTAAAGCGTCATTTTACTCGGCGGTTCTAGCTAATGGCCCGACGAATTTCGTCTTGACTCCCCTTGACACCTTTACCCACAGACTCACTATCATGACTCTCGGTATTTTCTATGGTCTCCGGAATATCCTCTTGCATGCGTACATTGTCTTTAGGGCATATGGGGGCTCCATAGCTAGCCCATTTTTTGAGGAGGGTAACCTCATAACCGCATTGACCACATTTCGCTTTACTTCGACTAGCGTTGTTAGGCCTTGGTGGCGGAAACACAATAGCTTGATGCGGATAAGGCTCT
>CAZXSX010000039.1:0-11576 GCA_964643245.1 uncultured Polynucleobacter sp.
ACCATTATTAGGAAGTTCAGAATCAACAATACGCGCTTGAACCGTTAAGGATTTCTCTAGCTCTTCTTGCCTAAGGGTTTGCAATGCATCTAATAAAAAATGGCTAAACCACAGTGCTGCAAACACAAAGATGAGCGAATAAATCCACAGAGCAACAAAACTCACAATTGGAAACAGCACCAATGCAAGCACAGAAGTTGCCCAGAAAAAAGTCGGTACTGCTCCCAGCATGCCTGAAGCAACGCCCATGATCAGCAAGGGCCAACGATACTTTTCCAGCAAAAGATCGCGCTCATCAGAGCTTGCATGCTTTGCCAACACATCATAAGACATAAGTCGCATGGTTAGCCAACCCCACAATAGTGGAGGCAGAACCGCTACGAGTGGAGGCACCCACCAAACTGGTAATGTCAACATGATTAAGGCTAGACAAATAAGCGCAGACCACAGGGTGTAAACCAAACTACCAAAGAAGCTGCCAACCTGCTTACATTCCAAACCTTGATAAGCAGGTTGGCGAACAACCACCTTCACAATCGCTGGCACTGTAGAGAATGCAACGAATACCAGAAGACTGATCGTGATAAGAGGAATAATCAACATCACAAAAAATAACGGCGCAACCCAGGCTCGTGCGTTATCAAATCCTGCCCAGATCAACCCTTCTTGTATCCAACTCGTGAAGATCGACGTAGTGAGAAAAATACTTAACGCTTCCAATGCTGGGGCCCACGTTAACCAAATCAGCAAGCCCCACAGAATCGACACAATGAAAAAGGGTCGCAAACTCAACCACAGCATGCGGGGATGCATGGCTCCCACCAGAGCAAGTCCGAACGATTTAAATACTTGTTGCAACCCGACCATATGAACTCCCAAGACATACCGAGGGTATGTTTATTTAGCTGTTTTACTTTGGGAAGATCTCTCGAACAGCGTGCACCAGGCACTGCCATTGCTGCATCAAGATATTTTGGGAAACAGTCAAATTTCGCACGCCTGTGGGATAGACCGCTTTTAGGAAAATGGCGGTATTGAATGCCATATCCCACCAAGGAAACAAAATTCCAAAATTGCAACCGCCCAGAACACCGGGTTTACCAATAGCCTCATGTCCATAACCGACAGCATGGTGCATCCGGTGATACATCGGCGAGATCAATAGATAGCGCGCTGGACCAAGATGCACCCTAATATTGGCATGCTGCCAACTCTGGATAAATTGGCTCAAGGCAACGAGAGCAATAAATTGACCGGGCGATACTCCAAACAGAAGCGCAAAAAATGCCACTACCACCGCACGCAGAATGTCATCCAATACATGATTGCGATTATCAGACCATGCGGTCATTACGGTCTGGCTGTGATGTAAAGCGTGCAACTGCCACCACCAGTGAAATACATGCGAAGCCCGATGGTAAAGATAATCCACAAAATCAAGTAGCACCAAGTACACCAAAAAGCTAACTGCTGGTATTGAAGTAACGCCAGGCCACCAAGACTCTACGTTGAAACGATCAAAGCGAAAGTCATGCAGGATCGAATCCGCCTCAAAAAATAAACCTGATAAAGCAATAAAAAGAGGCCGTGGAAAATACCCAAGCGATGAAACAGCGTGTACACCACATCCGCTTTGGTTGATGCTGCAAAGCGCTCCTGCACTTCCGCCGGATGCAAACGCTCCCATGTGCGCAAAACCACCACTATCAGGAAAATTTGTATGCAGCCAAATAAAAACCAATCCACTCCATCAAACACATCTTCAGCCCAAGACATTAAATCCAATTGATATAGGACTGGGATCACAAATGTCGAAAAGATCCACTCCTGCACGCTGCCATATGCGCCAGAGATCGCTGAGAGGATAGAATTCAAGTCCATGCTTTATTTTGACCGATCCACTAAATTTTTATGCACCGGCGTTAATACTCCGAAACAAAAACCGCGCTGCTTGAGATTGACGATCAATTGCTCCAGAACAGCGGGAGCCCAAGGATCTTTTCTGGACCAAATCCCGAGGTGCGCCATCCTTAATATCGCGGCTCGCTTTTTCTAGGAGGGCACTATTAGGATGCTTTTCGGAATTTAGCTCGTCGCCCAAAAAACCTGCTGGCGCCCAACCGATATGCTGATAACCACACATATCCCCCATTCGAATTAAGAGAGGGGAAGTTTTGCCTCCAGGCGCACGCCAAATTCTTTGAAGCGGTTGCCCTGTTAACTCCTGAAAACGCACATCGACCCTACGAATCTCTTTGCACATTGCCGCTTCGTTGTACAGCACAGTCATTCCTGCTTTAGGGCCGAACTGAGGTTTCTCAAACACTTCGCCCTTTGGCCCATCCTTGACAAAATAGGTATGGTCATAGGTATGACTACCAAAGTGATGGCCCTCTTTGGCCAATTCTTGCCAATATGTTTTCCAAAAATCGTCTAAAGCAAAGTCCCCACGAAACGTTTTTTCATTGGACAAAAAGAATGTGGCTTTTACATTCTGACGTTTGAGTATTTCAGCCACAGTTTGGGCTACCAACATATTGCCAGTATCAAAGGTTAGGAACACTGTTTTATTGCAACTGGGTGTTTACGCCCTGACAATCGAAGATACGCCGAAAAAAACAGCCGAGCATGAGCGCGGCTGTGATCGTTATGATGCAGAGTCGCTTCATCACGAACTCTTTCCTACTCCCAGGATGCCCGAGGATAGAAGAAGACTCCATGTGGGGATTTTCCGACTGGTATCACGCTGACCAATTTCATTGTCGGGATATCAATCACCCCCGCTTTTTTTGCAAAGCGAAAAGTGACCCACATTGTTTTGCCATCTGGAGTGATTTCCATATCGTCTGGACCAGATGGTAGTCCAGTGATGTCACCTACTTTTTCCAACGTTTGCATATTGATCAAACTGATTGTGGAAGCCACGCGATTGCTAACGAAAACATGTTTCTTATCACCTAGCGGACGGAAGTTATGCGCACCTTTACCGGTATATATCCGCTTAACTTCTTTGCGAGTTTTCCAGTCAATCACTTGCACATTATCTTCACCTGTAATGCCGACAAGCAAGTACTGGTCACCAGGCGTCATCCAAAGACCCGCGGGTACCTTGCCTGTTGGCATCACCCATAAAACATTCTGTGTTTCGAGATCAATCGCAGCAAGCTCGCTAGAGTCCTGCAAGGTAATGAAAGCAATTTTGCTATCGGATGTGAACGCAATGTGGCTTGGGGTCTTCGCCAATTTAATTGTCTTAGCCAATTTGAGATCGGCACCATTTGCTGCATAGACATCCACCCGATCCAGACGATTACCGTTGGCAACAAACCATTTGTGGTTTGGCGAATAGCCAATTTGGTACGGATCAATAATATTTGGGATTTTGCCAGTGAGCTCTCCGGTAGTGGGATTCATGAGCACAACATCATTCCCTGCGGCATTTGCAATCAGCAAGGTCTTTTGATCTGGCGTCATCATCAAATGATGCGGCTCTTTGCCGACCGGAATTGTTTTGATTACTTGACGGGTCGGCATGTCAATCAAGCTGACCGATGCCTCACCAGAATTCAGAACAACAGCCAATTTGGGTTGCGTTGGACTAGCCTGGGCAAACGCTTGGGAATTTGCAAGTGCAAAGCCAGCGGCCAATGCAAGACTGCAAAAAGTTCTAATCTTGATAAATGTATGCATACCCACATTGTAAGCAATGCATGCGGCCTAAAGACCCCCAAACAGCCATGGATTTGACTTAGCGCAAGCTAGCCAAAACTTTTTCCAGACGTTTTAAGGACATGGGACTTGGTGTTTTGAGCTCCTGGGCATACAAGGCAACCCTCAGTTCCTCTAGCTGCCAACGAAAATCCTTAAGAGCCTGATCTTCGGCCATAGCGTATGACGTACTTCTGTTACCTTGGACAAGCTTTTGCCAAGGCCTTGCAACTGACTCCCAATCCTTTTGACACTGTGCATCACGAGATGGATTGGAGCGCATCTTATCGATGCGCATGGCAATCGCTTTGAGATAACGTGGCACATGAACCAATTGCGCGTACGGAATTTCTGCCACAAATTTGGGGAAGATCAGTCCTTGTACCTGCGTTTGAATATCAGCATAAGCGCTCGGGGAGGCAACTTTCGCTTGGGCCATTTTCTTCTGTAGATCAGCGTAGGCTTGCAAAGCATTGAGCGCATGACGTGCGACTTCTTGCGCAATCAGCGCTAATCGTGGCTTGCAGGCTTGCAGGCGTTCGGTAAATTGCTCGGCATTATTGGGTAGAGGCTCAATCAAAAATGCCCGCTCAATCGCTAAATTGAGAATCTGCTCAATTAAGCCCTCAACCGATCCCACATTAATAAAGAGTAGCCCCAGCTCCCGAATACCTGGTAATTGCTTTTGCAATGCTTTAAGTGTGTCCTTATTACTTAATGCAAAAAGACGGCGCAATCCCATTGTGTGTTGCTTGCGTGCTTCGAGCAAATCATCAAACACTTCTAAGCCGCAATAATCGCCACGGTCAATCAATGCAGGGTAACCAAATAAGGTTTTATTTCCCTTTTGAATCTCTAAAGTCTCAGGCAGTTCGCCAAACTCCCAACTGCGGTAACCACCCTGCTCTACCTGCCTTGCCTTATCAGGCTGAGCTACAATAATAGATTTCGTACTTGCTGGTATGGTGGGCTCAATTCCGAATTCGGTTTGAGCTGCCTCTTGAGCAACTGCTTGAAATGCATTACGTGCTATTTGTCCATACTCAGAACGCAAACGAGCCAAATTACGCTCAACCTCGAGCTGTCGACCATGCTCATCAATCAAACGAAAGTTCATCGATGAGTGTACCGGTAACGCTTCTGGCCTAAAGTCAGTGCGCTTGATTTCTAAACCACGTTCTTTACGAATATCGTCAATCAGACTATCCAGAAAATCCCCCACACCAAATTGCTTGGTTTCCAGTTTTCGTTCGAGATACGACTTTGCATAATCTGGCAGCGGCACACAGTGGCGTCGCAGCTTTTGGGGTAAGGTTTTTAGTAATAGCAGAATTTTTTCTTCGCACATACCTGGTACTAGCCATTCGAAACGGCGACCATCAACTTGATTTAGTTGCGCCAAAGGCACTACGAGAGTGGCTCCATCCTTGGGGCTGCCTGGCTCAAAGTGATAGGTTAAATTCAGCTCAGCACCCCCAACCCGCATGACCTTGGGATAGCGATCAACCGTAATTCTTGCTGCCTCATGACGCATGAGATCGGCCTTTTCTAGACGCAGCTGTGCATCCAAATCCGGCGTTTTCTTTAACTGCGCCTTAAGACTCTCACGATTACATATTCCTTTCGGAATTCGGGCATCGTAAAAAGCGAACAGCAATTCATCATCAACCAATACATCAGGGCGGCGGGAGCGATGCTCTAGAGCTTCGATTTCTTTAATGAGGCGACGATTGTTCCAAAAGAAACCAAATGTGCCAGGATATTTTTTCTTGGCATCGGCTTCAGTTTCTCGTTGCAACGCTGGGGTATCCATCCGCCCAAACAGCTCTTCTTGAACTAAGGCTTGTCGTATAAATAATTCGCGGGCTTCTTGTGCACTGTGGGGCTCATACCGTACACGGCGTCCGTGATAAATCGGAAGCCCATACAAGGTGCCCCGCTCAAAAGCGAGCACTTCACCCTGACGGTTATCCCAAAAAGGATCGCTTAAAGACTTCAGCAAACGGTGAGATGCAACTTTCTCTACCCATTGCGGCTCGATTTTAGCAATCGTGCGAGCGTACATTCGATTGGTCTCCTGAAGCTCCCCCGCCAAAATCCAGGCACCCGCCTTTTTACCAATCGTAGAGCCTGGCCAGATGAATGGACGTATCCCACGGGCACCCAGATAGCCGCCAGCTTTGCTATTTCGGTCTTGCGACTTTTCGTCTTCTTCCTTTTTGGCAACATACCCCAACAGCCCTGTCAGTAACGCCAGATGAATCTGTTCATAAGTGGCAGGCGTACCATTCTCTTTCCATCCTTTTTCGCCGAGCATGGTATGCAGTTGCCCATGGACATCACGCCATTCACGCAAGCGCCTAGGGGACAAAAATTTACTGCGGCATAAATTTTCTAGTCGTCGATTACTGTATTTATGCTGCAAAGCGTCTTGATACCAATCCCAAAGTTTTACAAAACTCAGAAATTCAGAACGCTCATCAGCAAACTGGAGATGCGCTTGGTCTGCAGCCGCACCCTGGTCCATGGGTCGCTCACGCGGATCTTGTGTAGCCAGCGCTGATGCAATGATGGTGACTTCTTTAAGTGCATTTTGCTCTTTGGCTGCCAGTAACATCCTGCCGATTCGGGGATCTAAGGGCAAATCGGCCAACTGTTTACCGATGTGGGTGAGCTTAAAGTGATGTTGCAGCTCTTTACTGTCTTCGGCAGCTCCTGCTTGACCCTGATCAAATTCAATTGCACCCAACTCATCCAACAATTGCACGCCATCGGCAATTGCTCTACCCAAGGGTTTATCGATAAATGGGAAGTGCTGAATATGTGACAAACGTAAAGCACTCATCCGTAACAATACCGCCGCCAATGAGCTGCGCAAAATTTCAGGATCGGTAAATTTGGGGCGACTCAGAAAATCTTGCTCGCTATACAAGCGCACACAAATGCCATCTGCAACACGACCGCATCGTCCTGCGCGTTGATTAGCGGCCGCTTGTGAAATCGGCTCTATCTGGAGTTGCTCAACCTTATTGCGATACGAATAACGCTTTACCCTGGCTAAGCCGCTATCAATCACATAGCGAATGTTAGGAACGGTTAAAGAAGTTTCTGCAACGTTGGTTGTCAAAATAATGCGGCGACCATTCCCCGAGGAAAAAACGCGTTCTTGTTCGGCAACCGACTGGCGCGCAAATAAGCTGAGCACTTCTGAATGAAAGCGTTGTTGCAAAACATGGTCTTTGCGTAGTGCTTCAGCACAATCGCGGATCTCCCGTTCTCCTGGCAAAAAAACCAGCACATCTCCCGCGCCTGCAGCACCTTCGCGCCACACTTTAGCAATCTCCTCTGCAACCGCCTCCGGAATTTCTTTAGCAGTCTTAGATTCTTTCTTGGTATCACCCTTTGCGTCCGACTTCGATTCAGACTCAAGCGGCGCATAACGCTGCCCTACCGGGAACAATCTGCCGCTGACTTCAATGACTGGAGCTACTTTGCCGTCAATCGCAAAGTGCTCAGCGAAACGCTGGGCATCAATCGTCGCAGAAGTAATGATGAGCTTAAGATCAGGTCTTTTCGGAAGAAGCTGCCTTAAATAACCCAACAAGAAATCAATATTAAGACTGCGTTCATGTGCCTCGTCGATAATGAGCGTGTCGTAAACCTTCAGCTGAGGGTCGCGCTGGGTCTCTGCTAATAGGATGCCATCGGTCATTAACTTAATTGATGCGCCTTGACTTGTCTTATCTGCAAAACGGACCTGATACCCCACATCTTGACCAATTGGCATACCCAGTTCTTGGGCAATGCGTTTTGCCGTCGCAGCGGCGGCAATGCGTCGGGGTTGCGTATGGCCGATTAACTTGCCCCCATTGATCGTGCCGCGACCTAGGTCAAGACAGATCTTGGGTAACTGAGTGGTCTTACCAGAGCCCGTCTCACCGCACACAATGACTACTTGGTGGCTTTGCAAGGCATCCTTGATTAGCTGCCTCTGACCAGAGACTGGCAATTCTTCTGAAAAGCGGATCTCAAGGCGTCGTCCGGTGTTGGAAGCAGACACAGCTTGGGGAATTGGCTTGGGTTTTTGTTGGTTTATAGGCTCTTGCACCCTATAATTTTCTCACTATGCCAACAAATGCACCAAACCCCGCGCAAAGCGCTGATGAATCTACCTCCAACTTCCCTTTCGTAGGCTGGTTGCGCGATGTTGCGCCCTACATTCACAGCTTTCGCGAAAAGACCTTTGTCATTGCCTTTGCTGGCGAACTCGTCCAAGAAATCGGCCTTGAGAATCTGATCGAAGATATTGCGATGTTGCATGCCATGGGTATGCGAATTGTCTTAGTGCATGGCATTCGTCCTCAGATTGAGGAGCAGCTCATGCTACGCAAGATTAAAAGTAAGTTTGGCAAAAGCGCTCTGCACAGCTATCGCATTACCGATGCTGCAGCATTGGAGTGCGTAAAAGAAGCGGCTGGTGAATTGCGTTTGGACATTGAAGCCACATTTAGTCGCGGTCTTCCAAACACGCCAATGGCAGGCTCTCGCATTTCCGTGATTTCTGGTAACTTCATTACTGCCATGCCGGTAGGTGTGGTTGAAGGTGTGGACTATATCCATACTGGCTTAGTACACAAAGTTGATTCCACTTCAATTACCTTATCGCTCGATAGCAATAAGATTGTCTTACTCTCACCGCTGGGGTTCTCGCCAACGGGTCAGGCTTTTAACTTAGCTTATGAAGATGTTGCTGCTTCTACCGCTGCAGCACTTAAGGCCGACAAGTTAATATTCTTAAGCCCTTATGAAGGCTTGCGGGATGCAGAGGGTAACCTCATTACAGAACTGCCCCTCCCTCAACTCCAAGAGTACATGGCGGAGAATAAAGATATTGACCTAGGTACGAAGGGTTTGCTGAACACTGCCGGAAGGGCAATTCGTGCTGGCGTTAGCCGTGTTCACTTCTTGCCATGCAATCAAGATGGTGCTTTATTAGAAGAGCTCTTTACCCATGATGGTATCGGCATGATGCTAGCTTCTTCCGATATTGAAAGCCTGCGTGAAGCAAATCAAGATGATGTGGGTGGTATCTTGCAATTAACGATGCCCTTAGAAGAGGAAGGTATCTTGGCTGCTCGTGGTCAAGACGTGATTGAGCGTGATATTCATCGCTTTTCCGTCATTGAGCATGACCGCGTCCTGTTCGGTTGCGCTGCCCTCTTCCCATTTCCTGATGGAGTCGGTGAATTAGCCTGTCTTGCCGTAGATCCAGATGTCCAAGGCTCCGGTGACGGCGAGCGTTTGCTTAAACGCATTGAGATGCGCGCTAAACAAGAGGGCATTAAAAAATTATTTGTACTGACCACCAGAACAGAACACTGGTTTCTCAAGCGCGGCTTTAAGCGTGCGACTGTAGAGGATTTGCCTGAAGAGCGTAAGCAAATCTACAACTGGGATCGTAAGTCAATGGTGTTAACGAAAGATCTCTAAATCGATCTCCAAAATGAATCAGAATTTGAAGAAAGGTATTACCGATGGTACGGATGGTTCAATGCATCAAACTCAATAAAGAAGCTGAGGGCTTAGATTTCGCTCCACTTCCAGGTGAACTAGGCAAAAAAATCTGGAATCAAGTTTCAAAAGAAGCATGGGCAGGATGGTTAAAACAGCAAACGATGCTGATTAATGAAAAAAGCCTGAATATGGCTGATCCCCGTGCGCGCCAATACCTCTTAAAGCAGGTTGAAAAGCACTTTTTTGAAGGCGGCGCGGATACCGCCCAAGGTTACGTGCCCCCTGCGGAGTGACCCCCATTATCAGCAAAATGAATGTGTTTTTTAGGTATTGACACCCGAAAAACTGAGGCATAGGATGGGGCTGTGGTGTGGCAGAAATCGTGCTCTACCACATTGGCGAAAGCCATTCTGAAATAGGCACATCTCTGCGCCTATAGGCTAAGGAACGATAACTCTTCCGAGCGCCTGGGCCATGCATATCATGGCAAACAACCCGATGGGCATACCCCGTCGGGTTTTTTATTGCTTGGTTTTTCTTAAAAGGTCAAACGGCTTACACCAGTTGCGTTGCTCACCAATAAAACATGAGCCTTTTCTTTAGCAAAAAGGCCAACGGTAATGACGCCTGGAATTTGATTGATCTGAGACTCCAATTGCACGGGATTGGAAATTTGTAATCTGGCAATATCCAATACCCAGCCACCATTATCGGTAACAAATGGCTCGCTAGGGGTCTGATTCAGGTCGGCGCGAGTACTTTTAGCCAAGCGCAAGGTCACCTTTCCGCCCAACTTCTCAAGCTCCCGACTCACCACTCCTTTTGCGAGAGGAATGATTTCAACTGGGAGGGCAAAGTTTCCAAGTACAGGTACTTGCTTAGACGAATCGCAAATACAAATGAATTGCTTGGCCATTGAGGCAATGATTTTTTCTCGTGTCAGCGCCCCACCACCACCTTTAATCATATGACCCGCTGGATCGATTTCATCGGCACCATCAACATAAGCCGGAAGACTCACCACATCATTGGGATCAAGCACCTTGAAACCATGTTTGAGTAAGCGCTCGGTAGTTGCATTGGAGCTTGAAACGGTACCAGCAAAATGATCTTTGTACGAAGCTAATGCATCAATAAAGCAATTCGCCGTAGAACCCGTTCCAACCCCCAAGATTTGACCAGCAGGCAGCTTGAGCACTTCGTCCCTGGCTGCTTCACCTACCATCAGCTTGAGTTGATCCTGATTCATATTTGCGTCACATGCCTTTACTGGAGAGGATTCCTGAATACATCTATCATATGATATTCAAGAACATGACACTGAAGATTGCCCCGTAGCCCTATGAATGCCGCCCTTAGTCAACTCGAACAACTGAAAAACCTCACTACCGTGGTAGCCGATACGGGTGACTTTGAGCGCATGCAGGCATTTACGCCTCAAGATGCCACCACTAACCCATCCCTCATCCTGAAGGCTGCGCAACAACCCAATTACCAATCGTTAGTGAATTCGGTCAAGGCCGCACATCCAGGATTAAGTGCCACTGAACTGGTTGATTACATTCTGGTTGCCTTTGGCCTAAAAATTTTGAAGATTGTTCCTGGCCGCGTTTCCACTGAAGTCGATGCCCGAATTTCCTTTGACACTAAGGGGACGATTGCTAAAGCAAAACACATCATCTCGCTTTATGAATCCCATGGGATTGATCGCCAACGCATCCTAATTAAATTAGCCGGCACGTGGGAAGGTATTGAGGCTGCAAAACAGCTGGAAGCTGAGGGCATTCATTGCAATATGACCCTTCTTTTCTCATTAGTTCAGGCTGCTGCTTGTGGCGCCGCGCATGCTAAATTAATTTCGCCATTTGTTGGTCGTATTACCGACTGGTACAAAATCAAATTGGGTAGCAATTGGAGCGATGTCAACCATGGTGGTGAAAACGATCCAGGTGTCATTTCAGTCAAACGTATTTTTCATTACTACAAACACTTTGGTATCCCTACGGAGATTATGGGCGCAAGCTTTCGCAATACCAGTCAGATTCTAGAGCTTGCTGGTTGTGACCTGTTAACGATTAGCCCGGAGCTGTTAGCTGAATTAAGCGCCAATAGTAAGGTCGTAGTCAAAAAGCTCAATGCTGCCAACGCGCAGAAGGCTTTAAGCGACGAAAACATCGCCCCACTCAAGCTGGATGAATCAAGCTTCCGACTACAACTGAACAATGATGCGATGGCCACAGAAAAGCTTACCGAAGGTATTCGAAACTTCTGCATTGACACCGAAAAACTTGAAGCGTTATTGAACAAATAAAAACCACCCGCATGAACTGACCCCCAAAAGTTGGACGCCATGT
>CAZXSX010000040.1:0-11378 GCA_964643245.1 uncultured Polynucleobacter sp.
TTGGGGTTGGCACACTCGGCTCCTATATTGCGTACGCTAATCGCGTGCCAATGCTTAGTACTGCAGAAGAGTTACATCTTGCGCAGGAATTTCGTCGCACCGAAAATGTCGAGGCTGCTAAAACATTAGTGCTCTCTCATTTACGCCTAGTGGTTTCCGTTGCTCGCCAATATCTTGGCTATGGCATTCCACACGCTGACTTAATTCAAGAAGGTAATGTTGGCTTAATGAAAGCCGTCAAGCGTTACGATCCAAGCAATGGCGCTCGTCTTGTATCTTATGCAATTCATTGGATTAAAGCTGAAATCCATGAGTACATTCTCAAGAATTGGCGTCTTGTGAAAATGGCTACTACCAAAGCGCAACGTAAATTATTTTTCAACTTGCGCAGCAATAAGCCGACGCTTAGTGCACTTTCACCCAGTGAAGTAGATGCATTAGCCAAAGCCCTTGATGTCAAGGGATCAGACGTTAAAGAAATGGAAATGCGCCTTGCTGGTGGTGATATTGCTCTTGAGGGCGACGATAGCGATGATGATGCTTCTTATGCCCCAATCCAATGGCTGGCGGACAACAGCCAGGAGCCAACTGAGCGCATTGCCAGTGCGGAAGCTGACGCCCTGCATGGCCCTCAACTGAATCAAGCATTAATGGCCTTGGATGAGCGCAGTCGCAACATTGTGCAATCACGCTGGTTAGCGATGGATGCCGATGGCAATGGTACAAAAACCTTGCACGATCTTGCTGCTGAATACGGCATCTCTGCCGAGCGTGTACGTCAAATCGAAACAGCTGCGCTCAAAAAAATGCGTGACTTGCTTCAGACACAAGCCGCCTAACAGCTACTTTAGGAGTTCTTTCAAGTCATGCGCCAAGGCCTCAGGACCTTGTGCATGCTTAATATACAAACGCAGACGCCCTTCTGGATCAAATGCATAACTTCCTGCAGTGTGATCCATGGTGTATGAACCTGGAGTTGTACCGGGTACTTTCTTGTAGTAAATCTTGAAATCTTTCGTAACCTTTTCTAAAGCTGCTTCATCTGCTGGACGCAAACCAAGGAATCGCGCATCAAATGACGGCACATACTGTTTCAAAATAGCGGTAGTATCGCGTTCAGGATCGACCGTCACAAATAACACTTGCACCTTGTCTGACTGAGGCCCCAATAAGGTCATCACTTGTTGCATTTCCGTCAAAGTTGTTGGGCAGATATCTGGGCACTGCATATAGCCAAAGAACATCACCACAACTTTTCCCCTAAAGTCAGTTAGCGTTCTGACTTTTCCATCGGGATCCACCAAACTAAAGTCCTTGCCAAATGCCGTACTACCGGTGATATCCACGTTTTTAAACTCGGGCTTTGGACTACAGGCACTCAATAGCGTAAGGAACAGTGCAATACAGAAACTGCGCAAAAAGGTGGTATTCATATCAAAGGAAGTAATGATCTATTAACAAAGCTGCGAACAACAAAGACAAGTAGGTAATGGAAAAGCGGAATGTTTTCTTAGCCAAGGCATCGCTATATGAAACAAAAAGCGCAATGGCATAAGCCAAAAAGATCAACCCCAAAATAATTGCGCAAGCCAAGTACACCACACCACTCATGCCATAAATATATGGCAACAAGGTTGCGGCGATCAGAATCAGGGTGTAAAGCACAATATTGAGCAATGTAAAACGCTCACCATGAGTCACTGGCAACATTGGCAAACCCGATTGCACATAATCATCACGACGATACAGGGCCAAAGCCCAAAAATGCGGTGGCGTCCAAACAAAAATTATCAACACCAAAAGCCACGCCTTAGCCGAGAGTGTATTGGTTACTGCCGCCCAGCCCAACGCTGGAGGCATTGCGCCTGATAAGCCCCCAATCACAATATTCTGAGGGGTTGCAGGCTTGAGTAGCCACGTGTAGATCACGGCATACCCTACAAACGTGGCAAGCGTGAGCCACATAGTGAGCGGATTGCAAAAGTTCCACAGAATGATCATTCCAATGGAGCCCAGAATGATCGAGAAAACAATAATGTGAAATGGCGTTACCTCGCCCGTTGCTGATGGGCGCCATGAAGTGCGTTTCATTTTGGCGTCTACTGCTTGCTCAATTAGACAATTTACGGCAAATGCTACACCGGCAAGCAACCATATGCCAATGCTGCCACCAATAAGGACAGGGTATGGAACCATGCCCGGGGTAGCCAAAAACATGCCAATGACAGCACAGAAAACGGCAAGTTGGGTCACCCGGGGTTTTGTTAAAACCCAGTATTGACGCCAACGTGGCATCGGAACGGGGGCAGTCGTGTTTGGTGTACTCATAGCGACTTCCAAGAAGTCCAATAACTCATTCTGACCAAGCAGAATGCCAAAGCTGCTGAGCCTGCGGTGTGCAATAAAGCCGCTAATAATGGCCATTGGAATATGGCATTTGAAATTCCAGTCAAAATTTGTAGGGCCAACAAGCCAAATAACAATCTGGCAAAACGCCCCAATTCAGGCGTTGCTTGGGTTGATACTCGAAGAGCCTTCCACCCAAGCATTGAAAATACTAGCAATATCAACAATGCAAACAAGCGATGCGCCCAGTGAACAGTCTGCAGAGCAACGGGGGAAATAAACTCGCCATTGGCATTAAGACCTAGCTCACGCCAAAGCGTAAAGCCCTCGGTCCAGTTTGTTTCTGGCCAGATCGCCCCCAAGCATGTTGGAAAATCAGGGCAGGCCAATACCGCGTAATTAGTGCTGACCCAAGCGCCTAAAAAAATTTGGATTGCAAGCACGATAAATGCGAGCAACAGTAAACCGGCTGACAATGGCTTCACTTTTAGCGTACATACTGCAGCAATTTTTTCTTCCCAATCTTGTTGCGCATACGCAGTTAAACAAGCAAATAACACGAGGGCGAGCATCAAATGGATGGTGACAATAATGGGCTGCAATTTAAGTGTGACTGTCCACGCACCAAATGCCCCCTGAATGCATACCAATAGAAGCAAAACCAAGCTCCCAAGCAAGGGCGCTTTTCCAAGTCTTTTTAGCCTACCTAACGCTAAAGCCACCTGCACCAAAATCAATGCGCCAACAGTCATCGCCAAATAGCGATGAATCATTTCAATCCAAGCTTTCATTACAGTGACGGGGCCGCTCGGCAAAGCACTTTCCGCTTGTCGAATTTCGCCTAAAGCATGAAAAGGATTCGACACCCCATAACAACCAGGCCAATCTGGACAGCCTAACCCAGAATCCGTTAAACGCGTAAAAGCGCCAAACACAATCAAGTCAAAGGTCATAAACACCAAAACCCAATTGAGTTTTTGAAAAAAACTATAGCCCGGCCTTGTCCAAAGGTATATCAACGGCAAACCTGCAAAGAGGATCGTAATCGCAGCCAGCTCTAAAATCAACACCAAATTGGGCATTACGGGTTTTCACCCTTGTGATTTAGCTTTAAGAGTTTTTCCAAATCCTTCTTGAGACTTGAAAATTCTTTAGGTGAATTAGTCACTGGAAACAACATCATCTTTGCGGGACTTGGATCAAGCAATTGAATATCCTTACCGGCACCCTCTTTATTTAACCAAACCTCAAATTCCGCTCTAAACTTAGGATCTGCTGGCAGCGATGCAATCTTCATGCCAGCGCCCCGCTCGTCATAAGCCTTCCGAACCTCAGGATCAACCGTTGTTCCGTCTGTATTTACCCAAACTAACTGAACCCGATTGCTTTCTCTGCCCATTGCAACTCGGGCTTGACGCATCAGAAACAAAGCTTCAATGCATTTTTCATCCTTGATCTGGCACTCGCTCGCCGGGCGAGCTATTAGTAGAGTCCACTTACCTTGCAATCGCACGTCCAACCAAGCATTGTTAAATTCTTGTGCTGGATAAACCAAAGTTCCAAAGTTCGTTTTGCCATCCTGAGGCTTAATCACATAATAAATAAAGTAGGGCGCAATAACCGGGCTGGCACAAACCAGCAAAAGCAAGAGCATTTGTATTCGGCCACGACGTGTCCGCGCATTGATTGCTGAAGAATCTGCTTGAGAAGCCGGAATTAATAAATCTTTATCGCTCACCTTGAAGCCCCATTAACGGCACCTTGACGCCAATATTGCCGTAAACCGGTAATCAACCAAAACAAAAACCCACAAGTAGCCAAGGCAACCCATTGAAAAGCATAAGCATAATGGCGATTAACGCCAGTAGTCAGAGGAGACCATGCTCTTAAAAGGCCATCCTCAAGTCCAGCGTTCTCCTCACGAAGAATAAACGGTGCCTGATTCCATCGACGCAGCCTGCCTTCCGCCTCCAAATGAAAGTTTTGCTCAATTTTCGGCTTGCCAATATCGCCTGTGGGTTTTCCATCGCCTAATTCATACACCTTACCGGGACTAGCGAACACGACGCCCTCAACATTAACGATCCCTGATGGCGTTTTCACTGGTGGCAGTGTTTCGCGATTGTCATTGTTTCTTGGAGCCCAACCCCGATTTACCCAAAGGACCTCATCGCGATTTTCCAGAAGCAGAGGCATCATCAAATAAAAACCAGATTGCGGCATATTCGCCCCATTTGCAGAAACTGGCTTTGGCCGGTTATCCAACCAAATAGCGGCTTCAGGGATGAACTGGCCTCGAGCAATCATACGACGTTCGCTCGCCTCCTCCAGAGTCCAGACCCCCACATTAGCGTTCAAAATTGGCATCTGCAGGCGCTCCTGCAGATGGGCAGCCAAAGCGATTTTGGTACTTGCTCTACTGAGCTGCCAAACGCCCGCTCCACAGCCCAGCGCAATAACCAGCAACGCTGATACAGTAGCTACTAAGCGCTTTGTCGCCAGGGTGCTAAAAAGACTATTCAAAGGTTTCAAAATAAGGAATTCAAATGAAGTGGATTATTCCCATTGCCCTACTAATGATCGTTGCTAGCTTGGGCTCAGCACTGTATTACATGATGAAAGACAGGGGCAACAGTGCCAGAATGGTTCACTCCCTAATGCTGCGCATTGGGCTATCCGTTTTGCTGTTTCTGGGAATCCTGCTGTCACATTATTTCGGCTTAATTGAGACCACCGGCATCAAGGTTGGATCCAACTAAGCGCTATAGCTAAAACAGGGTTGCTAGAAACAAATCGGGGCTTTTAAGCCCCGATTTTTTATTCTCATTACATCCAATAAACCGCAATGTACAAGCCGAGCCAAACTACGTCGACAAAGTGCCAGTACCACGCTGCTCCTTCGAAAGCAAAATGGTGGGTAGCAGTAAAGTCGCCACGAATCATACGACGCAAAACAATCGCTAACATGGTGCCGCCTAGGAATACGTGAAAACCATGGAAGCCAGTCAACATGAAGAAGGTAGAGCCGTAGATACCTGAAGTTAATTTCAAGTTCAACTCATGGTATGCATGGTAGTACTCATACCCTTGAAAACCCAAGAAAATTGCGCCCAAAATAACTGTTGCTGCCAAGAAATTAATGGCTTTTTTCATGTGGTTTTCTACCAAAGCGTGGTGAGCGATAGTGATCGTCACGCCAGAACTTAGCAACAATAAAGTATTGATCGTTGGAATAGGCCATGGACCCATGGTCGTGAATTTCTCAACCAATCCAGCAGGACCATCATTTGGCCATACCGCTTGGAAATTAGGCCAAATTAATTTGCTTTCAACATCACCCATCCAAGGCATTGCAATATTGCGTGCGTAAAACAACGCTGCAAAGAATGCGCCGAAGAACATGATTTCTGAGAAGATGAACCATGCCATCGACCAGCGATAAGAAATATCAACGTTAACGCCATTCTTACCGGTGTTGGACTCATTAATGGTGTCGCCAAACCAGTTATAAAGCACGTAGAGAATAAATGCCACTCCCGCTAAGGTAAGGGGGCCACCCCAAGAGGTGTGATTAACCCAGCCAACCATGCCATTACCAAAAGCAATTAAGCCAATAGCAGCCATGACAGGGTGTCTAGATAGTCCAGGGACAAAATAGTGTGGGGTTGAATTGGATGACATCTTATTCTCTCTATTCAATCAAAAAATAATCAATGGGATACAACTGCTTTCACGATCAAGAGCAGGACAGCCATGAAAATTAAGGCCCCAACTACACCCGCAATGATAATGTGCACAAAACTTAATGACGCTACATCTTCCTGCAAACCTGCTTTCTTACGCACCCCCAAGAAGCCCCACAACACGGCTTTCATTGACTGCATAAATGTACTTTTTTCTTCATGAAGCCAACCTTGGTTTAGGTGCTGGTGGCGTGCCGCCTAAGCCCAACTCAAAAAAAGCATAGGACAACGTGATGGTCTTTACATCATCAGGAAGCCCGGCATCAATCACAAAAACAACTGGCATCTTCTTTGTTTCTTTTGCTGCCAGTGTTTGCTCCTGAAAGCAGAAGCATTCCAATTTAGTAAAAAATTCTGTCGCGCTTTTTGGTGCATAACGGTCAGATGATCACGGCAATTCACTCGGTATCGCTTGAGCCCTAACGGAGCGATTTTGATTATTGGTTACCTCATAAACAATCTCAGTCATTTCACCAGGATGTACTTCCAGAAAATTCTTAACGGGCTTAAAGGTAAATGGGCCGCGACTATTGGAGTCAAATTCAATCGTGACGGTACGAGCGTAGTTAACCTGGGTATTGCCGACCTTGTTGGGACTGAAGGCCCTAATTCCATAATCATTCTTATTGGTGACAACATTAATGCCAGTTACTTCGCATAAAGCTTTGTACATTGGAACCAATGCGTACCCAAAGCCAAACATCATCACCGCTGCAATTAAGAGCTTGATCAGAATTTGACGATTCAGTGACTGTGTAGCAACCATTGCAATCTCAGGCTTTAGCCTAATAAACTCCGTTTAATCACAAGACCAATAAAGAAGGTCAGCACAATACTCAACAAAACAAACCCCATTCTGCGATTATTCGCAGCCAGGGTTTGCTTGTTTGAAGAATTAGATTCCTGCTTCACGCATTTGCTCTGCGTTAGGTGGAGTTTCAAATGTATGGTGAGGTGCAGGGGAGGGTACCGTCCACTCCAATCCTTTTGCGCCATCCCATGGCTTCATCGGAGCTTTTTCGCCCTGACCACGATAAGCAGGCAATACTACAAAAAACAAGAAGTAAACCTGAGCTAAACCGAAGCCTAATGCACCGATTGAGGCAATCATATTGAAATCGGCAAACTGAGTTGGGTAGTCTGCGTAACGACGAGGCATACCTGCCAAGCCCAAGAAGTGCATTGGGAAGAAGGTGATGTTAAAGAAAATCATCGAAGCCCAGAAGTGAATCTTTCCGCGAGTTTCATTGGCCATATAACCAGTCCACTTAGGACACCAGTAGTAGAAGCCAGCAAACATTGCAAACAAGGATCCCGCAACCAATACATAGTGGAAGTGAGCGACAACATAGTAAGTATCTTGAATGCCGATATCGATTGGCGCCATGGCGCACATCAAACCAGTAAATCCACCCATGGTGAAAACGAAGATAAAGCCAACGGACCACAACATTGGTGTTTCAAAGGTCATGGAACCCTTCCACATTGTTGCTACCCAGTTAAAAATCTTCACGCCAGTTGGAACGGCAATCAACATCGTGGCATACATAAAGAACAACTGGCCAGTAACAGGCATACCTGTTGCAAACATGTGGTGTGCCCAAACGATGAATGACAAGATCGCAATCGATGCAGTTGCATAAACCATTGAGCTATAACCAAACAAAGTCTTTCTGGAGAAAGCAGGAACAATTTCACTGATAATGCCAAACGCAGGCAGAATCATGATGTAAACCTCTGGGTGACCAAAGAACCAGAAAATGTGCTGGAACATAATTGGGTCACCACCACCAACGGCGGAGAAGAATGAAGTACCAAAGTGACGATCGGTCAAAACCATCGTAATTGCACCAGCCAATACTGGCATCACGGCGATCAACAAATACGCAGTAATTAACCAAGTCCAGCAGAACATTGGCATCTTCATCAATGTCATGCCTGGAGCGCGCATGTTCAAAATGGTCACGATAATATTGATCGATCCCATGATGGAAGAGGCGCCCAATAAGTGGAGTGAGAAAATTGCCATATCCATGCCGGGACCCATTTGCGAGGTCAACGGTGCATAAATAGTCCAGCCACCTGCAGGAGCGCCGCCAGGAACTAGGAATGAACTCAACAACAGAGTTGCTGCCACCGGAAGAATCCAGAAGCTGAAATTGTTCATGCGAGCAAAGGCCATATCAGATGCACCGATTTGCAAAGGCACCATCCAGTTCGCAAAACCAACGAAAGCTGGCATGATGGCACCAAATACCATCACCAGGCCGTGCATGGTAGTTAACTGATTGAAGAATTCTGGGCGCAAGAATTGCAAACCTGGCTGGAACAATTCCAGGCGAATTCCCAAGGCCATCACACCACCAGCCAACAAGCTGACAAATGAGAAGATCAAATACATGGTTCCAATGTCTTTGTGGTTGGTTGCAAACAACCAACGACGCCAACCATGTGGCATGTGCGCATCGTGTGCGTAATCATGGGTAGTAGAGACTGTGCTCATGAACTTCTCCGGTTTCGTTATAACTGTTTATCTGTATTTATCGAGATTACTGGCCGCCGCGTGCAGTAATAATATTTCCTGGGTCTGAATGACTTCACCCGTCTTATTACCCCATGCATTACGGGTATACGTCATCACTGCAGCGATATCGCCATCAGAAATTACGCCAGCCCATTTTGGCATGCACCCTTACCGTTAATAAAAATGTTGAATTGGGCTGCTTTAGGGCCATTAACGACCTTGCTGCCATCCAATGCCGGGAAAGCACCTGCACCCTTGCCATTTGGTTGATGGCAGGCAGCGCAGTTTGCTGCATAAACTTTTGCACCGCGCTCTTTTTGCTCATCTAAGGTGTAAATCTTGGAAGGATCATCTCCGCCAGCGCCCATCTCTTTTTTCTTCTGAGCAACCCATGCGGTGTAATCATCCTGAGAAACCACCTTGACAACGATTGGCATAAAGGCATGTTCTGCGCCACAAAGCTCGGAACACTGTCCGCGGAATGTGCCGATGGTTTCAGCCTTGAACCATGTATCTCGCACAAATCCCGGAATTGCATCCTGCTTTACGCCAAATGCTGGAATGGTCCATGCGTGGATAACGTCATTTGCTGTCGTGATCAAACGAATTTTCTTGCCAACAGGCACAACCATTTCGTTGTCCACTTCCATCAAATAGGTATTTGATTTAGGGGCAAGATTGTTAATGGCTTCACGTGAAGTAGATAAAGTTGATAAAAAACTGATACCTTCGCCTTCGCCTTTGATGTAGTCATAGCCCCACTTCCACTGATAGCCAGTGGTCTTAATAGTGATGTCTGAATTTGTGGTGTCTTTCATGGCAACAACCGTTTTAGTTGCTGGCAATGCCATGCCGATCACGATGAGCAATGGAATGACTGTCCAAATAATTTCAACCGTTGTGCTCTCATGGAAAGATGCTGATTTATGCCCCAAGGATTTGCGATGCTTCAGAATCGAATAAAACATCACGCCAAATACGCCAATAAAAATGAGCGCACAGATCGCCAACATCATCCAATGCAACCAATGGATTTCTTGCATAATTTTGGTAGCAGGGGCGGGGAAATTAAGCTGGTTTACAGCGGGGCCGCCAGGCATATTTTCAGCTGCGTAAACAAAAACAGTACCGAATGCTGCTACAAAATAGAGCGTTGCCCTAATGACTTTTCCAAATAAATTCATCTTATTCTCTGTTGATTGTCGTGAACACAGCAGCAAAAAACGCCACAAAATGCTCAAAATGCGGTCTCAAGCCAATACATCCAGCGGTGATTATAGGGTTAATTAGGCGCAACAACAAACAGGGATAACCCACCTCCAGCCAATCTTGGTCAAGGTTTAAATGATAGTAAGCACTTACACACTTTAGCTGAATACTACCTAGTCTTGCGTCCAATTTGATTTAGATCAATATAGGCGACGCTGTCTTGAACCTTTGAAAGGTTTTTACCAACGACCCGAGCATGCCCATAAACCACCTCTAGAGTAAGCGTTTGGGGCAAAACTGCAGCCTCTGAATCCTTATCAGAGGATGAGGAGACTAACTTTAGCGCCTCGAGATCGGCCAATATCAGTCCTGGATTTTCATAATTTAGAGTCAGATACTCCATATCCATAACAGGGTCAGAAAACCGCTCAGCCATCAGTGCGTCGCCCATGTCATGCATATCCAAAGGACTTAATAAATTTTTACGTTGAAAAGGGATAGTCTGCAAGGCACGCAATTCCTTTCCAGTATCAGGCCCTAAATAACTAAATACGATAAGACCGCCCTCGCGCAATACCCGTCGACACTCTTGAAGAAATCGTTTTGGATCCGCTAGATCTTGCAACAAAAGATCGCTAAATACTAAGTCAACAGAATTGTCTGGAAGATCAATTTTTCCAGCCAGAGAATAGCCCGCAATTGAGCTTGCACTACCACCCTGAAATATTGTGCGCCAATTTACAAAAAGTTTATGGCGCCATATTTGAAAATTCGATACACCTTTTTCTGCAATGCTATGAATGATTGCATGTGGAAAGCGTTTTGCAAATGCAGAAAAATGCTTTCCACAAAAATCTGGCATTACCAAAATATCTCTAACATCTAATTTGACGATATCGAGTTTTTGCAACATACGGTCTGCAATTTCATCTTGTAACCATCTGATCGGCTGGGTCATTGACTCAGTATACTCAGCGCCCCATGCAATTGTTGTAGTGCTTGCCAAATTCTAGATAATATTTTTCAAACGATCAGGGCGGAATTATTGCCAACCGCCTGCATTGCCTGCCCATCGTTTCAATCCAAATCAATTTGCAATTCATGCCTAAATACTCTTGAGTGCAATAGTCTTATTCACTATGAGTGTTGTTATCAGTGTGGCATTCCACTGAACCATCACGAAGTTCATGATCAGCGATGTACAAATTGCAAAGTACACTCACCATTTTTTGATAAAACCTGATTCCTAGACTATTATGACGGAATTTTGCGCGACGCGCTACATCAACTTAAATATCAAACGTATTGCCTTAGCATATGGTCTTGCAGAAGCAAGGAATCATATTCAATTCCAACAAATGAATTACTTTTGCCCTGCTTACCTACTGCCTGCTCCCTTAAGCGGCCAAAAGTTACTTGCTCGAGGATTTAATCAAAGTTGGGAAATCGCCAGAAAAATCCGTTGCAATGGGCGTATCCAAAAGCTTCCATATGCTTTAAAACGCCATCACCAAGTAGATGCTCAAGTCAACAAGTCAT
Organism: uncultured Polynucleobacter sp.; assembly: GCA_964643245.1. Lineage (GTDB taxonomy): Bacteria > Pseudomonadota > Gammaproteobacteria > Burkholderiales > Burkholderiaceae > Polynucleobacter. The sequence goes on from CAZXSX010000040.1 coordinate 11,362, forward strand.
TACTCGCTCAACAGGAA
>CAZXSX010000041.1:0-1515 GCA_964643245.1 uncultured Polynucleobacter sp.
ACCAATAGCCATTTTGCGAGCGGTATCCGTTCTCGTGATTGCCTGTCCTTGTGCATTGGGTTTGGCAACACCTGCTGCCATCATGGCGGGTACTGGTGTAGCTGCGCGCTTTGGCATCTTAATTAAAGATCCTCAAGTACTCGAGCTCGCGCATCGTCTGAACATTGTGGCGTTCGATAAAACTGGTACTCTAACCATTGGCAAACCAAGAGTACTCTCCTTTATTTGCCTGGCAAACCCTTCTGATGAGAACGCCCTTCTGGCAACTGCCGCAGGATTACAAATGGGCAGCGAACATCCACTAGCGAAAGCATTATTAGATGCCGCCAAATCTTCAGGCACAGACCCCATTCCCCCATTCGAAAGCCAAGCCTTACCTGGTATCGGCATTACTGGAGTGCCCAGCGCGGGACCCTGGGCCACCCAAAAACTTATCTTACAAAGTGTCGCCTCCTTGGCTAGCAATCCCAACACAACAAGCATTTCGCTTCAAGCGCAACCACTCTTGGATCAAGGTCAGACCGTTTCCATTTTGATTGCTGAAAACAACCCATCCACCCCTCTTGCAATCATTGCATTTGGTGATGAACTCAAACCCAATGCTAAAAATGCTATTGCTTCTTTACATCGAATGCATATTCGCACTGTGATGCTATCGGGTGACAATACGGCTGCCGCCAAGCGGGTTGGCCAATCTCTTGGAATCGATGATGTCTTCGGGCAAATCATGCCTGGCGATAAAGCGCAGATAATTCATACGCTGCAACAATCCGACAAAAATCATGCTCGCCAATATGTCACAATGGTGGGCGATGGTGTAAATGACGCACCAGCTTTGGCAACTGCAGACGTAGGTATGGCAATGTCGACGGGAACGGATGTCGCAATGCAAGCTGCTGGCATTACCCTCATGCGCGGAGATCTGACTTTAGTAGCGGATGCTATTGATATCTCTAAACGCACTTGGCAGAAAATTAGGCAAAATCTGTTTTTGGCCTTTGCCTTTAATGCCACGGGCATTCCGCTAGCTGCCCTGGGTTATCTGTCACCCATGCTGGCAGGTAGCGCTATGGCTCTATCGAGTTTTTGTGTGCTGAGTAATGCGCTGTTACTAAAACGTTGGCGCCCATCACGCAGTTAACTCAATCACTGTTCCTCAATTTCTATTTTGTCTATTTTGGATTTTTGCGTACCAACTCGATATCGCCATAAATTGCGCGGGTCTCGGACTTGGTATTGTCTGTATCCATTAACAACGCTATTCCGATAACCTCGCCAGGCGCCTCTCCATACGCACGCTTATAGTCAGCGGTTAAATCGCGTTGATGCTGATGCCATTGACCTAAATTATCCCAACTAGAATCCACCACAATCATTTTGATGCGGGAAGTATGCGCATTAGAAATAATAGTATCCACCGGAGATTTTCCAGACCAGATGTACATCAAGGTGGCATAGGGCATTTCTTGGCCGCTAATGAGGTTGGCCATCTCAAAGGTCATTTTGTCTTTCAGA
>CAZXSX010000041.1:1615-11257 GCA_964643245.1 uncultured Polynucleobacter sp.
GCTTGACGTGGCTTCAACTTCACCGCCAAACCAGAGGCTGAAGTTTTGGCATTTGCAATTAGCACCATTTTACCTTGGTAGTTTTCCAGGCGGTAAACCGTATTCTTTTTGTAAGGCGCAATTCGATAAAAGTTCCAACCGTTGGGCATGCCTTCTCGTGCAATCTCAGCTGAAAACTTTGGTAAATCCTCTTGCGCAGGTAATTGCGCAATATTGATTGACTGCCCAGCCTCATTTTGCACAGATCCATCACCCAACCCAGCACAACCAGCCAGCATTAGGATTGGGATGGCAATTAGCGATAGAAAGATGGATTGACGCATACCTGAATTGTCCCAAATATTGACTCAACTGCGTCTAAAATCTGAATATGCGCTATCAATCACCTTCAAGCTGGGCCGCGATCTGTATCGGTATCGCAACCTTGGCGCATTTTGTCTTGGGTTTTGCAATCGAATTTTCAGTAGACGAAGCCCATTACGCCCTGTATGCCCAACACCTTGCCTGGAGTTATTTTGACCACCCGCCGCTAGTTGGCTGGATTCAGTGGCCATTGGTTGCATTAACCTCTTCCGAGGGCATCATTCGCATCATCCCTGAATTTCTTTGGATGGTTTCTTGTATTTTGGTGTATCAGGTTACTTTAGAAATACATCACCTCATTCAAGGTCGTAATGCTGGGTATCTAACTAGCGCACTACCCTCAGCCAATTCTTGTGGATTGTTTGCAGTTCTTGCCATCATCGCGGCGCCCATGCCGCATGTACTCGCCATTGGTTTATTGCCCGACGCATTGCTTGCGCCGCTCAGTCTTGCATTAATGCTAATGGCACTACGCTGGCTAATCAAAGATCAATTGACGCTCACCGATTGGATCATCACAGGAGCATTATTGGGATTGGCGGGTTTAAGTAAATACACTGCGGTATTCACCGCCTGCGCACTGCTCTTAGTACTTCTTAGCAGCCCTAGAAAACCGTCTTTTCATAAACTGGGGTTTTGGATTGCTTTAGTGGTTGCCCTTCTCTTCATTAGCCCTGTTCTATATTGGAATTGGATCAATGATTGGATTTCATTTAAGTACCAGATAGCACACGGCGCCGGTGGCGCATGGCTTTGGCGTCGTCTTGGCGCTTACCTCGGAATCCAAATTGTGGCCTTTGGTCCTTTATTAATTCTAGGTGCATATCTATTTATCAAACACTGCATTCATGGCACCAAGCTGGCATTGCTGGCTTTACTCGGATTCTTTGCGATTCCATTTGCAGTATTTACTGGTCTCTCTGGTGGTGGTGGCTTGCCGCACTGGACCACTCCTGCATGGTTTTGTCTTGCCCCTTTTGCTGGAATTGGTTTGGCGAAGGCTTGGTCAACACAACATCAGCGCGTCATTCGCATCTTGTTAGTCGTTCAATTAGCACTTTGTTGTATTGATTTTGCTTATGTTCTATCGGGCGGGATTAATTCTGTTGCAATGAAGTCCAATCCCATCGCCGATCTTTACGGTTGGAAATTGGCTGGACAAAAAGCAGCACAACTAACCGAAGCAACTAAAACAAATGGCATTGCTGTTCAGAACTGGACTTTGGGCAGTCGCGCAGCATGGTATGCCAAACCGATTCCCGTCTATGTTTTGGACCAGCGCCGAGATCAATTTGATCTCTGGTTTGGACAATTACCTCAGGGAGCCAACATACTTTTGATGAATTGGTCTGGAATGCCTTTTGCACCCCCGATCAGCAAAAACAATAACAGGGTGAGCGCAGGGTTCTTCGAGCGCTGCGAACTACTAGACTCTATTGAGGTCGTCCGATTTGGCCAAATCTTGTCAAAATTTGACTTTAGCCTTTGTAGTAACTGGCAAGACACTGATTTAGCGAAGTAATTCGGCTAAATTCAAGACCTTAGGCGCCCGAGGCATTATCCTTATGCCTATGAGTTCTTTACCCCAATCCACCCCCAAAACCCCATCTGGGTGGAAATTACTTCTGAAGCGGGCTTGGCCCACGATTCGTATTTTGTTATCGATTGCCCTCTTATGGAAGGCAACTAGCGGCATTGATTGGCACACCTTGTTGGACTCTGAGATCAAAATGGAGCCAACCTGGTTTCTGGCGGCACTTGCCTGCATGATGAGCGCATTTATATGCGGAGGATACCGTTGGGGTTTGTTTATGCGGGCTGTTGGTTTTCCTCGTCGAATTCGCTCTTACATTGGACTGTATTTTGCTGGAGGTCTAATTAATCAAGGCTTGCCCAGTACATTGGGCGGAGATAGCTATCGTGCCATTACTGCAACCCATCTTACTAGCTCTGGTAATTTAAGTGAAACCAAAGAGCTTGATGAAGAACTTCATCATTCAGTTGATCTCAAACACACCACGCCAAAACTTCGTCTGAGTTTTGCGATGGTTCTAGTTGATCGCTTATTGGGACTGGCTGGCAATAATCTATTAGGTGGAATTGGCTTAGTTCTCGGCGGAGCGACACTAGCGCTGTGGGGGCAGGAACTGGGCTATGCCGTTTTAACTGTGATGGTTTTTACTGGTCTTCTCGCCGCAATAGTTTTAGCCCTGCCAATTGGGCGCAAATTATTGCAAAACCTTTTAGAACGATTGCAAATGGGGGATGCCATGCCCGGCATCAAACTGGCTCTGGCCTGGCCCAATAATATCGGCCAAGCATTGCTTGCGATTGGCATTCATTTTCTGACTATCCTCACTCTTTTATTCTGCCTAAAGGCATACGGAGTGAATGCGCCTATCGAAGCACTAATGATTGGTTTGCCAGCATTAAGCCTTCTATTGATGTTGCCAATTAGCATTTCTGGATGGGGCTTACGTGAGGCCACTCTTTCCTCTGTTCTAGCCTTATGGGGCGTGAATCCCTCTTTGACAGTGCTAGCGTCCATCAGTTATGGTGCAATTACCGTTATCTCAGTACTACCAGGCGCCTACTTTTTACTCAAACGAAAATAATCTTTAAAGAATAGAACTATGGCGATTAGCATCAATACCATGCGTGCAATTGATCATTGGGTTGGAGTGCCTCTTTGTGCGATCGCAACCCCTCTCGTGGCATTGATGGATGGCATTAAAAATATTTTTATCCGTGATCCACAAACTCCCAAACGATTGCTCTTCATCGAACTCTCAGAAATGGGTAGTGCGATCTTAGTAGATCCAGCGATGCGCAATGCCCAAGCGCGCGGTGCCGAACTTTTCTTTCTAATCTTCAAGAGCAATCGCGCCAGCCTCACGCTTTTGAACACCGTCAAGCCTGAAAATATCTTTACGATTGACTCATCAAGTCTAGGCAATCTAATTAAAGACACCCTGAAATTTTTAATCATTGCACGGGTACGCCGCATCGATACCGTCATCGATCTTGAGCTGTTTTCACGCTTTACCGCCCTTCTCACTGGCTTATGCGGTGCCCGTCAGCGGGTAGGTTATCACATCTTTCACGGTGAAGGCCTTTGGCGCGGTAGCATGCTCACCCGTAAGGTGCATTACAACCCACATATTCATATTACGAAGAACTTTCTCTCGCTGATTCATGCGGCATTTGCTAAAGAGATCGAAGTGCCATTTAGCAAAATTCATATTCCTGACTCTGAAGTAAAACTTGAGCAAGCTATCATTAATCCTGACATGATGAAAAAAGTGCTTGCTCGCATTGAGCAAAAAGCATCCGAGTCCGGCATCCCTTTTACTTATGGAAAAAATCGCATCATTCTGATTAACCCAAATGCAAGTGATCTTTTGCCACAACGTCGCTGGGCACAGCAACGATTCTCTGAACTAATTCAAGCAATTCATCAACGCTATCCAGACAATTTAATATTGATTACGGGCTCACCCGCAGAATTTGTCTATGTAGACAAATTGCGCTCTGTCGCAAATGTAAAAAATGCACTTAACTTTGCCGGCCAAGTAACTTTTGCGGAATTGCCACCCCTCTATACCCTGTCAGACGTCATGGTGACAAATGATTCGGGACCCGGGCACTTCTCTGCCGTAACCCCCCTACGCACAGTTGTACTCTTTGGCCCAGAAACACCAGCCCTATATGGCTCCGTTGGTAACTCCATTGCCATTACCGCCAACCTTGCCTGCTCTCCCTGCGTGAGCGCTGCAAACCATCGCAAAACGCCTTGTCACGATAATGTCTGCATGCAAGCAATCACCGTTGCGCAAGTATTGGATCAAGTGACCCATCAATTACAAGAGGCCGATAAAGCAAAAGGTCAACAACTCGGATGAGTAAGCAGGCAATTCCGACGCCAATTTGGTTTGTTCCACTCCTACTAATTGCACTTGCCGCAGTCATTTATTTTGGTGAATTCCAGAGCAGTACATTTTTATCCATCAATCGCCTCACTCAATCAGTACCCGATGTCGTTTGGGCCTGGCTAAGCTTTTTAGGCAATGGCTGGGGTGCTTTTGCACTCGCCTTTCCATTGCTTCTCTTAGCGCCTCGCTTAATGACTGCTGGAATTTTTGGTGGAGCCATCTCAGCGATTGCAAGCACGGTTCTCAAAAATATTTTTGACCTGCCGCGCCCCGCTGGACTACTAGAAAACGGTGGCTTCTATCGCATCGGTGAAGCACTGCTCCATAAAGCCCTACCATCAGGCCACACGCTAACTGCCTTTGCCATCACGAGCGCCCTGTTTTTTTCGTCTAACCCAGAAAAACGCAAACACCTGAGCATTCTCTTTCTAATAGCTGCTTGCGTAGGTTTATCTCGTAATGCAGTTGGAGCCCACTGGCTCACTGATGTGTTAGCGGGTGCTGGCGTCGGCATTTGGTGCGGCATGATTGGCGCCGTTCTAGCCAAGAAGGTCCCACCAACCGTGCTTTTACCCAACAGTCTCTGGTCCCGCACAATTGCACTGGGCGGCATCGCAGCCATCTATGCGCATTACACGCAAATTATGGATCTAGAACTGAACCTGCCACTGCAATATGCTTCGATTGCCATTGTCGTAATCACATTAGCCTTGTTTATCAAGGCGCAATTTAATCAATCGCCAGGCTCTTCGCTCTAATTTCGTATGTTTAGCTATCGACACGCCTTTCATGCTGGCAGTCATGCTGACATTCTCAAACACTTGACCTTAATACATCTCGTTGAATATTTACAAGAAAAACCTGCCGCCCTCACAATAGTCGACACCCACGCTGGCGCTGGAATTTATAGCCTGCAGGACGGCTTTGCTGCTGTGAGCAAAGAAGCCGAAAGCGGAATTTACCGCCTTATCAACTTCAAAGATAACGGCAATGCAATCCCGCCAAGTGTTCAAAAGTACATTGATTACATTGAATCTGAAAACACGGGAGATGATCTCACCACCTATCCTGGTTCTCCATTCATTTTGGCAAAGCTACTACGACCACAAGATCGCCTAAAGCTTTTCGAACTTCATCCTAAAGAGATTGATATTCTGCGCCATAACATTGAGCAGCTCACTTGTGTAAAACAAATTGATATCTATGCGGCAGATAGCTTTCATAGACTCAAGGGCTTACCCCCCAAGTAGACGTGGCTTAGTACTGATCGACCCCTCTTATGAGGATAAGCAAGACTATCGCAACCTAGAAATTACGATAGACGAAGCAATGCAACGGTTTGCTACTGGCTGTTATGCAATCTGGTATCCAATTCTTTCTAGAAGAGAATCGGCTGCACTACCAGATAGGATGAAAAAGCTAGCAGTCACCTATAAACGCTCTTGGCTTCATACAGAACTTCGAGTAGAAAACGCTCCAGGAGAGCGTCGTCTGCAAGCTAGCGGGATGTTTATTATTAACCCGCCTTGGACACTAGAAAAGCACCTTGCTGAGGCGCTACCATAAGGCCTTAATGTTGATGCTAGTGCGCAATACCTTCTAAAAAGCGCTGAGGCTTAGCTCGTTCACCAACTGGCTTTTAGCGTAAAGCCGGCAGCACTATATTCTAGAAATGCAGTTGCCCCAACCGGCAATGTCAATTTCTGGGCTTGATGGCCAAATGGCAAATCCGTTAGGATTGGAATGGCCTTTGGCAAGCGTTCACGAATGACTTCGATTGCTTTCTCAAGCGTATAGCCTCGATCGTTGTCATATAAACGATATGCTGAGAAGCCACCCAACATCACTGCAGCTTGATTGCCAAGAACGCCGGCATCCAACAACTGCATCAAGGCTCTCTCAATGCGATAAGGATGTTCATTCACATCCTCCAAAAACAAAATACCACCCTTTGCTTGAGTAGAAGAAGGTAAATAAGGTGTTCCGATCAAGCTCGCAATCACTGTGAGATTACCTCCCCACAACATTCCAGTGATGGTTCCAGAATTTGATTGCCCCAGAAAGGCTTGACTTGCATTAACGGCGCAATCTAAGCTTCGATCACGGATAGCGGTCAAAAAATGCTTCCGCATGAATTGATCTGGGGGCAATGAATTGCCGCTTTCATCCAGCCTTCCAAAGTCATAATTCAACATGGGACCAGATAAGGTGATGGCACCCGTTTTTGCTAGGAGAGCAAGCTCAAAGGTTGTGAAATCACTGTGACCGCAGATCTGCAAACCACCTTGAATTGCCTTTGCAATTGCATTCCATTCAATATGCGGCAATAGTCGATGCAATCCATAGCCACCGCGCATCGCCATCACGAGTTGCTTTGAATCTAATTCGGGTATCCGATTAATTTCTTGCAAACGTTCGTCATCAGTTCCAGCAAAACGCTCATGAACTCGATGCACGCATTGTGCATTTTTAATCTGAATCCCTTGGCCTTTTAGCCAATCAATGCCCGCTAGTGGACTTTTTTCGTCTAGGCTTGCACCAGAGGGGGCAATTAAGTGAATGGAATTCAACGGCGCTCCTTAAAAAAGCTACGCAGCAACTGACCACACTCTTCACTCATAACACCACCTTCAACACGCGTCTGATGATTAATCTGTTTTGAAGAGAATACATCCAAAACACTACCAGCAGCACCCGTTTTTGGATCTGGGGCACCAAAAACGACTCGATCCACCCTAGCATGCAAAATCGCTCCTGAACACATTACGCATGGCTCAAGAGTGACATACAGAGTGCTGCCAGGCAAGCGATAGTTCGCTTCCGATTTAGCCGCCTCCCTCAAGGCCAACATCTCTGCATGGGCACTTGGGTCATGATTGCCGATGGGCTTGTTAAATGCTTTTGCAATAACTACCCCATCACGCACTAAGACTGCTCCAACAGGCACCTCACCAGCGCTTGCAGCCAACTGAGCTTGCTCAATCGCTTGCTGCATAAATTGATGATCAATATCTACCTGACTCATTTATTGAGGATGAACATCTGCCCAACAATTTGGAGTTTCATATAAACGAATTGCCGTAAGCTCAAGACGCCCACCAAATGCTTTAGCAAACATGGGTTGCAAAATCGCGAATGCCAAATTTGCAAGATTTTCTACAGTGGGAACATGCTCCATGATAACGGTTTTATGGTTTGGCAAACTTGCCAAGAAAGCCACCAAACCTTCGTCTTCTTTGGCAACCAAAAACGCGTGGTCCCATTTCTCAACAACATACTGATTAGTAAGTTTTTTAATATCGCCAAAATCCAAGACCATGCCATCATCTGCTTTACCAGGATGATCTGCGACCGCACCAGTCAAGGTCACCTCAATAGCGTAGCGATGGCCATGAAGATGCCTGCATTGACCATCATGGTTTAGGATGCGGTGCCCGGCGTCAAACTCCAGGCGACGGGTAATAGAGATTGCAGGTTGTTTACTAGTCATTTGGTACTTAAAAGTTATTTTGAACGCTATCGAATACCGATTAGTTTATGCGATTGAATTACTCAGTCTCCATAAAAGGCGTTTTTGACACAAGCCGACCGCCAACTCTGTATTGCTTTTAAGATTGGGGCCATCCATCGGCTGCAAGAAGCGATTGCGATAATCCATCTTCTCGAATCGAGCCATTAATTGCTCCACTGAATCATGCCCTGCTTGAGGCACGACCAGCTTCAACTCATTTGCCTGTAACACAACTAATTCCGAGCCTGCTTTTGGACTTACACAAACCCAACCCACCCCCTTGGGAACTTTGATGGTGCCATTTGTTTCAATCGCCACCTCAAATCCTTTTTGATGGAGAGCAATGATCAATTCTTCATCTAACTGAACTGTAAAAGCGGCTCTCCACCAGTGAAGACGACATACCGTTGCTGAGGCCCTGCCGAGGTGCTTCTTCAAGAAGCTTCAACGGCATCTGCCAAATCGTTTGCAGTCTCAAATTTGCCACCGCCAGATCCATCGCTACCAATAAAATCAGTATCACAAAATTGGCAAACTGCGGTGGCTCGATCTTCTTCGCAACCACTCCAGAGATTGCAGCCGGCAAAGCGACAAAATACAGCGGCACGTCCAGCGTGAGCTCCTTCGCCTTGCAAAGTGGGGAAAAGTTCTTTGACGGTATACATAGCAATACGCCCATTTTAAGCGTATTACCTACTTCCAGGAGACTAGCTCCCACTGCCAATAATCTTCCCAGTAGGCATTAGACCAAAAAACTCCAGGCGTAATATAGCGTCCATTCCCTCTGCGAATCACCCAACGACCGACCTCTGGGGAAAGCCACACATCCTCTTCACGAATATTTTGCAGCCTAAAAAGATCATTACTCACAAAATATGGGATTTCATTAAAAAAGCGTAAGACTTGAAACTTTCCGGCTGAAGATTGAATTTGCTCCCAGCTTAACGCAGTCATACTTAAGCCCCAGTAATAACTACCATCAGGATATGTTGGAACTTGATATTGCGTTTTGAAGAACTGACTCCATCCTGCTTGTAGCTGCAATGGCCACAAAGGAATGGCTGGCTGAAATTTTTGAGGCGGACTCCAATGGGGATCTTGCAATATAAACCCCCCAGGGAGATTGGATTTCATCGGGAAGTTGACCTGATTTAACACCTGATCTAGCAATCCGAATTTCAGTTCCAACTGAAACAACTTTTTCCGTTACCGTATCCACAATTTCTTGATTAAAAACATTACGAACTTGATAGACCCACTCTTGACCGACTTTAGGAGCGCGAACCGCTGGTACCGGCAATGGCTGGGGAATAATCACACCTTCAGGAAAAGGCTGAGAAGAAATGCATCCCGCCAATAGGACTGGCAGAATTAGCGCCAATAATCTACGCAAACAATTTATTTGAATGAGCTTAGTTGCCACTGATAACTACCCCCATTGATGACAGCGTCGATTTGGCCCTGAATTTGATAAGACCCAGATGTCTCACGCGCCACCCATCTACCAATTTGTGGCGCAAACCAGATGGTCTCTTTACGAATACAGTCGACCTTATTAGCATCTTCATTTTCGTAGTTAATTAACGTTTGAAATTTCAATGCTACAAATTGGCCAGCAGGAACAGTAATTTTTTCCCAGCCATGAGAACTCATGAATTCTTGCCATCCAAGTCTTCCATCTGGGTAACCACCAAGACTGTACTTGGTATTAAATTGCTTACTCCAAGAACTCGTTAATTCGAGCGGCCATAATGGCAGGGGGGGTTAAAACTTAATAATTGAGGCCATTGTGGATCTAGAGCAACAAACTCCCACGATGATTGAATCTCATTAGGA
>CAZXSX010000042.1:0-11165 GCA_964643245.1 uncultured Polynucleobacter sp.
GAGGCCATCAATCTTGGGTGCAGCATCTGGCGCGGTAGCAGGTTTGGTTGCGGTCACTCCTGCATCAGGGTTTGTTGGTGTGGTTGGAGCCTTGGTGATTGGCTTGATCGCTGGCATCGTTTGCTACTGGAGCGTTACTGGCCTTAAGAAAATTCTTGGTGCGGATGACAGCTTGGATGTGTTTGGTGTTCATAGCGTCGGCGGTATCTCCGGAGCGTTGCTGACCGGTGTGTTTGCTGATCCAGCTTTGGGTGGTACAGGTGTTTGGGACTATGTTGCGAATGCAGTAACTCCTGACTACTCTATTGCCTCCCAAGTTTGGATTCAATTCCAAGCGGTAGCCACCACATTGATTTGGTCAGGTGTTGTACGTTTATCGCCTACAAACTGGTTGATATCGTGATTGGTTTACGCGTCAAGGAGGAGGAAGAGCGCGAGGGTTTGGATATCAGCTCTCACGGAGAGTCTGCATATGAGTCTTAATCTCTGTTTACCCCTCACTAGGTGGCCAATGGCTACCTAGTTTTAAGCGCGGGATCCTCGGATTCCGCGTTTTTCTTTTATTAATCTTACAATGGTGAAATGGTTCCACATCTCATCACAGTCCTAAGCGGTCCTTTGCTCGAATTAGAGTCGAAGGTACTAGAAGCCACTCCCACCATTGAGCGCTGGTTTAGACTTGAATGGCAAGAGCACACGCCACCTTTTTATTGTTCAGTTGATTTGCGAAACTCGGGGTTTAAACTTGCTCCAGTCGACACAAATCTGTTCCCAGGGGGATTTAATAATCTCTCCCCACAAATGTTGCCTTTGGCCGTACAAGCGGCGATGGCTGCAATTGAAAAGATGTGTCCTGAAGCTAAAAATTTATTATTGATCCCTGAGCGTCACACTCGCAACACTTTTTACCTTCAAAACATCGCACGCCTATCATCAATCTTGCGGCAAGCAGGCTTGAATGTGCGTTTGGGCACCTTCTCGGAAGAAATTAAGAAGCCCACTTGGGTTGAATTGCCTGATGGCAATCGTTTATTGATGGAGCCCCTGTCTCGTCTTGGCTTAAAAAAGCAAAGCCTGGGTTTAAAAGATTTTGATCCATGCTCTATTTTGCTTAATAACGATTTATCTGCAGGCATCCCGCCGATATTGGAAAACATTTACGAACAGTATCTATTGCCTGGCTTGCACGCAGGTTGGCATGTGCGCCGCAAATCGAATCATTTTGCAGCCTATGAAGAGGTTGCTAAGAAGTTTGCAAAGGTTGTTGATATTGATCAATGGATGATTAATCCATACTTTACGAGCTGTTCCAATATCAATTTCCATGAACGTAAAGGCGAGGAAGAGTTACAGGCTGCGGTAGAGCAAGTTCTAAAAAAGACTGCGAAGAAGTATCGTGAATATGGCATTAAAGAAAAGCCTTATGTTGTTGTGAAGGCAAATGCTGGCACTTATGGCATGGGTGTAATGGTCGTTAATGATCCATCGCAATTAAAAGACTTGAATCGCAAAGATCGCAACAAAATGAGCGTTGTTAAAGAAGGTCTTGAAGTTAGTGATGCGCTCATTCAAGAAGGCGTTTATACCTTCGAGAAGGTAAACGAAGCTGTTGCTGAGCCTGTGGTGTATATGATTGATCGCTATGTGATTGGTGGCTTTTATCGCGTGCATACCGATCGCGGGCCAGATGAAAACTTAAATGCGCCGGGGATGCATTTTGTGCCTTTAGCATTTGAGCAAAACTCTATGCCAGATCTTGGTGCAAAGCCCGGCAGCGCGGCGCCAAATCGATTCTATCTTTACGGTGTAGTTGCTCGTTTGGCATTGCTAGCAGCCTCTCTAGAGCTTGAGAGAACTGACCCCAATATGGAAGTGGCATAGACACGCTCAATACGCTATAAGAAGATGGATCTTTTATTTATTGCCGACCCCCTGGAGTCTTTTAAGGTTCAAAAAGATTCCACTCTAGCGATGATACGGGTTGCCCAAGAAGCCGGACATCAACTGTGGTTTTGTGAAAGTCGCAATATTTTATGGAAGGATGAGCTGGTAGTTGCCGACTGCCAGTCTTTATCAATTAAACCGGGCTCAACCGCTTGGTTTGAGTTGGGAGCTATACAGTCTCGTGCACTCAATACATTCTCCGCTATTCAAATGAGAACGGATCCCCCATTTGATATTGAATACCTCAATACAACCTGGCTACTGTCAGCGGCAAAGCGTCAGGGCACTCGGGTATTTAATGACCCAACTGCAGTCCGTGATCATTCGGAAAAACTATCTATTACCGAGTTTCCAGACCTTATTCCACCAACATTAGTTACGCGTGAGCTGAGTGCGGTTGAGGGTTTTCATAGAGAACATGGTGACATAGTTATTAAGCCATTGGATGGTATGGGTGGCATGGGCGTGTTTCGAGTTGGTGCGGATGGCTTAAATCTCGCTAGTATTGTTGAGACACTTGGTGAGAATGGTGCGAGAATATCGATGGCACGGCGACAAGCGCGTCTTGTTAATCGGAGGGGAGGTGGTGCCATTTGCATTGGCGGCGCGGATCCCACAAGGTAAAGAAATTCGTGGAAATTTAGCTGCTGGTGGCAAGGGTGTTGCCATGCCCTTAAGCGCTCAAGAAAAGCGAATTGCTGAAGAATTAGCTCCCATTCTGAATCAACGCGGTTTATTCTTAGTTGGATTGGATTTAATTGGTGGATATTTGACGGAAATTAATGTCACTAGCCCAACATGTTTTGTTGAAATCACCGATTAAAGTAATTTTGATGTTCCGCAGTTTTGGTTAAAAGCCCTTGAGAGGACCTTGTCATAACATGGCTGGAATCGTAATTGTTGCACACACTCCCATTGCTAGTGCAATGCTCAGTTTTGCAGAACATACTTTCGGTGCCCTACCTGAACGTGTTAGAGCGGTTGATATTCCTCCTCATGAGGATTCAAGGCCAGCTTTGATCGCGTTCTCAAGGCGGCATATGGCGTGAATACTGGGAATGGGGTGCTGATATTGACGGATGTGATGGGGGCAACCCCTGCAAATGTAGCTTCTAAGCTTGAGAGTTTAGGGCCCACTATCTGGATTAAATGCTCCCGTCATTGTTTTGGCAGGCTTAAATTTGCCAATGTTGATGCGTTGCATTTCGCACCGCGGGGAGGGCATGGAAGAGTTGGCTAAGAAAGCGCTCGCTGGGGGCAGAACGGAATTTTGCGTCTGGGCGCAAAAGCACATCAAGAGCAATAGGAGTAAGAATGTAATGCCAGTGGCTGAGATCGAAATTATCAACAAGTTAGGTTTGCATGCCAGAGCGTCTGCAAAGTTGTCGCAATTGGCCGCCCAATTTCCCTGCGAAATATTTTTGTCACGCAATGGGCGTCAAATTAATGCAAAGAGCATTATGGGCGTCATGATGTTGGCAGCCGGTATTGGGAGCACCGTCACACTAGAGACAGTAGGTGAAAAGGCTGATGAGGTGATGGAAGCGATTACTGCATTGATCAATGATCGCTTTGGAGAGGGCGAATAGTTATGACGTTTGCGCTGCACGGAATTCCAGTATCAAAAGGCATTGCTATTGGCAGAGCCGTACTGATTTCACGCGCGGCTCTGGAAGTAAGTCATTATCTTGTTGAACCTGGCAAAGAAGAGGTGGAAGCTCAAAAGCTATTAGATGCGTTTAATCAGGTTCGCCTTGAGCTCGATCAGTTACGCATGGGTTTACCAAAAGATGCCCCGCAGGAAATGGGCGCATTTTTGGATGTTCACGGGATGATCTTGGCTGACCCTGCTCTGGCAGAAAAACCAATCAAGCTCATCCGCACTCAAAGACTTAATGCAGCTTGGGCATTAACAACCGAGCTAAATGATCTTTTAGAGCAATTTTCAGAGATCGAAGACCCCTATCTAAAAGAGCGTGCAAATGATATCCGCCAAGTAGCAGAGCGCGTCATTAAAGCGCTTAATATTCAAAAAGATACGCTCACTAAATCGGATTTTTTACCCTCGAGTGATATTGGAGCGGAATCCATCATTGTGGCTCACGATATTGCGCCACACGATATGTTGGGTTTTAAGGAGCGCGCCTTCACCGGCTTTGTTACGGATCTTGGGGGTAAAACTTCGCACACGGCCATCGTAGCGCGTAGCATGGAGATACCTGCTGTTGTAGGTGTGCGCCATGCAAGTGAAATGATTTGCCATGGGGATTGGCTCATTCTCGATGGTGAGCGTGGCATTGTAGTGGTGGCTCCTGATGAGCAACTCTTGGCAGAGTATCGAAAGTTGCAGACGCAGGCCACTAAAGAGGCTCGTAAGTTACAGCAGTTAAAACATGCCAAAACAGAAACCTTGGATCGAGTTGATATTGAACTCTTTGCCAATATCGAATTGCCTGAGGATGCAATACAGGCCGTAAAACTTGGTGCAGTCGGCGTTGGATTATTTCGCTCCGAGTTTCTGTTTATGGATCGTAAGCAAGCACTTCCAGATGAAGAGCAACAATACCAAGAATACCGTCGTGTGGTTGATTTAATGCATGGCTTACCAGTAAATATTCGTACTATTGACGTTGGTGCTGATAAAGCCTTGGGCGCTGGTGGTGGCGATGTATCACAAACAGGTACGTCCCCATTAGGTTTGCGGGCAATTCGATGGTCGCTTACAGAGCCTGAAATATTCTTGACGCAATTACGCGCCATTCTGCGGGCTTCAGCGCACGGTCAAGCTCGTATCATGATTCCAATGTTGGCGCATGCCAAAGAGATTGATGAAACCTTCCGTTTGATTGAAAAAGCCAAACAACAGTTATCACATCGTGGCCAATCGTTTAACCCAAATATTCAAGTAGGCGCCATGATCGAGATTCCAGCAGCTGCGCTCGTCTTGCCTTTATTTATCGATCGGTTTGATTTTCTGTCCATTGGTACAAATGATTTAATTCAGTACACATTAGCAATCGATCGTACAGATCACGCAGTTGCTCACTTGTATGATCCTTTGCATCCAGCAATTTTGAGCTTGCTCGCCAATATCATTGATCAAGCAAAACGTGCCAATATACCGATCGCAGTTTGCGGTGAGATGGCGGGCGATCCAGCGCTGACTAAATTACTATTAGCAATGGGATTAACGGATTTCTCAATGCACTTCAGTCAACTATTGCTGGTCAAGCGTGAGATTTTGCAGGTAAACGTCGGCATGTTAAAAGCTCGCTTCCCAAGGGTGTTGAAAGCTTATGAGCCAGAGGCTCAGGCTAGAGCCTTAGAGCGCTTGCTGGCGTAAGTCAAATTTAGTGGCCTGTCTTGCAGACTGGGCAATCAGGGTTACGCTCAATCCGAATTTGATCTATCTGCGTAGTTCGGGCATTCCAGAGCAACATTCTTCCGATAAGTGGTTCACCAAATCCAATTAATACTTGCAATGCTTGGGCCGCTTGGATGGAGCCAATAATTCCAACCAGTGGAGAAAATATTCCCATGCTTGAGCAGCTGACCTCTTCAAATGTTGCATCTGGCGAGAAAATACAGGCATAACATGGAGAGTTACTATTGCGAGGATCAAATACTGATACTTGACCATCAAAGCGGAGTGCAGATCCTGAAACCAACGGCTTTTGATACTTTACGCAAGACAGATTGATAAGTTGGCGCGTCTGAAAGTTATCGGTACAGTCTAGAACGATATCGGTATTTGGCAGTATTTCATTCAATAGGGATTCGTTTGCTTTAGATTGAATGGTTTTAACCTGAATGTCAGAATTTAGTTGTTGCAAAAATTGCTTTCCAGATACAACTTTGCTTTGACCGATAGTTGATTCAGTGTGCATTATTTGACGTTGTAAATTGGTTAACTCAACGTCATCGTGATCCATCAGAGTGATATGCCCAACTCCAGCAGCAGCTAAGTAAGGAGCCGCAGCACTTCCTAAGCCTCCTGCGCCAATGATTAAGGCATGCGCATTTAATAACTTCTCTTGACCATCAACGTCAATATCTTCAAGCAACAAATGCCTTGAGTAGCGAAGTAATTGCGCATCATTCATTTTTGAGGGGGCGCATCATTCCCGTTTTGATGAAGAGCGCTTTACCGGCTGACCATTAATAAAGGCAACTGCCTGAGAAAGCATGAAGTCATCGGCACTTCCGAGTTCAGGTGGTTTTTTATTCTTTTCTTTCTCTTTTTCCTCAGGAGTTTTCTTAGCATTCTTTTCTTCAATGCGTTGTAATTCCTCAAGTCGGCGTTGTTCGCGATCTTTGATTAACTTGTCCTCAGCAGATTGTTTATTGCGCAAATGTTTTTCGCTATCAATCTCACGTGTAATTAGGACAACATCCGGATCGCCATCTTTATCTTGGTCTACAGGGATATCTGGCGTAATGCCATACGCCTGGATAGATTTACCGCTAGGGGTGTAGTAGTACGCAGTAGTAATTTTTAGGGCAGACTCATTGGTAAGTGGGCGTACCGTTTGAACAGAGCCCTTACCAAAGGTGGTTTTACCAATAATCGTTGCGCGCTTGTAGTCTTGTAACGCGCCAGCCACAATTTCCGATGCAGATGCGGAATAGGCATTAACTAAAACCACTATCGGCAGTTTTTTATACATCTCTGGAACCCCCGCCAGAGGGTCTCCAGGTTCGCTCAAGCGATACATGGCAGGTGTAGCATTAAAAACCTGCTTGGAGTCAGGTGCTTGTCCTTTGGTTGACACAATCACTGTATCGGTTGGCAGGAATGCTGCCGCTACCCCAACCGCTCCTTGAAGTAAGCCGCCACCATTGTTGCGCAGATCCAAAATAATCCCCTTCATTTTGGGATCTTGATTAGCAAGATCAATTAATTTCTTTGCTAAATCTGGAATCGTGCGTTCTTGAAAACTTGTAATACGAACCCAAGCAATGTCGTTATCCAAGATCTTAGCTTTAACAGATTGGACCTTAATCTCTGCACGAGTAATCGTTACTGGAAAACTGCGCTCCTCACTCTTACGATAGACTGTTAGAGTAATTTTTGTGCCTGGTGTGCCGCGCATTGTGCGCATTGCTTTATCCAGAGACATGCCGCGGACAGGCTTGTCATCTAAGCGAGTAATTAAATCTCCCGCTTGTAGTCCAGCACGTGCAGCAGGGCTATCTTCGATAGGATTTAGTACTTTTACAACGCCATCTTCAGAGGTGATCTCAATACCAAGGCCAGCAAACTTTCCTGAAGTTTGCTCCTGCATCTCGGCAAAATCTTTCTTGTCTAAGAAAGTAGAGTGAGGATCTAGGCTGCTAACCATGCCCTTAACGGCGTCGGTTAGTAGTTGCTTGTCTTCAATAGGCTCTACATATTCGCGCTTAATCTGTGCAAATACATTGGAGAGCGTACGCAGCTCATCTAAAGGCAATTGCGAGCCTTGCTGAGCCGTTGCCGAAAGCTGAATCGTAGCGGCTACCCCGGCAATAAGGCCAATCGTAATCAGGGCAAAGTTCTTTAGAAATTGACGCATAAATTGATCTAATCTAAATAAAAATGTTGAATTGGCTTAAGGTTATCGTCCAACTCATAAACCAGTGGAACTCCGTTGGGAACATTTGCTTCCATGATCGCCTCATCAGACATCTGATCTAAATACTTAATTAAAGAGCGAATGCTATTGCCGTGAGCCACCAGCAAAACACGTTTGTTTGCTTTGAGCGCTGGAGCAATCGATTCATTCCAGAGTGGTAGTACACGCTCAACATTGTCCTTAAGGCATTCGCCAAGAGGAATATCGGAAGGACTTAGTTTGGAGTAGCGGCTGCCATTTTTTGGATTGCGCTCATCGTCTTTTTCCAATAGTGGTGGGCGCACATCATATGAACGGCGCCAAATGTGCACTTGCTCATCTCCATATTTCGCCGCAGTTTCTGCTTTATTAAGACCAGTCAATGCCCCATAGTGACGTTCATTGAGGCGCCAGCTGGACACAACTGGAATCCACATCAGATCCATTATGTCCTGAATGTGCCAAAGCGTGCGAATGGCACGCCTTAAAACGGAGGTGTAAGCGATGTCAAATTCATAGCGCGCTTTTTTAAGGTTATCACCCGCGACCAAGGCTTGTTCGGCACCTTTCGCGGTTAAGTCAACATCTGCCCAGCCAGTGAAGCGGTTTTCAAGGTTCCAGGCGGATTCGCCATGACGAATAAGGACAAGTTGTTTCATAGAGCCATTCTATAATCGGGTGATGAACTTTCTTACGCAAACTGACAATTTAGCGCTAATTGCCCTATTGCTCGTTTCGGGCGCAGCGCTTTTCCTGCCTACATTATCTACGCTTATTAGCGGAAAAGGCTTGTCGCCCACAGAAGCGACTATTTGGATAAACCGCCGTAAAGCCCACGTTCTAGATTTACGTTCTGAAGATTTATTCAAGGCGGGACACTTGCCGGGCGCAAAGATGGCCAATGGGGCTAACTTGGATGCTGCTATTGATTCATTGAAATTAGACCGTAAGCGCCCACTAGTATTGGTATGTGATACGGGAGCTCAATCTCGCAAAGCTCTGGCACAAGCACAAAAACTGGGGTTTTTGGAAGTTGGGGTTTTAGAGGGCGGTGTGCAAGCCTGGAAAACAGCAGCATTACCATTGGTAAAGTAACGATATGCCACCAGTAACCATGTACAGCACACAGGTTTGTCCTTACTGCGTTATGGCAGAAAAGCTGTTATTAAAAAAAGGCGTTAGCAATTTAGAAAAAATCTTGATTGATCAGGATCCCTCGCAGCGTGAAATTATGATGACTCGCACGGGTCGTCGCACCGTTCCACAAATTTATATAGGTGAGGTGCACGTGGGTGGTTATGATGATTTGGTTGCTTTAGATCGTGCTGGAAAGCTCGATCCCTTATTGGCTTGATGGATTAAAAACCTAACGAAAGTTTGTAATGACCGAACAATCTTCTGCGCCTAGCGCAAATACTGAATCAAAAGATCCTGCATTTCGTATTCAGCGTATTTATTTAAAGGATCTGTCTTTAGAGCAGCCTAATGCGCCGGAGATATTTTTGGTGGCAGCAGAGCCGCAGGTGCAAATTGAGGTCGACATTGCCGTTAAATGCATTAGCGACGAGATGTTTGAGGTTGCCTTGAGCTCAACAGTAACAGCTCGTGTTGAAGGCAAGGTGCTCTTCTTGGTTGAGGCTAATCAAGCGGGTATTTTTGAATTCCAAAATATTCCGGCTGAACAAGTTGATTCTATGTTGGGTAGTGCTTGCCCAACTATTTTGTATCCCTACTTGCGCTCAAACATTGCCGATGTCATTAGTCGTGCTGGCTTCCAACCAATCCATTTAAATGAAATTAATTTCCAATGGATGTATGAGCATCGCTTGATGCAGGCTCAGCAGGCGGCAAGCGAGAGTGCTGGTGATGGCGGTGAGGAAAGCAAAATCATTCTCCCAAATTAGGGATTGAATTTAGGGCACAAATCATGAAAGTGATGCTGCTTGGTGCAGGTGCTTGGGGTACTGCAATGGCCTCTCAAGCTGCTCGCCAGCTTAGAGCAGATGAAGTTTGTTTGTGGTCTCGTAATGCAGAGCAACTTCAAGCAATAGCACAGAGTGGTGAAAATCAAGCATATCTCCCAGGAATTGCTCTGCCAAAAAACTTGCTCTTAGAGAGTGATTTTGTAACTGCAATCAAACGTCTGGGACCAGAAGATCTGCTGGTGATTGCAACGCCAATGTCTGGGTTATCAGACATGATTGAAAGTGTTCTAAAAGTTGCAGATCAGCCACTAAACATTATCTGGTTGTGTAAGGGCTTGGAGCCTGACACCGCCCTTTTGCCGCATCAGGTGGTAGCACGTCAAGATCGGCTATATAGCCATGGCTTGAAGCATGCTTATGGCGCTCTGTCTGGCCCCAGTTTTGCTCGTGAAGTGGGGGCGGGTATGCCCTGCGCATTAACGGTTGCCAGCTCTTCAGGTTCACTTTGCAAAATTGTGCAAAGCGTTTTTCATCACGGAAATATGAGGGTGTATTCCACCAGTGATTTGATTGGTGTTGAGTTGGGTGGCGCGGTAAAGAATGTTCTAGCCATTGCTGCTGGCATTGGTGATGGCTTGGATCTTGGTTTGAATGCGCGTGCTGCAGTGTTGACCCGAGGCCTTGCTGAAATGATGCGCCTGGTGAAAGCGGCCGGCGGGAAATCCGAGACCTGCATGGGCTTAACTGGCGTTGGCGATTTGATTTTGACCGCTACAGGAAATCTCTCTCGTAATCGTCGTGTTGGTTTAGAGTTGGCAGCAGGTAAGTCACTAAATGAAATTTTGGCTGGGTTAGGTCATGTAGCTGAAGGAGTCTTATGCGCCGCTGCTGTTGGTGACCTTGCAAAGCGCTTGGAAGTCGAGATGCCAATCACAAATATGATGAGTGATGTACTAGCTGGCAAGCTTGCGCCACACGAAGCCGTGAAGAGACTGATGGGTCGAGACCCCAAAATTGAGGCGTAGCTTTATAGCTTTATTTGCCGCCCGCAAAACCATTCTGGCGCCAGGCTTCATACACTACAACCGCTACGGTATTGGATAAATTTAGGCTTCGACTGCTATCTTGCATTGCGAGACGCATCTGGTTTTCCGTGGGGATGGAATTTTGTACTTTGTCGGTAATGCCTTTTGTCTCCGAGCCAAAGATAAAATAGTCGTTTGGTGCGTAACGGCCCTCATGAAATTTACCGTTGCCTTTTGTAGTGAGCGCAAAAAGATGTTGAGGATTAGGTTGCTCATTAACCAAGAACTGCGCCCAGCTCGCGTGGACTTGAATGCTTGCGAATTCATGATAGTCAAGACCGGCGCGCCTCAATTTGGCGTCTTCCATTGGAAAGCCCAATGGTTCAATCAGATGCAGTTTGGCGCCTGTATTGGCGCATAGGCGAATGATATTCCCAGTGTTAGGCGGTATTTCGGGTTCGAATAGAACAATATTAAACATGCTGCATTTTTAAATCGTTAATTATTAATAAGCACTAATCATACGAGTCTTGTAGTTCTGAGCAACACCCAGTTAACCACACGTACTACTCCTATATTTTTCAGGATTCGAGCAATTTCATTTAGTGTTGCGCAGCTTGTCATGACATCATCAAAAACAAAGACCGTTTTGCCTACTAGGAGATCTTGATATTGGGGAT
>CAZXSX010000043.1:0-10887 GCA_964643245.1 uncultured Polynucleobacter sp.
GTAGCCGTCAAATTGCACAAAAGATGAATGTCATCTTGAAACAGCCCATCATTGTTGACAATAAGCCGGAAGCGGGCGACAACATTGGCACTGAGTTCATTTCACGTGCCGCACCTGATGATTACACGATCGGCATGGGCAACTTTGCTCCAATGGCAGTCAATAAAACCCTCTTTGGCAACTTACGTTATGACCCAGAAACCGACATCACACCAATCGTATTAATTGAAAATGGTCCTCTGGTACTCGTTGTTAATCCAAGTTCACCCTATAAAACTGTGCAAGATATCGTTACGGCAGCAAAAGCAGAGCCCGGAGTACTGACCTTTTCGTCAGGGGGAATCGGGGGTAGTCACCAATTGTCCGCAGAATTGTTTGAGCAAAATGCTGGTATCGACATGATTCATGTGCCCTATAAGAGCGGCTCTGCGGGTTTAACGGACTTGATGGCGGGCAATGTCACCATGATGTTTGATCAAATGTATTCGGCTTTGCCATCTATCAAGGCCGACAAACCGCGGCCGATTGCGATCACGAGCAAGAAGTGTTCGCCGCTCCTGCCAAACGTTCCTACATTTACTGAGGTTGGCTACCCGAAAGTTGAAGTGCTTAACTGGCAAGGATTAATGCTCCCAAGGGAACCCCAAAAGCCATCATCGATAAGCTTAACTTGGCAGCCAATGAAGCGTTAAAGGATCCGCAATTACGAGAGCTTATTTCTTCTTGAAATCGTCGTGGCAACCTTTGCAAGTCTGGCTAGCCGCACCAAACGCCTTTTTGATGTTTTCTAAATCGCCAGATTGAGCGACTTTATTTAAGTCAGCCACGGCTAATTGCATCTTTTCAGATGCTGCTTTGAATTTTGCGGAATCAGACCAAACTTCGGATTGGGCTTTCCCGCCTTCGGTTCCTGGGCCAAATGCTTGCCATGGCAATGATGAAAGTGTTGCTATTACCGCTGCGTTTTTTGCCACTTCATCTTTGTTGTATGGGGCTTCACCCTTTACTACCGCGCCAATTTTCCCGAATAAATTGGCCATCACGGTAAAAACACTTTGGCGATACTTAATTGCATCTTCAGGTTTTTGAAATTGCGCTAACGCGATTCCGGATCCAATGGTGAGGGTGGTCACTGTAGTGGCAAGAATCAATTTTTGTAGTTTCATGTAAACCCCTTTAGTAATGTTTATTAATCGATGCAGCATGCTTAGAACTTCAAACCAAGTCAGGATACTCTAGAACTAAGAATTCTGTGTGGCAACAATATTAAAAAGCATCTGCAATGGAATGGTGAGCAGATACACGACCCATTTAAAAAATGCCATTAACGGTTCCATCCAGAGGCTGCCGATAATTCCAGTAAACACAAGCGCAAGAACAATAAAAAAGCCCCAGGGTTCCAATTTCCCCAAGGCGATTGATTGGCGAGCGGGGAGCAAGCTGGAGAGAATCCGTCCGCCATCCAATGGGGGAAGAGGGAAGAGATTGAAGACTAGAAGACCCAGATTCCAAGCAATGCCGGCTTGTGCCATAGAGATAAAGAATTTCTCATCAAGACCAAACCCTAAGAGCAGGATGAGCAAGATTGCCCAAATTAAGGCTTGGAAGAAATTCGAGCCTGGCCCAGCCAAAGCAACCCAAATGGAGTCGATTCTGGGATTACGCAGGCGGCCAAAATTGACGGGTACCGGCTTGGCGTAACCCACTAAAAATGGGGAGCCAGTCAAAAGGAGCGCCAAAGGAATCAAAATGGTTCCTACGGGATCTATGTGTTTGGCGGGATTCAGGCTGACTCTACCAAGCATATAGGCAGTGTTATCCCCAAATCTACGAGCTGCGTAACCATGGGCTGCCTCGTGTATGGTGATGGCAAAAATCAAGGGAATCGCATTAATGGCGACGGCTTGGATAGAATAGTCAGTAATCATGGCAATATGATATCCATAGGAGCTCAAAGTGACTGACGATAAGAAACCAGACCCCAAAACCCCAGCAAAACCTGTTATCTCAAAACCACCAGTCCGTCCCCCAGCGCCAAAAGGCCCGTCTGGCCCTGCAGGTAGGCCTCAGGCAGGGTTTGGCGGTGGAAAAGGCATGATGCGGAAGGCTGGTCGCGGTCGATAGTGGATAATTATAGGCATCATTAATCTGAACGTGTAAATAGAGGATTTAGCATGAACGAATGGCATAACGAATCTAAGGATGAAATCAACAAGAAAATCATTACGTTGATCGTCATGTTGGGTGCCGCAACGAGCTTGGCAATTTTGTTTGCATTGGTAGCTGCTCACACTGGTTACGTTTTTGGTTAATTTGCGGTAAGTACGCAGCCCATTTGTTTTAATGACTAGCCATCGCCAACCGGCTATCTTCGTTGGCCATGGCAGTCCGATGTATGCCATAGAGCCCAACCGCTTCACCGCAGCTTGGAGCTCATTAGGAAAGTCCCTTCGGCGACCTGACGCCATCCTGGTAATTTCTGCGCATTGGGTCACTCGGGGAACCTGGGTTACCGCAATGCCAAAGCCTAAAACAATTCATGACTTTGGTGGTTTTCCGCGGGCGTTGTTTGATATTCAATATCCTGCGCCCGGTAGCCCAGCGCTGACTGATCGCGTTCAAGAGTTGCTAAGCGCACTCGTTGTCCTTGAGGAAAATGAATGGGGGATTGATCACGGTGCTTGGTCTATTTTGAAATACTTTTATCCGAATGCGGATGTGCCCGTGGTTCAATTGAGTCTGGATGGATCGCTGTCTGCGCGGGAGCGTTACGAGCTTGCAAAACAGCTGCGCCCTTTGCGTGACGAAAACATTCTGATTCTGTCTAGTGGAAATGTAGTGCACAATTTACGCACTATTCATTAGCAAGATAATGCTCAGCCATACCTATAGGCAAATCAATTTAATGCGTTTTTTGCTGAAAATATTGAATCAAATCACCATGATCCACTCGTTGAATGGGAAAAATATGGTGAGGCTGCGCATTTATCCATTCCAACAGCTGAACATTATTGGCCAGCCTTATACACTCTAGCTTTGCAGCAGAAAGGCGAGAACGCCAAGGTGTTTGTGGATGGTATAGAAATGAGTTCAATTAGTATGCTGGGCTTTACGATTCAATAAGAGAAAGATAAGGCGATGTGGCTCTCTATTCTTGCTATCTTTTTGGCGCTGGATTTGGTGCTTTGCTTAGAGCTGGTTTCAATGTTTTAACCAGTAATCTGCCTCGATTATTCCGATGGGCACTCTGATTTCTAATATGGTGGGTGGTTATTTGGTGGGATTGGCAGTTGCATTTTTTGGCAATAATCCTCAACTTTCAACGGAGTGGAGGCTGCTTGTAGTGACGGGCTTCTTGGGCGGCTTAACAACGTTTTCCAGCTTCTCAGTGGAAGTCGTCGCATTGATTCAGCGTGGAGAGTTCACTTGGGCTCTCGGTACAGCATTGCTACATCTGATTGGCTCGCTAGTGCTGACTTTCCTCGGTATCTTGACATATCAGGCGCTGAAATAAATAAGGGGCTAAAAAGCCCCTGATTCAGTTCTTCATTGAACGCGCTCAATCTTTCTACTCTGGTTTGATGTTGGCCGTCTTGACAACAGCACTCCACTTTGCGGACTCTGATTTAATGAGGGAGGCAAAGTCAGCTGGACTTCCACCGCCAATCTCATTTCCCTGTAAGAGCATAAGATACCCGACCACAACAGCAATTACGCTCAAGAGAACTAAAGCTAGAGCACGTTGCAATACTCCATCCTTGGAGGGCTGACCCAAGTCAGAAGGCAAATAATTCGCCTCCTCACTTGGGTCGATTTCTTTGTCGCCCAGGATCATGGGCTTTACCAAGTTTTCCCCTTTGAATTTTTTATAGAACCAAATCGCAGCGATGTGAATAGTAATCAGGGTATAGATCACCACCTGATTGCCCTCATGCATCTCCGACAAGAATGAGACTACCGCATTAGGTACATATTTTGCCAAAGGGCCCTGAAAGGCAATTTCATCATCAACAAACAAGCCCGTTACCACTTGTACGCATAAAACAAATAACAAGGCAAAAACTGAAAGGGCCCCGATCGGGTTATGCCCCAAATAATGCGGCACTTTTCCTTGGATATAAGCCAGAATGGCTGCCCGCGTAGGCAAGAATGAAGCAAAACGGGCGTGCTTAGAGCCTATAAACCCCCACACGATTCTGAAAATTAATAGGGTCATTATTGAATAGCCAAAGTACGCATGCCGCTCAATGGCATTACCGCCAATATTGACGCTAATCAGACTCCCAACAATACAGAGCACTAAAAGCCAATGAAACAAACGAATTGGCAAATCCCAAACACGAATGATTTTTTTCATGCCTCAAGGATAAAGCAGAAGTGTGATGGACTATTGAATTTCAGGCAGGTCTTTTTGGATAATTTTCAGGCCCTCACGCAAAGCTGCTTGATAACGCTCACGCTCTACTTTCATCGACTCCGAATTCCACGAATAAAATCCTTCGTCTGTTTTCATGCCAAACTTTCCACTCTCAACTCGATTGCTGAGACATTTTGCAATGGTTGGCGAATTATTTAATGTGGGGTAAATGGTGGCACCACCCGCCGCGTGTACCTCAAGCCCTGCATGATCTCGTTGCATTGCAGGCCCAGCGGCAATATAACGAAAGCCAAAACCAAACCGCACTGCTTTATCAACATCTTCCGGCGTACAGATACCTGCATCCACCATTGCAAACGCTTCGCGAGACAATGCATGCTGCAGGCGATTTGCTAAAAATCCTGGCAAATCCTTTTTCACGGTGGCCGGCACCATGCCGCACAGAGTCATTAACCGAGACAAACTATCGGCAACCATGGGGGATGTTTTTTCACCGTACACCACCTCAACACAGGGCACTAAATGTGCGGGCATAAAGAAATGCAATCCAATCATCCGTGCAGCCGTTTTTAAACCACTCGCAATTTGACTAATCGAAAAGCTAGTGCTGTTACTAGCCAAAACTGCTTCTGGTTTCGCGTATTGCTCTAACTTAGCAAATAACTCTTGCTTCAAATCCAAACGCTCAGGCACGCATTCAATGACAAGATCGATATCAGCTCAATCCACCTCTTCCAAAGAACCCGCTACCGAGAGCAAATGTACGCGTCGCTCGTAACCTAACTCAGTCATGGTATTAATAAAGTAATCTGGTAATAACGCACGACGTTCTGTAGTTGGCTCAACCACCTGCACAGCACAACCGCCACACGCACAGACTGCGGCAACATCCGCGCCCATCGTCCCGCCTCCGACGACTACCGCCTTCGTTTCAGCTGGGGTAAACAACATGACTTTTCTCCTAGAGGGTAGGACTTTTTTTTAAAAATCCCCATACAATAGAAACATTATTCCAATAAAAACTCGAGACAGACATGATTCCCGTCAATTCGGTGCTACAGGTCGGCTTTTTTCCTGAGATTATGCAGGCGGAGATTGATCGTCGCCTGAAGCCTGTCCGTCATCCCGATGCGAATACTCCGCCACCTTCTGGAAGGTTTGAAGCAATTTTGGTGCGCTCCAATACAACCTTACCTGAGACTCTTATCAAACAGATACCATCCATTCGGATGGTATCGACTTGTGGTGTTGGATACGACAACCTCCCGCTAAGTTATCTCAGGGATCATGGCATTCAGGCGAGCAACACGCCTGGCGTTCTCAATGATGCGGTCTGTGAGTTAGCTATTGGCATGCTACTTGGCTTATTAAGATGCATTCCCGACTCCCAAGAGCACGTCAAATCAAGCGCTTGGTCGAAAGAAGTCTTTCCACTCACCACGACACTGGCAGGCAAACATGTAGGCATCGTTGGCATGGGCCGCATTGGTCAGGATCTAGCAAGACGCTTGGAGCCTTTTAAGGTTGAGCTTGCTTATACAGGCCCAAACCCAAAGCCTGTTCCTTACACCTACTACAAGACAGTGCTAGATCTAGCGCAAGCGTGCGATGTCATGTTCTTGGCGTGTCCAGCAACCCCAGAGACGGACAATCTAATTGATGCCAAGGTATTGGAGGTTCTTTGAAAATCATCGTATTTAATTAATATCGCCCGTGGCAGTGTCGTGAATGAGATAGCACTTTTAGATGCGCTGCAACATAAATCAATCGCTGGCGCTGCGCTTGATGTCTTTAACAATGAGCCCAATATCAACCCTGCTTTTCTAGATCTTGATGATCTATTACTGACACCCCATATCGGAAGTGCTACCTTAGAAACACGGATAGCCATGACAAACTTAGCTATAGATAATTTAGAGGCATTCTTTAAAAAACAACCACCTCTAACTGAAGTGCATTATTAAATTGGAGACAGCATGACCATCGCTTTGCATCCTTCAACCTTGCCGGCAGTGTTATCACCCGTATTAACCCCATTTAAGGCAGATGGCAACCCAGATGCTCAAAAACTACTTAAGCAATGTAAATGGTTGGAATCCAATGGGGTTGGTCAGGCTGTCTTTGGAACAAACTCTGAAGCCAACTCGATGTCTGCTCCGCAAAAGATGAGCGCTCTCACTACATTAATTGAAGGTGGTTTAGATCCAGCCCACCTCATGCCGGGTAAGGGCGCAACCTCGATTGATGCAACGGTTAACATGACCCGCCATGCCTTAAACCATCAATGCGCTGGCATATTAATGCTTCCACCGTTTTACTACAAAGATGTCACCGATGATGGCCTCTTTGTATACTTTTCTGAAGTGATTCAAAAAGTGGGTAATTCAGCATTGCAGATTTATATCTACAACATTCCACCCGTTACCAAAATCAATCTGAGTTTGTCGTTACCAGAACGCTTAACAAAAGAATATCCCAAAACAGTGGTTGGCATGAAGGATAGCTCTGGTGATTGGGCTTACACCGAGTCAGTAATTAAACTCCTAGCGCCATCTGGCTTCCGTGTTTACGCCGGTAGCGAAGTGTTCTTAATGCGCACTCTTCGAGCGGGTGGCGTGGGCTGCATCTCTGCAACCGCTAACGTAAACCCACAAGCAATTGCTGATCTCGCTGCACACTGGAGAGAGTCTAATGCGGATGAACGCCAAGCAGCGCTCGACAAAGTTCGCGGTGTATTTGCAAAATACCAAATGATTGCCGGCATGAAAACTGCCGTGGCACACTACAGCAATGACCCAGAATGGCTGCGTGTACGTCCACCACTAATGCAATTGAGCGCAGAACAGCAAACTCAATTACTCAATGAACTAAAAGAAATCAATTTCAGCATGCCAGGCCTTTAATTCAATTATTTAATCAGTATGCACAGGAGACAACCATGAAACTACTTAAATTGATTGCCCTATCCCTCAGTTTTCTATGGGTTAGCGCAAATGCGCAAAATCTCTCGATTGCAACGGGGGGTACAGGTGGCGTCTATTACCCTATGGGTGGCGGCTTAGCGGCGGTACTCTCCAGCAAGGTTCCTGGGATGGCCGCTACTGCAGAGGTAACCGGAGGCTCTGTAGACAACCTGAACTTGGTTGGCTCTGGTAAGCCATATGTGGGCTTTTCAATGGCTGACGCAGCAAAAGATGCACAATCAGGCGAAGGGAAGTCTGCTGGCAAAAAGATGGATTTGCGCACCCTCATCGTGCTCTATCCAAATCTCATGCACGTTGCCACTGTCGAATCTACCGGCATCAAGTCAATGAAAGATTTAAAAGGTAAGCGGATCAGTACAGGCGCGCCAGGGAGCGCAACCGAAGTGATGGCGTTTCGCTTATTAGAAGCAGCAGGCATTGATAAAGATAAGGACGTCAAATGCGAGCGTCTGAGCGTTGCTGAGTCTGTCAATGCAGTTAAAGATCGCAAGATTGATGCCTTCTTTTGGGTCGGAGGTCTGCCGACTGCCGATGTGACGGACTTGGCTAACAGCCTCGGCATGAAAATTGTCATGGTGGATACCAGCGATAAAGTGCCCATCATGAACAAAAAGTATGGCAACTTGTATTTCCAAACAGTCATTCCAAAAGCAACTTACAGCGGAATGACTAAAGACAATAAAGTGGCCGCAGTTGCCAACATTTTGGTGGTCAATGCCAATATGCCAGATGATGAGGCTTATAAGATCGTGAAAACTGTCTTTGACAACAAACTTGATCTTGTTCGCACCCATCAGGAATACATGAACGTCAACCTCGAAAACCAAAAAGTAAAATCTACGCCCTTAGATTTTCATCCTGGCGCTCTAAAATATTACAAAGAAAAAATATCAAGGTGAATTGAGCAATTCTTAAATACAGGGGTGAGTTAATCGCACCCCTTCTGCTTTAAGTACTACATAAATATAAAAAGATAGGTTGAGACATGAACCAAAACGCCATCGATCATGAGACCCAAGAGAAATTAGATGCCTTTATCAAACAAGAGGAAGGTGACTCTAATGATTACAAAGGCTTGTTAGCCAAGTTCATCACCTTGGTGGCGGTAGGCATGTCCTTGTTTCATTTATACGCAGCCTATTCGATTGTTCTTACTCAACAGCTGCGGGTAATTCATGTTGCCTTAGTTTTATTTCTTGTATTTTTAAGTTTCCTAATCATGGCGCGGTTTAAGAATCGACTCATGATATGGGATGCTGTTTTTGCCTTGGGATCCATTGCCATCGCTTATTACATTCTGAGTGGTGGTGATGATTTTATGGACCGAAACACTGTCCCAAACTCAACCGATGTTATGGTCGGGATTTGTCTAATCCTTCTGATCTTGGAGAGTGTGCGCAGAACCAATGGAATGGTCTTGGTTACCGTAACAGTGTTGTTTTTGCTCTATGCCTTATTCGGAAATTATTTACCGGCACCGTGGACTCACAAGGGGTATGGCCTAGATCGTCTTGTAGGCTATATGTACATGACCTTGGAAGGAATTTACGGTACCGCAGTTGACGTTTCTGCGACCCTGATTATTCTCTTCACCATTTTTGGCGCCTTCTTGCAATTTACAGGTGCTGGTAAATTCTTTATCGATTTTTCCTTTGCGGCGATGGGTGGAAAATCCTCTGGAGTTGGTAGAACCATTGTTCTGTCATCGTTTCTCATGGGCGGCCCATCTGGCTCAGGTGTAGCCACCACAGTAACAGTGGGCTTGGTTGCAGCGCCTATGCTTGATAAAGTAGGTTACGAAAAAAATGCAGCAGGCGGCCTACTTGCTGCAGGCGGTCTTGGTGCAATCATTTCACCTCCAGTCTTAGGAGCAGCAGCCTTTCTGATTGCGGACTTTCTCAAGATTTCTTACCTAGATGTATTGTTGATGGCAACCATCCCAACCATTTTGGTTTACCTGGGATTGTTTGTCATGGTAGAAATCGACGTGCGTAAATACGACATGAAAAATATTCATTTCGAATCGGCTGAATCTGCATGGCAACTGACTAAAAAATACTGGTTCCACTTCTTTTCACTGATCTCGATTGTGGTATTCATGATGTTTGGCTTTTCGCCAGTGATGTCGGTATTTTGGGCAACCGTTGTCTCAGCATTCTCGAGTATGTTGCGCGAAGATACCACCATCATCCCTTGGGCCTGGTTCAAGGGCAAGCAACCCATCCTATCGGGACTGTATAACTCTAATCTCACTAGCGCGCTCTCTTCTGGCTCTACTGGCGTATTAGCAATTGCGGCAACCTGTGCTGGAGCAGGCCTAATTGTGGGAACGGTTACCTTAACTGGGCTGGGATTAAAGTTCAGCTCCATTGTGATTCAGTATGCGGGTGGATCTTTACTGCTTACCGCCATCTTCACTGCACTCATTGTTTGGATTGTAGGCCTTGCCGTTCCGGTAACCGCCTCTTACATTATTTGTGCAGTCATTGCAGCGCCCGCTTTGATCAATTTAGGCGCGCCTGCATTTGCCGCTCACATGTTTATCTTCTACTATGCTGTTTTGTCAGAGGTCTCTCCTCCTACTGCGCTATCGCCCTTTGCTGCAGCGGCAATCTGCAAAGGAAACCCATATAAAACAACATTGCAAACCTGGAAATATGTTGCGCCTGCCATTTTGGTGCCATTTATGTTTGTGCTCGATAAGTCTGGCGTAAGCTTGTTGTTGATGGGATCTAGCAATGCCCTTGAACAAGCTGATTGGTCAGAAATTGCATGGATTTCATTTACCGCAGTGGTTGGCATCATCTGCTTAGCTGGCGGATTGCAAGGTTGGTTTATTGAAAAGACCAAAACCTTTGAGCGCATCATCATGGTGATTTCTGGGGTTGCTCTCGCCTACCCGTCTACTGAGGCTGACTTAATAGGTTTTATTGGTTTTGGATTGGTACTTATTACACAAACCCTAACCTATTTCAGACTTAATCGAAGGCCTTCCTGACATCGCTTGTCTGCGTCCAAAGCAATTAAGCCCGCTATCGCGGGCTTAATGTTTTTTGGCTGATTTTCAGTGGCTATCTTAGGCAATCTTGGTCCATGGTGTTTTACCAGCATACTGTTTGATTGCCGCCTCATCAAACTCAAAACCAAGACCTGGAGTTTTGTGCAGGATTAAATCCCCATTCTGAAATGCCAATTGCTTATTAATTAATCTGCGGAAATTCAGCACTTGGTCATCCAAGAAAAATTCTACAAAGCGCGCATTGGCGTTGCAGCTACTAGTGATGCATGCAAATCATGAAACCAATGCGGGCATACCGTAATGCCTTTCACGTCTGCATAGGCTGCAATACGACGCCACTTGCTAATACCCCCACAAACTGCAGCGTCGGATTGCAATATAACGGTACCGCCAAGATTCAATGAGCTCTCGAAAGCGCCAACGACCCACTTCAATCCCCCCGGTAGCTACATTAATCTTGGTTTGCCGAGCTAATGCTGCATGCAAATCAATGGCATCCGGAGAAA
>CAZXSX010000044.1:0-10608 GCA_964643245.1 uncultured Polynucleobacter sp.
CACAAACTTAAATTGAAGAATGGCGCTACCTAGCCCATCGCGAACCTGCTCAACATAGCAGCACCCGGCCTATCAATCCCGATTTTGTCTTGAATCAACCTCGTTACAAAGGCGCCGGCATTTTGTTAGCGCGCAAAAATTTTGGTTGCGGTAGTTTGCGTGAACATGCTCCATGGGCTTTGGACCAGTTTGGCTTTAGGGCCGTCATTGCCCCCAGTTTTGCAGACATTTTTTTCAACAACTGCTATAAAAATGGTCTTTTGCCCATCGCATTGACTGAAATGCAGGTGGATCACCTTTTTAATGAAACCCAAGCTTTCAATGGCTATCAATTAACGATAGATCTGGAAGCGCAGCAGGTTGTTACCCCTGACGGCACCGCTTATAGCTTTGATATCACGCCATTTCGGAAGTATTGCCTTTTCAATGGTCGAGACGATATTGGCTTAACCCTGCGCCATGCAGATAAAATTAAGGCTTATGAAGCTGAACGCATCCTGAAGATGCCTTGGCTTGCAACTCAATTGCCATAATTTTGTAGATTTAAGGGTTTTTCATGAAGATTGCAGTTCTCCCGGGCGATGGGATCGGCCCGGAAATCGTTGCTCAAGCCGTTCGTGTTCTCAAAGCGCTAGGTAAGCAGTTTGATCTAGAAGAGGCACCTGTGGGCGGAGCTGCCCATGATGTGCAGGTCATCCTTTGCCGTCAGCAACCTTGGAGTTGGCGAAAAAAGCCGACGCAATCTTATTTGGTGCGGTTGGCGATTGGAAATACGATACGCTCGCACGTGAACTTCGTCCAGAACAAGCGATTTTAGGATTGCGTAAACATTTAGAGTTGTTTGCTAACTTCAGGCCAGCAATTTGTTATCCAGAGTTCACAGCAGCTTCGAGTCTAAAACCAGAAATTATTGGGGGCTTGGATATTTTGATTGTGCGTGAGCTCAACGGCGATATTTATTTTGGTCAACCACGTGGTATTCGTTCATCAGAGTTGGAATTGTTCAAGGGAGCGCGTGAGGGGTTTGACACCATGCATTACAGCGAGCCCGAAGTAGAGCGTATCGGTCGTGTGGCATTTGAAGTTGCTCGTAAGCGTAGTAAAAAAGTTTGCAGCGTGGATAAAGCAAACGTGCTTGAGACCTCGCAGCTATGGCGCGAAGTGATGATTCGGGTGTCTAAGGATTATTCGGACGTCGAGTTGTCGCATATGTATGTTGATAATGCGGCTATGCAGTTGGTGAAAGCGCCTAAGGCATTTGATGTGGTGGTAACGGGCAACTTGTTTGGCGATATATTGTCTGATGAAGCGGCGATGTTGACAGGTTCTATTGGAATGCTGCCTTCTGCCTCTTTGGATAAGAACAATAAAGGCTTGTACGAGCCTAGTCATGGCTCTGCGCCTGATATTGCTGGTAAGGGGATAGCAAATCCGCTAGCCACGATCTTATCTGCTGCCATGATGTTGCGGTATTCGTTGGGCATGCCTGCAGAAGCGGAGCGAATTGAAAAAGCGGTACGAAAGGTATTAGCGCAGGGCTTACGTACTGTGGACATTTATACAGATGGCACTCAAAAGGTAACCACCGTACAAATGGGTGATGCAGTGGTAGCGGCTCTGGCATAAGCGTTGAACGATTAATAGTAGTAGCGATAACCTTTTTTATAGATAGTTAAATCATGGCAAATTCAAATACACCATTGGTAGGATTGGTTGGCTGGCGCGGTATGGTAGGTAGCGTTCTGATGGAGCGCATGCTTGCTGAGAAGGACTTCGATCTTATTGAGCCAATTTTCTTTAGCACCAGCCAAGCAGATGGCGAAGTGCCTTTGCTCAACGGTAAAAAAGTAAGCAAGAGTGAAAACAAACTTCAAGATGCCAATGACATCAACGCATTGTCACGTTGCGACATCATTTTGACTTGCCAAGGCGGTGACTACACCAACGAAATTTTCCCAAAATTGCGGGCTGCGGGTTGGAATGGCCACTGGATTGATGCTGCAAGTGCCTTGCGTATGAAAGAGGACGCAGTATTGATATTGGATCCCGTTAATCGTGCCGTGATCGATAAGGCGCTCGCAGCGGGCGGCAAGAACTGGATTGGCGCAAACTGTACCGTTAGCTTAATGATGATGGCGATGGGCGGTCTGGTGAAGGCCGATATGGTGGAGTGGATTAGCGCCATGACTTATCAGGCAGCCTCTGGCGCTGGTGCGCAGAATATGCGGGAGTTGCTCCTGCAAATGGGTGCGCTCCGTGACAGTGTTGCCACTGAATTGGCTGACCCCTCATCTTGGATTTTGGATATCGACCGTAAAGTGACTGAGACCCTTCGCTCTGCCGATTTTCCGAAAAAGAATTTTCGTAATACAGCCTTGGCTGGTAGCCTGATTCCCTGGATTGATGTTCCTGTAGAGAATGGCCAAACCAAAGAAGAGTGGAAAGGCGGCGCTGAATTTAACAAAATTTTAGGCCGTCCTGCTTTCCGTACGCCAGGCAGTATTCCAATTGATGGTTTATGCGTGCGGGTTGGTGCCATGCGTTGCCACTCACAAGGTTTGACTGTCAAATTAAAGAAAGATATACCGTTTGCGGAAATCGAAACGATATTGGCAAACGATAGTCAGTGGGTCAAAGTGGTGCCAAATGATCGTGAGACTACAGAGCGTGATCTTTCGCCTGCTGTGATTAGCGGCACTTTAACTGTGCCCATTGGACGTCTACACAAATTGGCGATGGGTCCAGAGTATCTTGGCGCATTTACGGTGGGTGATCAATTGTTGTGGGGTGCTGCTGAGCCATTACGTCGCATGTTGCGCATCTTGCTTGAGAAGTAATTCTCTTTTATTGCGCTGATGTTGCACATGTCCCAACTTCGCTTGCTCAAAGCATTTTGCTTTGTTTTGTTAAGTTGGGCTTGTATGACTTGGGCGGTATCACTTGGCTCACCACAGCTGCAGTCACGACCTGGCGAGCCATTGCGCGTTGAAATTCCAATCCGAATTGCTGCTGATGAGGGTGGAGCACTTGAGTCACTCAAGGTGACCTTGCCTGGTAAGGCATCTTATGAGCGCTTAGGTGTTTCGCAAAAAGTCCTTGAGCTTAATCCTCAGGCGATGGTGTATCGAAATCGCGCTGAACAATTGATGGTGTTAGTTGAAACCGTTAACTCAGTGCCCATGACGGATGATCCGTTCCTGGATGTATTGGTCAACCTTCACTGGTCTAGTGGCAGCATCACTAAAACCTTTACGTTACTGATTGGCGATGCTCAAAAAATTGTAGTGAAACCCGGACAGACCTTGTCTGAAATTGCAATGCTCATGGCGCCACAGTTGGAGGGTGCTACTTTAGATCAAACCATTATGGCGCTCTATAAAGCAAACCCAGATGCGTTTGCCAGTGGCAGCATTAATCGTCTTGCAGCGGGTGCAGAATTGAATAAACCCAGCCAAGCCCTATTGCGCTCCATTAGTCCAGCAGAGGCATATCAGTTTGTCGCAGAGGCGAATGAGCAATGGCACGCAGGGCAAGCTAAAGATGGCAAAGGCGACAGTAGTGCTAGCGCCAAATCCACTCCATCAACAGAGCTGACGGCCAAAGATCGCCTGAAGATTGGCTCGAGTGCAGATGGTAACGAGCAAGAGCGTCGCTACACTGAGAACTTGGTAGTTCAGGAAAAGGAACTGGAGCAAGCAAAGGCATGCGTTGCCGAGCTGGAAAGGAATATTGCTGATTTACAACTTCTCTTAGAAAAATCAAAAGAGAAAAAAGCGGTTGAAAATAACTTTGGCTTGGGTGGGTTTGGACCAGCCATTTTGGCGATTGGTTTGATTACTTTAACTGGGTTGCTGCTCTGGGGGTTGGCGCGTAATGCTAGACGTTCTGAGGCTCCTGCATTTAAAGTGGCAAGCGAAACTGGCAACAGTCATGGTGCTGCTGCGCTTAGCGCGGTAGCTTCATTTGAAATGCCAGCGCGAGCCAAAGCCTTATTTGCTGGCATTGATTTAGATCTTTCAAAACCGGCTAAACAAGTTTTGCCCCAAGAGCCTCATGAAGTTGCCACAATTAACAACTCACCAGTTACAAGCAATTCTTTGGCTGATACGCTGCGCGTCAAATTGAATTTAGCTCGTGCTTACATCACTATTGAGGACTTCGCGGCAGCCAAAAAGTCGCTAGAAGAAGTCTTGGTGATTAGTAACTCTGTTGATCCAACTATTACCATAGAGGCGCAGGGTTTATTGTCAGAGCTTTCGCATCGTAAAGCATAAGCTGGGGTCAATGACCATGCGTATTGCACTTGGCCTTCAATATGATGGAAGCCCATATGCGGGTTGGCAACAGCAACCCAACCAGTCCACGGTGCAAGGTGAAGTGGAAAAAGCCATCACCGCATTTATTGGTGAAGAGGCTTGTAAGGCAAATCCTGTAAACATCATTACAGCCGGTAGAACCGATGCTGGGGTTCATGCTCTTGGCCAAGTAATTCATTTTGATACGCTAGTTGAGCGCGAGGATTTTTCTTGGGTACGGGGAGTGAATTCCTATTTGCCTGGATCTATCGTGGTGAATTGGGCTAAGGCGGTGCCCGATGAATTTAGTGCGCGCTTCTCAGCCTATGAGCGCACGTATATTTATGCATTACATGCAGGACCACGCCGTTCACCTATGATGAATGAGCGAGCAGGGTATGTCATGTTGCCGTCCAATATTTGGTTTGATGTAGAGGCTATGAAAATGGCGGCCCAATATTTAATTGGGGAGCATGACTTTAGTTCTTTTAGATCCTCAGAGTGCCAAAGCAAAACCCCAGTCAAAACTATGTACGCGATTGACATTATTTCCGATGAACCTTGGTTGTATTTTCGGATTCGGGGCAATGCTTTTTTGCATCATATGGTTCGTAATCTGGTCGGCAGTTTTTTGCAGATTGGTCGAGGTCGGCAACAGCCAGAATGGATGGGGGAGTTACTGGCTACTAGAAATCGCCAACTCGCCGCCCCTACATTTATGCCGGATGGCCTCTATCTGAGTAAAATTGCCTATCCAGAAGAATTTGCGATTCCGACCCCTTGGTTAGAAAACTCCTGGTTACCAGCCACGGTTACTGGAAGATAAGCCTTATATGGGCTTACTGACACACTCTCCTGGTCGCACCTGGGTCAAAATCTGCGGTTTAAGGACTTCGGCAGACGTTGACGCTGCAGTTTTGGCAGGGGTAGATGCGGTTGGTTTCGTCTTTTATCCCCCCGGCGTTATGGCGGTCAGCCCCAATATCGCCGCCCAGCTCATTGTAAGGCTTCCTGCAGGGGTAGATGCGGTTGGATTGGTCGTCCGCGACCGATGAGGAGTTTGCTGCCATACGGGCCGCAGCCTCAATTACCTTGTGGCAGTTTCATGGGGATGAAACCCCCAGCGATGCGCTCAATTGGCTAAAGGAGAACCTTGGATGAAAGCAGCCCGCATCGGAGCTGGCTTCGTTTTTGATGAATTTTCCCTACAATATGGGGGAGCAAGCGCTTTTCTGCTGGATGCCTTGGTTGAGGGTTACGGCGGGGGAGGCGTTCCTTTTGATTGGCAAGGAATTCCACAGACATGGGTAAGCGAAAACGCGCCTCGGGTCGTTTTGAGTGGTGGATTGAACACGCACAACGTGGGCGAGGCGATTGCTCGCCTGCACCCTTGCGCAGTTGACGTCAGTAGTGGCGTTGAAAGCAGCAGGGGTGTAAAAGATCCTGCGCTCATGACGGAATTTGTCAAAGCAGTGCGCGCAGCAGATGCGAAAGCATCATCCCAATAAATTGCTGTAGGTAAATCAAAAGAGGTAGCTATGTACGACAAGCCAGATGCACGAGGACATTTTGGTCCTTATGGCGGCGTGTTTGTTTCCGAGACATTGATGTATGTATTAGATGAGCTTAAAGAAGCTTATGCAAGGTATCAACACGACCCTGAATTCATAGAAGAGTTTCACTACGAGCTAAAGCACTTTGTTGGTAGACCATCACCGGTTTATCACGCTAAGCGTTGGAGTGAAAGTTTGAGTGGCGCACAGATTTATCTCAAACGTGAAGACCTAAATCACACTGGCGCACACAAGATCAATAATGTGATTGGTCAAGCGATGTTAGCTAAACGCATGGGCAAGCCGCGCATCATTGCGGAAACGGGGGCAGGGCAGCATGGCGTAGCCACCGCGACGATCTGTGCGCGTTTTGGATTGGATTGCACGGTTTACCAAGGCTCCGTCGATGTTGCTCGACAAGCGCAAAACGTTTTCCGCATGAAGCTTCTGGGTGCCAATGTAGTTCCAGTAGAGTCGGGCACCAAAACCTTAAAAGATGCCCTGAATGAAGTGATGCGCGACTGGGTCACGAATGTGGAAAATACCCTCTACATCATTGGTACCGTTGCAGGACCGCATCCATACCCCCGATGATGGTGCGAGATTTTCAGAGCGTCATTGGTGAAGAGTGCAAGCTGCAAATGCCAGAGATGACAGGTAAGCAACCTGACTATGTGCTTGCTTGCGTTGGCGGTGGATCCAACGCCATGGGTATTTTTTATCCCTACATTGATTTACTGGAAGTGAAGCTCATTGGTATTGAAGCGGCAGGTCATGGTTTAGGTAGTGGTTTACATTCAGCGGCGTTATGTGTTGGTAAACCTGGTGTTTTGCATGGCAATCGCACCTACTTGTTGCAAGATGAAAACGGTCAGATTTCCGAAACCCATTCTGTTTCTGCTGGAATGGATTATCCTGGGGTTGGTCCTGAGCATGCATGGTTAAAAGATTCTGGAAGAGCTGAATACGTAGCAATTACTGATGAAGAAGCGCTACAAGCTTTTCATGATTGCTGCCGTATTGAGGGCATTATTCCAGCGCTGGAGTCTTCGCATGCTATCGCTCACGCCTGTAAGTTGGCTAAAACTTTGCCAAAAGACAAGACTATTTTAGTCAATCTTTCCGGTCGCAGTGATAAAGATATGCATACGGTAGCGCAAGCAACTGGATCTGAAGGCTAAAACAGAAGAAGTAAAAATAGAATAAAAAAGAATACGAAATTTCCATGTCAAAAATTACTGCGCTCTTTAGAGAATTAAAAGCCAGCGGCAAAAAGGGATTGATCCCATTTATCACTGCCGGAGATCCAGATCCTTCGATGACGGTAGAGCTGATGCATGCACTAGTACGTGGTGGGTCGAGTGTTATAGAGTTAGGAGTGCCGTTCTCCGATCCGATGGCTGATGGTCCCGTCATTCAACGTTCGTCTGAACGCGCATTAATGCATGGCGTTACCTTGCATTCATGTTTGGAAATGGTGAAGGAGTTTCGTAAGAAGGATTCCACTACACCAGTGGTATTGATGGGGTATGCTAATCCGGTTGAGCAAATGGGTGCAGAGCATTTTGCTACTGAAGCAAAAGCGGCTGGTGTCGATGGTGTATTAGTGGTCGATTACCCACCGGAGGAGTGTGTAGATTTTGCGGCGCGCATGCGTGTTGCTGGAATTGATCCAATTTTCTTATTGGCGCCAACTTCTTCTCATGAGCGTATTAAAGAGGCCGCCAAAATTGCCTCTGGATATATTTATTACGTATCGATGCGCGGGGTTACCGGGGTATCTCATCTCAATACTCAGGATGTGGCCAGTATCATCCCGAAAATCCGTGAGGAAACCGATATACCGATCGCTGTGGGCTTTGGTATCAGCGATGCTGCAAGTGCAAAAGCCGTTTCAAATAGCGCTAACGCCGTAGTTATTGGGAGTCGAATTATTCGCCTTTTAGAGGACGCACCCCCCGGTCAGGCGGTACAATCACTAGAAACCTTCATTCGTGAGATTCGTGACGCATTGGATAGCTAAAACTAATGAGCTGGATTGATAAATTACTCCCTCCCCAAATTCAACATACGGATCCTGCTAATCGCAAATCGGTTCCCGAAGGTTTGTGGGTTAAGTGCCCCGGCTGCGAAACCGTTCTCTACAGCACCGATATCGAAGCCAATCTTTCAGTTTGTCCAAAATGCAGTCACCACATGCGCATTGGTGCACGTCAACGTCTTGAGAGCTTGCTGGACCCTAAAGGTCGATATGAAATCGGTGCCGAGATTTATCCAACGGATCCGTTGAAATTTAAAGATTTAAAAAAATACCCTGATCGTATTAAAGAGGCAAATGATGCTTCTGGTGAGACAGAAGCGCTTATCGCAATGGGTGGAAAAATTGAAAATATTCCTGTCGTTGCTGCTTGTTTTGAATTCCGATACATGGGTGGTTCGATGGGCTCTGTAGTTGGTGAGCGTTTTGCGAGAGCGGTTCAAGAGGCGATTAATAAAAAGTGCGCTTTCATTTGTGTCACTGCTACAGGTGGAGCACGAATGCAAGAGAGCTTGCTTTCCTTATTTCAGATGGCAAAAACCAACTCAATGTTAACTCTCTTGTCAAAAAAAGGCCTGCCATACATCAGTGTATTAACTGACCCCACCATGGGCGGTATTTCTGCTAGCTTTGCATTTATGGGCGATGTAGTGATGGCAGAGCCAAAAGCCTTGATTGGTTTTGCGGGCCCACGCGTGATTGAGCAAACGGTGCGTGAAAAATTACCAGAAGGTTTTCAGTGCTCGGAATTCTTGCTGCAAAAAGGTGGTGTTGACATGATTGTTGATCGACGCCAAATGCGTGCTGAGATTGCACGCTTATTGGCGTTGTTACAAAAAATACCTGAGCCTGCAATTGCAGGTAGCGCAGCCGTTTAAGTGCTTGAGTACTGCACACCAAGCCCCAATTCTGTTCCCTAGCCTTGAGGCTTGGCTAAGCCACCTAGAAACTGCACACCCTGTCGGAATCGATATGGGGTTGGAGCGCATCAATCGCGTTAAGGCAGCGCTGGATCTGCATTTTGATTGTCCTGTGATTACTGTTGCGGGAACAAATGGTAAAGGTTCTACCTGTGCCTACTTAGAAAGTATCTTACGGGCTTCAGGTTATCGTGTTGGCTGCCATACTTCACCGCACTTGTTGACGTTTAATGAGCGCGCACGCATTAATGGTGAAGATGTAAAAGATGCCTTGCTATTGGAGCACTTTGCCGCTGTAGAAAGAGCACGAGTCAGCTTGATTGATGCGCCTACATTGACTTACTTTGAGTTCACGACCTTGGCGATCATGCATTTATTTTCTGAGGCGAACCTCGATGCTGTCATACTTGAAGTAGGTATGGGTGGTCGTTTAGATGCTGTCAATATTGTTGATGCCGATTGTGCGATCGTGACCAGTATCGACATTGATCATGCACAGTTTTTAGGGGCAACCCGCGAAGCAATTGCCCTAGAAAAGGCGGGCATCTTCCGCCCGGGGCAGATTGCCGTCTGTGGGGATCCTGTGCCTCCACAAACATTAATTGATTATGCGCAGAAGTTGGGTTGTGATCTTTGGTTGCAGGGGCGCGACTATAACTTTCAGGGTGATAAACAACAGTGGGGCTGGGCGGGAAGGGGTAAACGCTTCAGCGGACTTGGGTATCCGGCATTGCGGGGTGCCAATCAGATTTTGAATGCCTCCGCAGTAATCGCTGCGTTAATGGCTATGCATCAGCGTTTGCCAGTGAGTGCTCAAGATATCCGCAACGGTTTTGCCCTCGTGGAATTGCCAGGACGTTTTCAGGTTTTACCAGGCCAACCAACGGTAGTTTTGGATGTTGCACACAATCCCCATGCGGCAGCAACTTTGGGCCAAAGTTTGGACAAAATGGGTTACCACCCCTATGCCTATGCCATTTTTGGGGCGATGGCCGATAAGGATTTAGAGGGGGTCATCAAACCCTTGTTGAACGTCGTGGATTTTTGGTTTTGCACAGATTTGCCGACCCCAAGAGCAGCCTCAGCCCAGTTCTTGGCACAAAAGCTTGAAAGCATGGGGGTGAAGCCCAAAAATGGCTCGGATGGTGGCATCGAAATCTTCGAAAATCCCGCTTTGGCGTATCAAAAAGCGCTTTCTGTCGCCGGTGAGGGTGATAGAATTGTGACCTTCGGATCCTTCTATACCGTTGCAGGCGTAATGGCTTATCGAAACAACCAGGCGCATTGATCCATGATTCGTTTACCGAGCTTTTTTAAGCGAAAAACCCCGGCTGATGACCTTGAATTGGGTTCAGTAGGGCGTCGCTCCACCAAACGGCCAGCGCCGCGAGCTTTCCAGCGTGCTGCTGAAGCAGAGGAGCTTGCACTTACCGAAGATCCAGAACAGCAACGTGCTCGTCACCGCCTTATCGGCGCTGCGGTATTGGTATTGATTGCGGTCGTTGGATTGCCCCGAATTCTGGATAGCCGACCCAAAACTGCACCAAATGATATTGCCGTCAACATTGTGACGAGTTTGCCTATTCCTGGAACGGAGTCTAAGCCTGATACGAAGGCTGAAGCAAAGTCAGATGAAAAAGCTAAATCTGAAGCGGATACACCGAAAGTTACGGCAGCAGTTTCCGCACCCAACCAATCACAAGCAGCTGACACAAAATCCGAACCAAAAGCAGAGGCTAAAGTAACACCTAGCGCATCAACCCAAAACAAAACCCCTGCACTTGGGTTGGCTGCGGGAGAAG
>CAZXSX010000045.1:0-8254 GCA_964643245.1 uncultured Polynucleobacter sp.
CAAAACAGTTTTTAGATGACCTCAGTTTGACGAATTTGCAAAGCCTTCCAATCCTAGAAGATGCAGCTCCAATGGCGGCTGCAGAGCAACTCGGTCAAGCTGTTATTGAATTTGATCCAACAGCCACTGTCGAGACGGTTGTTATTGAAGGATCCGAGCAAGCAACAGCGGATGAAGATGTAGTGACAGCAGTGATAGACGAAATTACTGAGACAGAAGAAGTGGCTCCCGAGTCTGACGGGCAAGCAGACGAAACAAAATAACGATTCATGACAAGTTCTAACGAAAACGATTCCATTCCAGCGGCACCTGCAGTAACGACATCCCATACCGATACTAGTTCTACCCAAGTTGGGGGTTCCCAGGATCACGGTGATGGGGGTGAGCGCTCGCCACGCGAAGATCGTGGGCCGCGTCATCCTCGTCGCGCTGGTAATGGTAAGCATCCGTTCAATAAAAAGCGCCCCTTTAACAAAGACAAGCCGCGTCGTGAAGGTGAGATTTCCAATGGCTCTCGCGAAGGCGGTAATTCTGCGGCGAAACTGGGCCCGAATCCTGCGGATATTGAAGCATTATTTGCTGCTGTGGTTTCTGGTGAGTTTGATGCAGCCCTCGATGCCCCAGAAGTTTTAGAGGTTAAAAATCCTGATGGATTGAATGAAGCAGAAATATCACATCAGACGGGCGCAGAGCGTCGCGCACAGCGCGCACAACGTTCTCGAGAAGATGAAGACCCAGATGCACCAACGGAAGCAGAGATGAGTAGTCTGCAGTTTGCCAACATCGATGAGCTGCCATTGAGTTTGTGTGATGAAGTATGGTCTGACTTAGATGGTTTGGATGATGAAGTGGATGATGAGGATACTGTCAAGCTTCATAAAGTGTTAGCTGATGCCGGTATGGGTTCGCGCCGTGATATGGAAGACTTAATTGTTCAGGGTCGTGTATCGGTGAACGGATTGCCAGCACACATTGGCCAACGCATTGGGCCAACAGATCAAGTTCGTATTAATGGCAAGCCTGTACATCGCAAGATTCAGACGAAGCCACCGCGGGTGATTTTGTAT
This sequence comes from uncultured Polynucleobacter sp., assembly GCA_964643245.1. GTDB lineage: Bacteria > Pseudomonadota > Gammaproteobacteria > Burkholderiales > Burkholderiaceae > Polynucleobacter. The sequence continues at coordinate 1,068 of CAZXSX010000045.1, forward strand.
CACAAGCCTGCTGGCGAGATCGTTAGCCAATCCGATCCGGAGGGGCGCCCAACGGTATTTGACTGTCTTCCAAAACCGCGTCAAGGGCGGTGGATTGCAGTAGGTCGCCTAGACTTTAATACTGAAGGTTTATTGCTATTTACCACCTCCGGTGAATTAGCCAATCGTTTAATGCATCCACGCTATGGCGTTGAACGTGAATACGCAGTACGTATTTTGGGCGAACTGAGTCAAGATAACACCGCGCAACTCAAGAGTGGCATCAAGCTCGATGATGGGCAGGCACGTTTTTTACGTTTAGCAATGGGTGGTGGAGACGGTGCCAACCGTTGGTATCACGTTGCCTTAACGGAAGGCCGTAATCGCGAAGTGCGTCGCATGTTTGAGGCTGTGGGACATACAGTTTCTCGATTGATTCGTACACGCTACGGAATGTTCATGTTGCCTCCACGTTTACGACGTGGCAAATGGGAAGAGGTGTCCGCTGAGGGCGTAGCCAGTTTGATGAAGTCGGCAGGATTAAAAGTGCCTCAGCCTCAAGATAAAAACCGCAACCCAAACGCGAATGGTCAAAACCGCCATGCTGCGAGCGGCGATTTTCAGCCCGATCCCATGCAAACTTCAGTGTCTTATTGGGGTTCACGAGATGCCTTAACTTTGGCGAGTGGCCACGGCGGTCTCACTCATCAAGGTAGGGGTGGAAAGCCTGGTGGAGCATCTGGCGATGGGCGCGGGCCATTCCGTGGTCGCACCCAAGGCGGTAGACCAGGTCAAGGTGGCGGGCAGGGCGGAAACGGCCAAAACCGCAATAAAGCCAAAAAAGTACACCATGGGCAGTCTGCGTTTGTGGCGGGCAATCCTCAAAGTCCCGGAAATGGGCCTAAGCGAAGTGGTCCGAAGGGTCGAAAACCCTTCAATAAAGGACCTAGAAAGCCCCGAAATCCGGGCGAAAGCTTCTGATTTTTATCGGTTTTCTCTAAAATCCGCTATAATTTCGGTCTTGCAACACAAATAGTTGCAAGTGTTGTTACCGACTGATGTTGCGATCAACGTAAGTCGGCCTGCTCTGAATTTCGAGAATATGGGCTTTGAAGCCCATTTTTTTTTTGCCGGTTTAGTTTGAAGGGTGGTTGTGAGGGATCAAAAGATCATCGCTGCAGAGTTGGAAAACTTGGACTACACGCTAGTGGATATTGAGCGTGAAGCTGGAGGTTTGCTGCGCGTCACAATTGAAAACCCAGATTACGAACGCTTAATTACGGTATCCGATTGCGAAAAGGTAAGCCATCAATTGAGCTACACCTTGCCAGTGGAAAATATTCCCTACGAGCGCTTAGAGATCTCATCACCAGGTCTTGATCGTCCAATTAAGACGGCAGTTGATTTTGAGCGCTTCGCTGGTATGGAAGTGGATTTGAAATTGCGTGTTGCTGTTGGTAACTGTAAAAATTTTCGTGGTGTGTTGCAAGGTTTGCTGAGTGGTGATGTGAATTCACCCGATGCGAAATTTGGTTTGGTGTTCGAGGCAGCGGATGGTCAGCCGTCTCAATTGGAGTTTTCACTAGCCGAGGTCGACAAGACTCGGTTGGTCCCTGTTATTGATTTCAAAGGAAGAAAGCCATGAGCCGAGAAGTTCTCATGTTGGCAGACGCGTTAGCGCGTGAAAAGAACGTTGATCGTGAAATTGTGTTCGAGGCGCTGGAAATGGCGCTGGCATCGGCCACGAAGAAGCGTTATGCAACCGAAGACGTGGATATTTGGGTATCGATTGATCGGGATTCTGGTGAATACGAAACCTTCCGCTGCTGGTTGGTTGTGCCAGATGAGGCTGGTCTACAAGAGCCAGGCAAAGAGATTTTGCAATTTGAGGCTAAAGAGCAGTTATCGGATATTGAAGTCGGTGATTACATCGAAGAGCAAATCGAATCATTGGCATTTGGTCGTATTGGTGCGCAAGCTGCTAAGCAAGTGATTCTGCAACGCATTCGCGATGCTGAGCGCGAGCAAATTTTGAATGACTATCTGGAGCGTGGCGAAAAAGTCATGACTGGAACAGTTAAACGCGCTGATAAGAATGGTTTGATTATTGAGTCAGGCCGTGTTGAAGCATTATTACGTCGCGATCAAATGATTCCAAAAGAGAACTTGCGTTCTGGCGATCGTGTGCGCGCCTACATTCTGAAAGTGGATCGTGAAGCTCGTGGTCCACAAATCGAGCTGTCTCGCACTTGCCCAGAATTTTTAATCAAGTTGTTTGAGAACGAAGTGCCTGAGATGGAGCAGGGCTTGCTGGAGATCAAGGGCGCTGCTCGTGATCCTGGTATTCGTGCAAAGATTGCCGTAATTACCTACGACAAGCGCATTGATCCAATCGGTACTTGCGTTGGTGTACGTGGTACACGGGTTACAGCGGTGCGAAACGAAGTGGCTGGCGAAGCAGTGGATATTGTGTTGTGGTCTGAGGACCCTGCCCAGTTTGTGATTGGTGCTTTGGCTCCAGCTCAAGTATCTTCAATCATAGTTGATGAAGAGCGTCACGCGATGGATGTTGTAGTGGATGAAGAGAACTTAGCGATTGCGATTGGCCGCAGCGGACAAAACGTGCGTTTGGCAAGCGACTTAACTGGCTGGCAGATCAACATCATGACTCCAGAGGAGTCTGCAGAGAAGACAGAAAAAGAAGCATCTTCTGTTCGTCAATTGTTCATGGATAAATTGGACGTTGACCAAGAGGTTGCCGATATCCTGATTGAGGAAGGTTTCAACACTCTAGAGGAAGTGGCTTATGTGCCATTGTCTGAAATGTTAGAGATCGATTCTTTTGATGAAGACACCGTAAATGAGTTGCGTACTCGTGCTCGTGATTCCTTGTTGATGATGGAGTTGGCAAAAGAAGAGCGTATCGGTGAAGTATCACAAGATTTACGTTCACTCGAAGGGATGACTACCGAGTTGATCGCAAAGCTTGCTGAGAATCAAGTGCATACCCGTGACGACCTTGCTGAACTAGCTGTTGATGAGCTGGTTGAGGCGACACAAATTGACGAAGAAACTGCGAAAACGCTCATCATGAAAGCGCGCGAACATTGGTTTACTTCATGAGAGGAAGTAGTACATGGCAACAACAACAGTAAAAGTACTCGCTAAGGAACTGAAAAGAACCGCAGCTGACCTCTTAGAGCAATTGAAGGCAGCTGGGATCGAAAAGGGTTCCGAGGATGAGAGCATTACCGATAAGGACAAAACAGTCCTGCTCGAGTATTTGCAAAAAGCACATGGCAATGCTGAGGCTGGCGCTCGTAAAAAGATCACCTTAATCAAGCGTGAGAGCTCAGAGATTCGACAAGCCGACTCTACTGGACGGACTCGCACTGTTCAGGTCGAGGTGCGTAAAAAGCGCGTCTTAGTTAAAGCTGGTGATAAGGCGCCTGAGTCTGTTGAAAGGACAGCTGTAACCACAAAGCCTGCTGCACCTGCGAAACCAATTCTCTCTGAAGAAGAGTTAGAAAAGCGCGCAGCCGAGGCAACGCGCCAAGCTGAACTCCTGGCTCGTCAAGAAGCGGAAATGAAAGCTGCTGAAGATGCGCACCAAAAAGAAGTAGCTGCGCCAGTGGAAAAAGAGACAAAGCCTGTTGATGAAGCTCCTGATGCCGTTGTAGCAGCCGCTGAGAAAAAAACCAAGGCAGATAAGGCAGCAAAAGAGCTTGCTGCTGCTAAAGAAAAAGAATTGGCTAATCTACGTGCTCGTCGTGCTGCTGCAGAAGCAGAGGCATTGGCGATTCGCGACATGATGAGTGCTCCAGCGCGCGTATTAAAAGCGCCAAACGAGGTTGCTGCAGAAGAGGCGAAAAAAGGAACCTTGCATAAGCCAACCAAGGCGGATGGCTCTGAGGACAAGAAGAAGCCAGCAAAAGTTGGCGGCAAGACGATCAAGTCTTCCGAAACCTCGTCTACTTGGCAAGAAGAGGGTGTCAAGAAATCTGGCGGTCTCAAGACTCGCGGTGACACATCAGGCGGTGTGGGTAGTTGGCGTACTGGCGGTGGTAGAAAAAAACAACGTCAAGTTGCTGAAGCTAACGTTGATACCAATTTCCAAGTTCCAACTGAGCCTATTGTGCGTGATGTCCACGTACCAGAAACCATCACAGTTGCTGAGCTTGCTCATGCTATGGCGGTGAAGAGTGCTGAAGTGATCAAGCTGTTGATGGGTATGGGTCAAATGGTCACCATTAACCAGGTACTTGATCAAGATACAGCGATGATCATTGTTGAAGAAATGGGTCATCGTGCGCATGCTGCGAAGTTGGATGATCCCGATTTGGATTTGGGCGCAGAAGGTCATGATGCTGAGTTGTTACCGCGCCCACCAGTTGTTACGGTGATGGGTCACGTAGACCACGGTAAAACCTCATTACTCGATAAGATTCGTACTGCTAAGGTCGCCTCTGGTGAGGCCGGCGGTATTACTCAGCATATTGGTGCATACCATGTGGAAACTCCACGCGGTATGGTTACCTTTTTGGATACCCCTGGTCACGAGGCGTTTACCGCCATGCGTGCACGTGGTGCAAAGGCCACCGATATTGTGATCTTGGTGGTAGCAGCGGATGACGGCGTGATGCCGCAAACCAAAGAAGCGATTCACCATGCAATCGCTGGTGGTGTGCCGTTGGTTGTTGCGATCAATAAAATTGATAAGCCAGAGGCAAATTCAGAGCGTGTCAAAACGGAATTGGTTGCCGAGCAAGTAGTGCCAGAAGAATATGGTGGCGATGTGCCATTTATTCCCGTATCTGCAAAAACCGGCGAAGGCATTGATGCGTTATTGGAAAACGTCCTATTGCAAGCCGAAATTTTGGAGCTTAAAGCTGCTAAAGATGCGCCCGCACAGGGATTGGTCATTGAAGCCCGTTTAGATAAGGGTAAGGGCGCGGTTACTACCGTTCTTGTTCAGTCTGGAACTCTGAAGCGTGGTGACATGCTGTTGGCGGGATCAACTTTTGGTCGCGTCCGTGCCATGTTGGATGAAAACGGTAAGCCATTTAACGAGGCTGGACCATCTATTCCGGTTGAGATTCAAGGTTTGGCAGAAGTTCCGGCGGCGGGCGAGTCTGTGCAAGTTGTTGCTGATGAACGTAAAGCTCGTGAGATTGCATTGTTCCGTCAAGGTAAGTTCCGTGATGTGAAGTTGGCTAAGCAGCAAGCAGTCAAATTCGAAATCATGATGGAGAATATGTGTGAGGGTGCCATTGAGGCTAAGTTGCTCCCATTGATCATCAAGGCTGACGTACAAGGCTCTCAAGAAGCTTTATCACAATCGCTATTGAAGCTCTCCACACCAGAAGTCAAAGTGCAAATCGTTCATGCAGCAGTAGGTGGTATCACTGAAACCGACGTGAACTTAGCGGTTGCCTCGAAGGCCGTCATTATCGGCTTTAACTCACGCGCGGATGCTGCTGCGCGTAAGTTAGCAGAGAACAATGGTGTGGACATTCGTTATCACAACATCATTTATGACGCAGTAGATGAAGTGAAGCTCGCCCTGAGCGGCATGTTGACTCCAGATAAGAAAGAAGAAATCACTGGCTTGGTTGAGATTCGTCAAGTCTTCTTGGTATCTAAGGTTGGCGCTATTGCAGGTTGCTTGGTTGTTGATGGCATTGTTAAGCGCACCTCAAGTGTTCGTCTCTTGCGTGACAACGTGGTCATCTGGTCTGGCGAATTGGACTCTCTCAAGCGCTTTAAAGATGATGCAAAAGAGGTGCGTGCTGGTGTTGAGTGTGGCTTGTCATTGAAGGGTTACAACGATATTAAAGAAGGCGATCAACTGGAAGTGTTTGAAGTAACTGAAGTTGCTCGTTCGCTCTAATTGACAGGCTATGCATAAAACGAGCCCTCATCGTAACCAGCGTCTTGCTGATCAAATTCAGCGAGACCTGGCCGAGCTTATTCCACGCGAGTTGCGTAGCTCGAGTTTGGGCTTGATTACCCTGCAAAGTATTGAGCTCTCTCCAGACTTGGCACATGCGAAAGTATTCTTCACGGTCTTAGGTGCTGAGCCTGAGCATGCTCAAAAAGCGCTGCAGGAAAAAGCGGGCTATTTACATTCTTTATTGTTTAAGCGTTTGCATATTCATACTGTGCCAATGCTGCATTTTCACTATGACAACTCCGTTGAGCATGGTATAGAAATGTCTCGATTGATTGATCAAGCTCTTGAGAGCGATCAATCAGAGAAAAAGTAATTCATGACCACGCGCATTGACGGAGTGGTGTTGCTGGATAAGCCCGCTGGGATGAGTTCTCAAGGGGCGGTAACGGCTGTCAAACGGGCCTTTAATGCTGAAAAAGCAGGTCATACCGGCACCTTAGACCCGATGGCAACTGGTTTGCTGCCCATTTGTTTGGGCGAAGCTACTAAATACTCCCAAGATTTGCTTGAGGCTAATAAAACGTATGTAGCGCAAGTGAAGTTTGGTTCGCGCACAGATACTGGTGATGCTGAAGGGGTTGTCATTGAAGAGCGCTCATTACCAGTATTTGATAATGCAATCGCCCTTCAAAATGCTTTAGATGCTGTCCTGATGAAATTTACCGGTGTTATCACGCAGGTCCCGCCGATGTATTCGGCATTAAAGCGTGATGGCAAACCATTGTATGAGTATGCTCGTGCAGGCGTTGAGTTAGAGCGCACCCCGCGAGAGATTACGATCCACCAGATTCGTTGGATTGATATCCAATGGCCACAAGCAACTTTGGAAGTGAGTTGCAGCAAGGGCACTTATATTCGGGTGCTTGCAGAGGATATTGGCAATGCATTCGGTTGCGGTGCTCATCTAGTTGGCCTACGCAGAACGGAAGTAGGCCATTTAAGTCTTGAGCATTCTTTTACGATCGAGGCAATTCAGAGTGGATTACTCGACAGCTCAAGCTATATTCTTCCGGTTGATGCGCTTTTACAGACGTTGCCCCACCTTACGGTCGATGAGCAGCAAGCAAAACGACTAGAAATGGGTCAGCGCGTGCCACTCAATCTTCCTTCTATTGAGGCATTGGTTCGCATCTATCGCGCAACCGCGGCTCCACATAACTTTATTGGTACAGCAGATTGGCGTTCTGGGGTTTTACACCCCAAAAGGCTAATCTCCCAGGTGCATTAAGAAATTGACATATTACTCATGAATACT
>CAZXSX010000045.1:8264-8573 GCA_964643245.1 uncultured Polynucleobacter sp.
TTTATTTATCTTTCACTGTAGAAGCTTTAAATGACTAAACGCGCACTTCGTAATATCGCCATCATTGCCCACGTCGACCATGGCAAAACCACACTCGTTGACCAGCTATTGCGTCAATCAGGCACATTCCGCTCCAATGAGAAGATCGCTGAACGGGTTATGGACTCGAATGATCTTGAAAAAGAGCGGGGCATTACGATTTTGTCCAAGAACTGTGCGGTGGAGTACGAAGGAACTCACATTAATATCGTTGATACACCAGGACACGCTGACTTCGGCGGTGAAGTTGAGCGTGTGCTTTCGATGGTG
>CAZXSX010000045.1:8583-10533 GCA_964643245.1 uncultured Polynucleobacter sp.
CTCGCTTCGTTACCAAGAAGGCCTTAGCCTTGGGACTGAAGCCCATCGTGGTGATTAATAAGGTTGACCGTCCTGGTGCTCGAACTGATTATGTCATCAACGCTACATTTGAATTGTTTGATAAGTTGGGCGCTACTGAAGAGCAATTGGATTTTCCAGTAGTGTATGCATCCGGTTTGAATGGTTACGCTGGTTTGACAGATGATGTGCGTGAAGGGGATATGCGCCCATTATTTGATGCAGTACTTAAGCATGTGCCAGTCCGTGATGACAATCCAGACGGTCCTTTGCAATTGCAAATTACCTCGATTGAATACAGTACCTATGTTGGCAAGATCGGTGTAGGCCGCATCAATCGCGGTACCGTGAAGCCTGGTATGGATGTTGTATTTATGGATGGACCAGAGGGCGTGCAACGCAAAGGCCGCATTAATCAAGTATTGAAATTCCGTGGCTTAGAGCGTGAATTGGTCGATGAAGCACAAGCAGGCGATATCGTGTTGGTAAACGGCATTGAAGATCTGGCTATTGGTACAACTATCTGTGCCCCAGATGTTCCAGAGGCGTTGCCAATGCTCAAGATTGATGAGCCCACGCTTACCATGAACTTTATGGTGAACACCAGCCCATTGGCTGGTCGTGAAGGGAAGTTTGTAACTAGCCGCCAGATTCGTGAACGTTTAGAGTGCGAACTCAAATCCAATATGGCGTTGCGTGTTAAGGATACGGACGACGATACTGTATTTGAAGTATCGGGTCGTGGCGAGTTGCACCTAACCATCTTGGTTGAGACCATGCGTCGCGAAGGTTACGAACTAGCTGTTTCGCGTCCACGCGTAGTGTTCCATGAAGAGAACGGCGTAAAGATGGAGCCATATGAGAACTTAACCGTTGATGTGGAAGATACTACGCAAGGCGCGGTGATGGAAGATTTGGGTAAGCGCAAAGGCGAATTACTTGACATGGTGAGCGATGGTAAAGGCCGCACGCGTCTTGAGTACCGCATTCCAGCCCGTGGCTTGATTGGCTTCCAAGGGGACTTCATGACCATGACACGCGGCAACGGCCTGATGAGCCATACATTTGATTCTTATGCACCAGCAAAAGAAGGCATCCTAGGCGAGCGCCATAACGGCGTATTAATTAGCCAGGATGATGGTGACGCTGTTGCTTACGCATTGTGGAAATTACAAGATCGTGGTCGTATGTTTGTAAGCCCTGGTGATCCTTTGTACGAAGGCATGGTGATTGGTATCCACAGTCGTGATAACGATTTGGTGGTAAATCCAATTAAAGGAAAGCAGCTTACTAACGTGCGTGCATCTGGTACGGATGAAGCCGTGCGTCTGGTTCCACCGATTGCGCTGAATCTCGAATACGCAGTGGAATTTATCGATGATGATGAATTGGTTGAAGTGACGCCAAAGAATATTCGTATTCGCAAGCGTTATCTCAAAGAGCATGAGCGCAAGAAAGCATCATGCGAGTAATTGGACGCAAACATGTACAAAATAGTCACCTGCGGGTGACTTTTTGTTAAGCGAATTGCAAACGAGGTATTCATGAACATCAATTCAGAGGGGATTTCGCCATCGCGGGTTTTTTTACCGCCCAATCAGTCCTATCTGAAATTATTGGATTTCTTTGTGGCCCAGTTTCCCCATATTCCAGCTAGTGAATGGGAGTAACGCTTCTCGGATGAGCTGATTTTGGATGTTGAGGGCACGCCATTATCTGCAAATGATCCCTATCTGCCTAATACGCATCTGCAGTATACAGGAGGTTGGAGCGCGAACCATCTATTCCATTTGAAGAGCAGATCCTTTTTCAAGATGAGTACATTTTGGTGGCTGATAAACTCTATTTCTTGCCGGTCACACCCAGTGGTTTGTACTTGCATCAAATTTTATTGAACAGACTTAAAAAGAAGACCCAAATTCAAACCTTAAG
>CAZXSX010000046.1:0-10349 GCA_964643245.1 uncultured Polynucleobacter sp.
GTGGAGGTTACCGCGTTTCACCGTAACTAAATACGCTCGTCTCTGTGGCCCTATTCCTCACGTCACCGTGGATGGCCGTTAGCCATCACCCTACCCTATGGAGTCCGGACTTTCCTCCCCCTCGCTTAAGAGGCGGCGATTGCCTAATTGACTCTGCGCCTGCAGTCTAACGCAGTCAGAGCAAATTGGGTTGTAAAAAAAATTGGGGTTAAATCAAAGACCAGGCAATCGTTTCGCCCGCGCGCAACGGAACAATCGTCGCATCACCAAGCGGAAGTTCGGCAGGAATGTTTTGCGCTTTTTTAGAAAGGGTATTTTTTTTAGTATTCCGCGGTAAAGAATAAAAATCAGGCCCATGAAAGCTCGCAAAGGCCTCCAGTCGATCTAATTTGCCAACGCTTTCAAATGCTTCTGCATACAAACCTAAAGCATTAAATGCGCTGTAGCAACCTGCACAACCGCAGGCAGACTCTTTGGCACCCTTTGCATGAGGCGCACTATCAGTACCCAAGAAGAACCGAGGGCTCCCACTCGTAGCGACTTCCAACAAAGCAATACGATGCTCTTCACGCTTGAGTACTGGCAAACAATAGTTGTGTGGACGAATGCCGCCAGCAAAAATAGCATTACGATTCATTAACAAGTGCTGTGGAGCGATGGTTGCAGCGATGTTATTTTTCCCACCAGTTAATGCATCACGAACATAATGGGCTGCTTGCTTGGTGGTAATGTGTTCAAACACAATTTTGAGCTCAGGAAAATCTTTTTGCAAAGGCTCAAGCACTTGATCGATGAATACCGCCTCGCGATCGAAAATGTCGACATCGGAATGAGTGACTTCACCATGCACCAAGAGCGGCATCCCAACTTGTTGCATTGCTTCGAGAGCTTTATAGCAACATTTAATATCGCTAACCCCAGCATCGCTATTGGTTGTAGCCCCAGCGGGATATAACTTAAATGCAGCAATCCCTTCTGATTTAGCTCTTCGAACCTCATCAGCCGTGGTGTTATCCGTGAGGTATAAAGTCATCAGCGGGGTAAAGCCGGTAACCCCCAAAGTCCTTAGATTAGATTCAATACGAGCTTGATACGCTTTTGCTAAATCGACCGTTGTTACAGGTGGTTTTAAATTGGGCATGATGATCGCACGGGCAAATTGGCGAGCAGTATTAGCCAATACGTCTTTCATCACATCGCCATCACGAATATGCAAATGCCAATCATCTGGCTGAATTAATTCAATTTGAGTAGGGCTATTTGACATCGTTATTTGTTAAGCAAGATTATGCGGAAATCATTCACATTCGTAAGTGTAGGGCTAGTTTCCACCAAAGCGCCCAATTCTGCAAAGAAACCATAGCAATCATGTGCTGTTAAGAATGCTTTTGGCATTAACCCCTTTGCTTGAGCTGCTTGACGAATATGCTCATCAAACCATGCGCCTGCGTTCTTCTCGCTCCCATCAATACCGTCAGTATCAGCCGCTAGGGCGGCAATTTGAGAGATGCCCTCGCTAGCAGAAAATAGGGACAGCAAATATTCACTACAACGACCGCCACGCCCCTTAACGCCAGGTGGAATCGTAACCGTACACTCGCCCCCAAAAATGAGGGCTATAGGTTTTCCACTCCTTTCTAAATGCTCACGCACCAAAGCAGCCTGCAAAACCCCAACCTCCTGTGCTTCACCAGTAATCGTATCGCCCAGAATAATCGGCTCATACCCTTGAACACGAACAGAATCAGCGGCCGCCTCCAAGCTTTTAAATGCAGTTGCAATGACATGATTTGCGACATGCGCATCTATTAAAGTCAATATCTTTTAATGTCTCAGGCTTCTCTCCAGATAGACCCTGCTTAAGATGCGTGAATACGGATGATGGAATAACACCTTCATCCAATCGATATTTTTCAAGGGTATTAAGCGCGTCTAAATAGGTTGAATAATCGGCTGCGCACGGACCGCTCGCAATATCTGCTGGCGAATCCCCGGTTACATCCGAAATTAACAATGCTTCAACTTTTGCTCCGCGAGCAATCGCAACCCTTGCTAAGTTCCCGCCCAGTATTGCCGACAAATGCTTGCGCACCACATTCATTTCCTCAATGGGTGCACCGCTTCGCAGAAGAGCTTCTGTGGTCTTGCGCATATCGTCAATCGAGATTCCCTCAACAGGCAACGTCAGAAGGCTGGAGCCGCCGCCTGAAACCAGCGCAATCAAAACATCGCTTGCTTCTAGCTGATTAGTTAAATTCAGCACTGCTTTTGCACCATCCATTCCCGCTTGATCAGGAACTGGATGGCCCGCCTCCACAATCTTGATGTGGGAAGTTGGAGAGTTATGTCCGTAACGGGTCAATACCAGACCCTCAATCACAACCTTAGGCCAATGCGTCTTGCATATGCCTCAAGAGCGCTTGCCATCGATGCGCTTGCCTTACCAGCACCAACTACTACACATCGGCCTTTTGGTTCTTGTCCAGCCGGAAATATTTTTGCTAGATATTGAGGAACGATTACTTGCGAATCAGCTACCGCCAAATCTGCAGCAAATGCACTTTTCAGAATGGTTTCCGCATTAGACGGGGAATGATTTTGCTGCATTATTAAGCCATTCTACTCATGTGCTGCTCGCTCTTGCATTTGCCACATTTCTGCATACTTACCATGGATATTGAGAAGCTCAAGATGGGTTCCTCGCTCCACAATCTGGCCATGCTCCATCACCAAGATTTGATCGGCATGAATAATGGTTGAGAGATGATAAGCGACAATGAGTGTTGTACGATTTTTGGCTAAATTGAGTAATTCTTCCTGAAACGCTCTCTCCGTTTTTGAATCTAATGCAGATGTCGCCTCATCAAAAATCAACATACTTGGCTTTTTAAGTAAGGTTCGAGCAATCGCTACTCGTTGTTTCTCGCCCCCCGATAGTTTTAGGCTGCGCTCCCCTACTTGAGTGTTATACCCATCAGACAAGCGCTCAATAAATCGATCAATTTGAGCTGCTCTAGCAGCCTCTTGAACCTCTTCTGGTGATGCTGAGGGGTTGCCATAAGCTATGTTGTAACCAATTGTGTCATTAAATAAACGGTGTCTTGTGGAACGATGCCAATAGCTTTACGTAAGCTAGCCTGAGTAACATCTTGCAGATTCTGATCATCAATCAAAATCTTCCCAGACTGAATGTCATAGAAACGAAATAGTAATCTTGCTAAAGTGCTTTTATCTGCACCGCTTTGACCAACAACTGCAGTAATAGTGCCCGCAGGAATGTTAAAGCTCACATCCCGAAGAATTTCACGCTTTGCGTCATAGTGAAATGACACATGCTCAAAGCGAATATCTAGACCATTTCCTGGGTTGTTGATATGCAATGGATGAACGTTTGGTGAATCTGCGATCTCTTTCTCCGTATTTAGCAATGAAAACATCCGATCCATATCAGTCAGAGATTGCTTAATCTCACGATAAATGACGCCCAAGAAATTCAGGGGGATATATAACTGAATCATTAATGTATTCACTAAAACCAGATCACCCAAAGTCATCGCGCCACCGACCACCCCAAGAGTAGCGCGCCACAAAATCAACATTAAACCTACTGCAATAATGATTTGCTGTCCTAGGTTTAAAAGTGCGAGAGTCTTTTGTGATTTAATCGCTGCGGTCTGATATCGCAACAGGTTGTCATCGTATCGGCGCGCCTCAAACGCCTCATTACCAAAATATTTTACGGTCTCAAAATTTAACAAAGAATCAATTGCCTTTTGATTGGCCTTGGAGTCCATCTCGTTCATGGCTCTGCGATAGTGAGTGCGCCACTCAGTAACAATAATCGTAAACACGATATACAGAATGAGCGCTACAAGTGTGATTACTGCAAACTAAATAGAATAGGCAAAGTAGCCCAATACCAAACAAAACTCAATAAGAGTTGGCAAGATGCTATACAGAGAATAGGAAATGGGCGATTGAATGCCACGCGTACCACGCTCTATATCGCGACTCACCCCGCCTGTCTGACGAGCTAGATGAAAACTTAGTGCCAATGAGTGCAGATGCTCAAATACCTGAAGTGCAACTTTTCGTACTGCATTTTGTGTCGCTCTCGCAAACAAAGCCTCGCGCAACTCAGTAAATAAAGATGCGGAGAGTCGGCCTTAACATCCAAAGAGTCAATCAGCTCTTTCATCAAAATTGGGATGCCGAGATTGGCAAATTTCGCTGCAATTAAGCAGCTAATAGCAAAAAAGACTCTGAGTCGATGCTCAAGAAGGTAGGGGAGAAGATCCCGAATTACCCGCCAGTCACCGCGTTGAGGCACCTTTGAATCAGCGCTACTGTGATGATGGCTCGATGAATGTCTCATCGCTCTATCTTATTCGCTTCTAATTGGATCTGTCGAAAACCATTTCAAAATGGCTTCACCATTGCTACGTGAAAAACATTTCTGGGCGGCTTTTCAAATGGCAACCACTCATATGCCACGTGCTCCCTTGAGGAGAGTTGTATAGAAATATCATCAGTCACTTGAAGTGCAAACCAGCGCTCAACATTTTTTGTCACGCCAGGAGCATACCGAAAACGCTACTCTGGGTAAATTTCATATTCAATTTGATGATGCATATTATGCAACGCACCAACTGGTAATAAATCAACCAAGATACCGGTTTCTTCAAACACCTCTCGTGTAGCTGCCAAAGTTAAATTCTCGTCAGGCGCGTCAAGGCTTCCAGTTACGGATTGCCAAAAACCCTCGCGATCAGCGCGCTCTATCAATAAAACATCCCCACTCGATTTATAAATAACTACTAAACCGATATAGGGATTTTCAAGATCGCGCCAAATATTGGGCTTGTATTGTTTTATGCGGCAGGTGTTGCTTGACGTAAACGGATGTGCAACTCACGCAACTGACGCTCATCGACTGGACTAGGCGCCTGCGTTAAAAAACATTGTGCACGCTGTGTTTTCGGGAATGCAATTACATCCCGAATCGATTCTGCCCCAGTCATCATTGTCACAATGCGATCTAAGCCAAACGCGATGCCACCGTGTGGAGGCGCGCCGTACTGAAGTGCATCCAATAAGAATCCAAACTTGGCTTGCGCCTCTTCTGCGCCAATCTTCAAAGCGCGGAATACTTGACTCTGAACAGCCTCTTGATGAATACGTACTGAGCCGCCACCAATTTCACTACCGTTTAATACCGTATCATAGGCTTTTGCCAAACACTTACCAGGATCCGTTTCCAGATATTGCATGTGCTCATCTTTAGGGCTGGTAAATGGATGATGGCATGCAACCCAACGTGCCTCACCTTCGTCATAGTCAAACATTGGAAAGTCAACGACCCAAAGAGGTTTCCAACCCTCAGTAAAGAGGCCATGCTCTTTACCCCATGCAGAATGACCAATCTGCAAACGCAAATTACCAATGGCGTCATTGACTACTTTTTCTTTATCGGCACCAAAGAAAATGATGTCGCCATCTTTTGCGCCCGTGCGCATCAAAATGCCTTCGATAGCAGCATCGTGCAAATTCTTCACAATTGGAGATTGCAAGCCATTGCGACCTTCAGCAACCGAGTTGACTTTGATCCAGGCTAAACCTTTTGCACCATAGATACTTACAAACTGAGTGTAATCATCAATCTCACTGCGACTAATTTCGGCACCACCCGGCACGCAAAGACCAACCACGCGACCACCGGCCTGATTAGCTGCGCCTGAGAATACCTTGAAATCAACATCCTTCATGAGGTCAGTAAGCTCAGTGAACTCAAGGCTTACTCGCAAATCAGGTTTATCTGAACCAAAACGAGCCATGCCCTCTGAATAAGGCATGGTTGGGAATGGGTTTGGCAACTCTACATTCATGGTTTTCTTGAAAATATGACGAATCATGTTTTCAAAGAGATCGCGAATCTCTAATTCGCTCAGAAAAGCTGTTTCACAGTCGATCTGTGTAAATTCGGGCTGGCGATCAGCGCGCAAGTCCTCATCGCGGAAGCATTTGGTAATTTGGTAATAACGATCGAAACCAGCCACCATCAATAATTGTTTAAATAATTGAGGAGATTGCGGCAATGCAAAGAACTGGCCATCATGAACACGCGATGGCACTAAATAATCGCGCGCACCTTCGGGCGTGCTTTTGGTTAGCATCGGAGTTTCAATATCAATAAATCCCGCATCGTCCAAATAACGACGGCACTCCATTGCCACGTTGTAACGCAAACGCAAATTCTTTTGCATTTGTGGACGACGAAGATCCAATACGCGGTGAGTTAAGCGAGTTGTCTCGGAAAGATTTTCATCATCTAATTGAAATGGTGGCGTAATTGAAGCATTCAGAATTACTAGGTTATGGCAAAGAATCTCCACTTTGCCGCTAACTAGATCAGTGTTCTCTGTGCCTGCTGGACGCGCACGAACCAAACCTTTAATCTGAATACAGAATTCATTGCGAACCTGTTCCGCAAGCGCAAACGCTTCTGGGCGATCTGGGTCGCATACCACCTGCACAAATCCTTCACGGTCACGCAAGTCAATAAAAATCACGCCCCCATGATCACGACGGCGATTTACCCAACCGGAAAGGGTGACCTCTTGACCAATCAGCGCATCGGTTACCTGGCCGCAATTATGGCTACGCATTGACATAACAATTTCCTAAAAATCAAAAATGGTGTGCTGACTCAGTTTTGGTCAAAGCACTTGAATTATTTGGGGGAACGGAACCCATAGAAACAATGTGTTTCAAGGCTTCTTCCACGCTCATCTCCAGCTCAATGGTTTGAGCGCGAGGCACAATCATAAAAAATCCAGAGGTAGGGTTTGGTGTAGTGGGTAAAAATACATTGACATAATCTTCACCTAATTTTGCAGTTACTTCTTTTGCGGGAGTTCCCGTCTGAAATGCTATTGCCCAAGAATCCGCGTGAGGGTAACGAATTAATAAGGCCTTGCTGAATGCTTGACCGCTACCCGAAAATAATGTGGATGACACTTGTTGTACGCTGGAATAAATAGAGCGCACTACAGGAATACGATTGACAAATTTATCCCAAACTTTTAACCACCATTGACCAGCAAAACTAATTGCTAATACACCCGTCAACATGATGACTGCGATAACGATCGCTACCCCCACTCCTGGAAGATCGCGGAAACGCTGAACGTCAACAGCGGCATCATGGGGGAGCACCAATATGATGGCGTGCATTACTGATCCAAAAACGCCGTCTAGCAAACCCAAGCCCCAAGCAATCACCCAAATAGTGATCGAGAGCGGTGCCCAAACCAAGATACCTGCAATAAAGTATTTTTTCATGTGATCTGCCTAGCCCGCTATTTTAGCGTTTTAGAAACCAAGCAGCGAGAGACTAATAAACGCCTAGGCTAATTATCAAAATTCCAGCCAAAAAGCCGACGGCAAAGAGCAGGGCGCCGACTATCAAGCGATGAGTGCGCCTTTCCTGCAATAAAGGCGCTTTTAAGACCCCTAATTCGCCGTTTTGATCTTTTAGCTCAGCACGGCTTTGAGCCAAACTATCTGCGATTAAGCGTGGCAAAGCGGGTAGAATTTTCGCCCACAGGGGAGCCTCCTCCTTGATTCCATCGATCAAGCCTCGCCAACCCAATTGCTTGCTGACCCATCTTTCCAAGATCGGTTTAGCGGTTTTCCAAAGATCTAGGTCGGGGTCCAACTGACGAGCCAAACCCTCAACATTTAAGAGGGTCTTTTGCAGCAAAGTCAGCTGCGGCTGAATTTCCACCTTGAAGCGCCGAGACGTTTGGAACAAGCGCATTAATACAAACCCCAAAGAAATCTCTTTCAGGGGCCGATCAAAATAGGGTTCGCAAACCGATCGAACCGCTCCCTCCAGTTCTTCAACGCGAGTATTTGCTGGGACCCATCCAGACTCAATATGCAATTCTGCTACGCGGCGATAATCACGATTAAAGAACGCCAAGAAATTTAGCGCCAAGTAATTTTTATCTGACTCACTTAGTGCGCCAACAATTCCAAAATCAAGAGAAATAAATCGGCCAAAGGTCTCTGGAGACAAACTAATCATGATGTTGCCTGGGTGCATATCTGCATGGAAAAAGCCATGCTCAAAGACTTGAGTAAAAAATATTTCTACGCCATCCGCAGCCAACTTCTTAAAATCGACACCAGCCGCACGAAGCTCCGATGTGCGTCCGATAGAAATGCCATCCATTCTTTCCGTCACCATCACGTTGGTATGGCAAAGATCCCAATACATTTCTGGGATCATTAATTTCTTGGAATCGGCGAAGTTACGACGCAACTGACTTGCATTGGCCGCCTCACGCATGAGGTCCAACTCATCATGTAAGTAAGTATCGAACTCAGCAACATTCTCGCGTGGCTTTAATCGACGACCATCCTCAGAGCTCTTTTCAACAATTTTGGCCAAGTCATACATCAATGCCAGATCACCCTCAATGACTGGCAATATGCCGGGCCGCAGTACTTTGATCGCAACCGCTTTTTGTAGCCACTCAGGATGCTTCTCGTTACCACGTAGAACTCCAAAATGTACTTGCGCTACCGAAGCGCTTGCAACTGGCGTGGCATCAAAACTACTAAAGATCTCTTCAATAGGCTGACCTAAGGCCTCTTCAATTAATCGACGTGACTCTGCATTTGAAAAAGGCGGCACCTGATCCTGTAACTTAGCTAACTCGTTCGCGATATCCTCTGGCAACAAATCACGGCGCATAGAAAGTACCTGTCCAAACTTAACGAAAATTGGGCCTAGCGCTTCAAGTGCTAGACGAATGCGCTCACCTCTGGGTAGATTTGCACCTGGCGAAGTCCAACAAACAACAGTCAATGCGCCCCGACCGATGCCAGGCTTTAAAATATCTCGCAGTAACGGCAGAAGGCCAAAACGCCATGCTGTAAAGAAAATAAAACAAAGACGAGCAATTCTGCGCACGATTTATTTAGCCTTTTGCTCAATGAATTGAATGCGCTTCTCCAGGCGATCCACCGCCTCACGGGTGTTATTCAGTTCCGCTTTATGCACCAAAAAATCACGTTTGTTTAAAAGCATTTTTCTCTCTTCGCTAACATACTCAACTACATTGTCTAGCAAATCAATTGCAGCAAAACGCGAAGCGGAGACAAACTTTTTACCCTGTCTAATAGCGAAGTGAGCTGGAGCATCACCGATAATTTGCGCCAAGTCCTCTTCATATTCCCAGTTCAGTTGCCCAGCTAAGCGGCCAATTAACTGGGCCAAATCAGCATCCCCTGTAATTTTGACAGCTTTAAATGCGTGTTCTTTTAATTTTCCTGAGGTGGCAGCCAATTCAGATAGCGCCTTTGCGGAAACCTCCAAGGCAAATGTAGGAGCTTCTAATTCACTCAACGCCTCTAAATATCCAGATGGAGTAATCGCAAAACAAAGACGCCCCAATGGAATCTGCACTAACACCGTTTTACCCGCGTGCTTTACCAACTCAGTGCAAGCCCAAGACTCGCGTCCTAAGACGTGATTTATTCCACGACAAACTGCATTTGCAGCAATCGTATGGGTAGAAGTTGACAATGTATTCATAAGTGTAAAAAAACCCGCACTAAGGCGGGTTTTCCAATGGAAAT
Organism: uncultured Polynucleobacter sp.; assembly: GCA_964643245.1. Taxonomy (GTDB): domain Bacteria; phylum Pseudomonadota; class Gammaproteobacteria; order Burkholderiales; family Burkholderiaceae; genus Polynucleobacter. The sequence continues at coordinate 9,649 of CAZXSX010000046.1, forward strand.
TACCTAAAGCTTAAACCAACTGGGAGATGCCCGCTAGTACCCAACCTCCCGGCCCATCCACAGGCTTGCTCAGATTCCAAATTTCGGAGAAGTTACTTGCTGGTGCGCCTGGTTGTTCACGAATTGCTCCGCTGAACTGAACACTACAGAAATAATGCGCATCCGCGGTCTCAATGCCCAGCAAACGAGCATTAATAGTGACGACATCCGTTTGATTAAGGCTTTCAGAACGCGCCGCCAAATCCTGCTGAATTGTGGCAAACATTTCAGGTGTGGTGAACTCTTGCAAAGATACCAAATCACCCTGGTCCCATGCTTTTTGTAAGGACACAAAATACTGCTTGGTATTCTCCAAAAATATATGCTCATCAAATCCGAGGGGCAAAGTTGATTTGAATGCCTCAGGTTCCACGCCCACTCCAGCAAAAGCATTTGCAGCAGGAGTAAAAGCAGGCTCCTGTCTTGAATTAGGGTCAAAGCTGGCGCGTGGCATACCAGAAGGGGGAGCATTGGAATAACGCCCCGCACCGGACATTGCTGGCAATAATCTGCGAATTAAAAACATGATGACAAAACCTGCCAGCATCGCAATTAACAAACCCGTGATAAACGACGCTGCAGCATCACCCAAGCCAAAGTGAGACAACAGATAACCGATGCCCAAGCCGGCGGCTAAGCCACCCAAAATGCCACCCATGCCG
>CAZXSX010000047.1:0-10313 GCA_964643245.1 uncultured Polynucleobacter sp.
ATTCTCAACATCTTTCTGTGCTTTGCTGGACTCCATATCAATGAAGTCAATCACAATCAAGCCACCCAAGTCACGCAAACGTGCTTGACGTGCGATTTCATCAGCAGCCTCTAAATTTGTGCGAGTCGCTGTTTCTTCAATATCAGAACCACGGGTAGCACGAGCTGAGTTCACGTCCACAGAAACGAGTGCTTCAGTGTGGTCAATCACAATCGCGCCGCCAGATGGGAGTGGCACAGTGCGTGAGTATGCAGTCTCAATTTGATGCTCAATTTGGAAGCGCGAGAACAGCGGCACATCATCTTGATAGCGTTTAACTCGTGGCAAATTGTCGGGCATGACAACCGACATAAAGGCTGCAGCTTGTTCGTAGATGTCATCCGTATCGATGAGGATCTCACCAATATCAGGCTGGAAGTAATCGCGGATCGCACGAATCACCAAACTCGATTCGAGGTAGATCAATAATGGCGCTGAATTGCCTTTAGCGGCATCATCAATTGCTTTCCACAACTGCAAGAGATAACTTAAGTCCCACTGCAATTCAGTGGCATCACGGCCAATACCAGCAGTACGAGCAATGATGCTCATGCCATCAGGTACTTCCAATTGGGCCATTGCTTCACGTAATTCTTGACGATCTTCGCCCTCAATGCGACGGGAGACACCACCCCCACGGGGGTTATTGGGCATCAATACTAAGTAGCGTCCTGCCAGGGAGATAAAAGAGGTGAGGGCAGCGCCTTTTTGGCCACGCTCTTCTTTTTCTACCTGAACAATGATTTCTTGACCCTCGCGCAGGGCATCCTTAATGGAAGCATTGCGTACATCAATACCTTCTTTGAAATAGGCTCTGGCAACTTCTTTGAAGGGGAGGAAGCCATGGCGCTCCTCACCGTAGTTCACAAAGCAAGCCTCTAAAGAGGGCTCAATGCGGGTAATAACACCTTTATAGATATTGCCTTTACGTTGTTCACGACCGGCAGCTTCAATATCAATATCAATGAGTTTTTGGCCATCAACGATGGCAACTCGCAACTCTTCTTGTTGAGTTGCATTAAACAACATGCGTTTCATAACACTCTCCTGTGGGGGAGGTGGGAGTAGCGCGATGCGTTAGGGGCAGTTAGAAGCCGCGTAGGCAAAGCCTAGAGTGGTCTTAGAGTGTGGGTCATGCAAATTACACTTTTTGCCTAGCTCACCTCGTTAACTGTTGGTTAAATCGGTGCCACACTTGACGATCGCCGCAGAGACCTCCTTTAGGTCATCAATGCAGGCGCGCGCCTGAAAACTGTCATCTAATCGCGGGTCGCGGCATACGGCACACCAACCCTGCGCCTCATTGCAACGGGGGAGGGGCAACCCCGAGAGTTTACTAAAGGGCGACTCCAAGCCCCACAATCCAAGCCATTTTTCAGGCTGGGATCTAGCGAATAAATTGGCTAGAGCGTTGATTATACGGCACAAGTTGAATGACAATGGGGTATTGTTGAGTCCCTTATCGTCTTTTTAAGAGGCGACAAGTGAGCAAAATCATGAAATCCGACCCAGTATCCAAGCCTCCCAAGGTAAAAACGTCTACTCCTGCTGCAGTCCATTTGCAAACCATTGGTCCGGAAGAGGCTGGTCAGCGTTTGGATAATTATTTATTGCGTTGGGCCAAAGGAGTGCCTAAAAGTCACGTTTATCGGATTATTCGTTCGGGTGAGGTGCGGATTAACAAAAAACGGGTTGAGCCAACCACGCGTTTGATTGAGGGGGATGTTGTTCGGATTCCCCCCGTTCGAATTGCCGAACCAGCGCAAATGGCCGCGGTCAATACCGCTCAAACCAAATCCCGTGCTCGAGGCTTTTCCGACAAGATGCCAATCTTATTTGAGGATGAGGCATTGCTGATTGTTGATAAGCCTGCTGGATTGGCCGTTCACGGCGGTTCAGGAATTGCCTTGGGTGTGATTGAAACATTACGCATTACCCGTCCAGAGCTGAAATTCTTAGAATTGGTGCATCGTTTAGACCGTGACACGTCTGGAGTGTTGCTCTTAGCAAAAAAGCGTAGCGCCTTAGTAGAGTTGCATCGTCAAATTCGCGAGGGTCAAACTGACAAGCGCTACTACTTGCTGGCACACGGTGAGATTCAGCAGGGCGCGCAGGTTATGCAACTCAAATACCCACTGCATAAATACCTGCTGGCCAATGGCGAGCGGAGAGTGCGAGTTGATCCTGATGGATTGCCTAGTCATACTGCATTGCGCGTCACAAAAACATTCAAACGCGAGGATACTGCAATTACCTTGGCGGAAGCGCAGCTTAAGACAGGGCGCACGCATCAAATTCGTGTGCATCTGCAAAAGTTGGGCCATGCAATTTTGGGTGATGACAAGTATGGATCTGAGAATCAAGACAAGCTCATCAAATCTAAGAGGTTGTATCTTCATGCTCACCTAGCTGGGTTTACACACCCACGGACTGGAGAAAAGATGCGAATTGAGTCGCCTCTTCCTGCAGAATTTGCTGCCATGATGCAAAATTTTGAGCAATAAAATGCACTTAAAGCTGAACCACAATGCCCCAAGAGTCGAAATCCGATCGTCGCTATGACCTGATTGTTTGGGATTGGGATGGCACGATTATGGATTCAACACCCACTATCGTGCACTGCATTCAGCAAGCATGCCGTGATTTAGGGTTTAAAGAGCCTGATGATTCTCTCGCCAGTTCGGTAATTGGTTTGGGTATTCAGGATTCTTTGCGACGCGCAGTGCCATGGATTGAGCCAGCACATTTCCCAAAATTGACGGATCGTTTTCGTTATCACTATTTGGCAAAAGATCACGAACTGGATTTGTTTGCGGGCATTCGTCAGCTACTAGAAAAACTCCGTGCCGAACAGTATCTCTTGGGGATGGCCACTGGAAAATCGCGCGTTGGTTTAGATCGTTCTTTAAAGCATTATCAGATCGGACATCTTTTCCATGAAACACGCACAGCGGATGAGTCTTTCTCAAAACCCCATCCTGGAATGCTGCTGGAGTTGTCGGATGTCATGCAAGTTCCTACCCGACGTATGCTCATGATTGGCGACACTACTCACGATTTGGATATGGCAGCAAATGCAGGGGTCGATGCCATCGCTGTGACGTATGGTGCACATCCGCCGGATACCTTAAAAGCTTCGCCGTCACTTGCGCATGTCGACGATGTGCCACAGTTAGCTCAATGGCTTGAAAAGAATTTATAGAGGAATCATTATGGAAAATAACCCCAATTCCAACTGGGAACGTCAAGCGCTAGAGCATTTGCTCTTGGAGAATCTCAAAGAAACGCGTAAAGCACGTCGCTGGAAAGCAGTGCTTCGAGTGCTGACATTATTGGTGCTTGTGGCAGTGGTACTGGTAGTGTTTGATTTTCATCTTCCTGGTCGCGGGATGGGCGTTGAACGACATACCGCTATGGTCACATTGGAGGGGGAGATCTCATCCAGCTCAATGGCCAATGCAATGGATATTAATTCTTCATTGGTTTCTGCGTTTGAAAATGAACACAGTGCTGGAGTGATTTTGCGTATCAATAGTCCAGGCGGTTCACCAGTTCAGGCTGGCATGATTAATGATGAGATTCATCGCCTACGAAAGCTTTATCCTGAGAAGCCTTTTTATGTTGTGGTGGAGGATATCTGTGCATCGGGTGGCTACTATGTCGCTGTTGCTGGTGATCAAATTCTGGTAGATAAAGCTAGCTTGGTGGGTTCGATTGGCGTGATTATGGAAGGCTTTGGCTTTACTGGTTTGATGGATAAACTGGGCGTGACACGCCGCATGATTACTGCTGGCTCAAACAAGGGCATGCTAGATCCCTTTAGCAAGGAAGAGCCTAAGCAAGTTGAAATGGTAAAGAAGATGCTTGATGAAATTCACCAACAATTTATTCAGGTGGTGAAAGAGGGTCGTGGTGATCGCTTAAAAGATGCTCCCGATTTATTTTCAGGCCGTATTTGGAATGGTGAGCAAGCAGTCAAGCTTGGTTTGGTAGATGGTTATGGCACAGTTGATTCTGTCGCCCGCGACATCTTTAAGGCTCCTGATGTGCTCGACTACACCATGAAAGAAAACTTTGCGGAGCGTGTTGCCAAACGCTTTGGCGCGGAAGCGGGTGCAGCAGCAGGTAAGGCGTTGGTGAAAACGCCAGACCTAAAGTGAAAACCAGAACATTGAATTGATCAATTTAAGATTAGGCTAACAGTAGAAATACCGTTGGCCTATTTTGTAATGTGGCACAGACCGCCTCATTTGGATAGCGTTTTCGCCATTCTGCAATGGGGAGGGTGACAATCATCTCTGATGGAAGGCTAAGGTTCACCCCAAGGCAGAGTAGTGTTTGTGGAGCCAATGCTTGCATACAGGCCATCAGCATTGCAGTATTGCGGTAGGGTGTCTCAATCCAAATTTGGGTTTGCTGTAACTTTCGTGATTCAGTCTCGAGTTGCTTGAGTTTGGTGAGCCGTTCATGCGTGTCTTGTAGGAGATAGCCCTGGAAAGCAAAGCGCTGGCCATTGAGACCACTTGCCATTAGACCCAACAGAATAGAGCTTGGCCCCACTAATGGTTTTACTTGTGCACCTAGTTGATGTGCTGCTAGAACTAATTCAGCACCTGGATCGGCTACACCAGGAACTCCTGCTTCCGACATCAGGCCCATGTCATGACCAGCGAGCAATGGTTTGAGTAAATTCGGAGGTTTAACAGAGTCACCATATTTTGCATTGCGTGCGGCGCCACGCCACTCATGCATTTGCATTTCTTGAATGGAGCAAGCAAGTGGTGAGATGCTGTGTATCGCTTTTAAAAATGCGCGAGCGGTTTTTACATCTTCCACAATCCAATGTTGCAGTTTTGCGGTGAAGGTAATTGTCTCGCTTGGTAAGACATATGGCAATTGTTCAGCGCGCGCGTCATCCCCTAGGGTATTGGGAGTCAAATACAGTGTGCCAAGCGTTGCCATAAAAATATTTTCCGAATCAATAACAGAGCTATTTTGTAGCTGGAATGATAAAGCCAGCGTCTCGCAATAAGCCTGTTAGCGCAATGAGTGGTAATCCAATAAGGGCGGTTGGGTCCTCACTTTTAATGGCCTCCAAAAGGCTAATGCCAAGGCCTTCAGACTTGGCGCTACCCGCGCAGTCATAAGGCTCTTCTGCACGTAAGTATCTTTCTAGAACGTCATCTGAGAGTTTCCGAAATGTGACTTCTGTTGGAATGCATAAGGTAGTTTGTACCTCGTCTTTCATCAAGCACAGCGCAGTATGAAAGGTGACGGTTTGTCCACGCATGAGTTGAAGTTGTGCGAACGCTCTTTCAAAATTACCGGGCTTGCCAATCGCAGCGCCGCAAAGATCGGTGACTTGGTCAGAGCCAATGACCCAAGCATTCGGATGCAGTTTTGTAACTGCTGCCGCTTTGGCGTTCGCCAGTCGAAGCGCTAAGTTCAGCGTGCTCTCACCAGTAAGGGGTGTTTCGTCGACTTGGGGAGAGACCACGTCAAAAGGAATGCGAAGGCGCGATAAAAGATCTCGACGGTAAATCGAAGTGGATGCCAAAATTAAAGAAGGGTTTTGAGATGAATGCATGAATTTGTTCGTTGCTGCGGATTTTGCGCTTGCCTTGATTTAGACTGATGTCATGAATCGTAATCGAGTTTTACCTCAAGTTCAGTTATCCGCAGATCCAGCCCCTTTGCAGCGGGTGGATTTTTGTGCACCGCAGACCTATCAAGGCGCTGGTTTTTTAAGCATCTCAAGCCTACCCAGGGTGGCGGAAGAGGTATCAACGGTAGTTTCGGGGGGTGGTTTTGATTGGGAAGTGCAAACCCATTTTGAGGATTCTCCGGGCGCTGAGCCCCGTCAGATCTTGCAATTAGGATTAAAAGGTCGACTTCATCTCATATGTCAGCGGTGTTTGCAGGATTGCGCAGTAGATTTAGCGGAAAAACGGTGTTTTATCCTTTTGGCGACCGAAGAGGAGGCGGATGACTATCCGGTTGAGGATGAGGACCAGGAGCCATTGGTAGCCAGCCAGCAATTTAACCTTTTGGACACTATAGAAGATGAGATTTTGCTCTCTATTCCCTTGATTTCAAAGCACCCTGAGGGCTTTTGTGAGCCCCATCTATCGAATTTTGCCAATGAGGGGCCAGAGGAGGCTTCTGTTGAGCGGGAAAATCCCTTTAACATATTGAAAAATATGAAGAAAAATTAAAATTGCAGGAGGGTCTCAGTCTTTGATATTGCCCCGTTGACTCGCTTCATTGATAAATCAAGCATTTAGACGCTTTTCATGCTAGAATATTGCCTTGCTTAGGAGTTTAATATGGCCGTTCAGCAAAATAAAAAATCACCTTCCAAACGTGGCATGCATCGTGCGCACGACTTTTTGACCGCACCTGCTACGGCTGTTGAAGCCACTACTGGTGAGGCTCATTTGCGCCACCACATTTCACCAAACGGCTACTACCGTGGTCGTAAAGTTGTTAAAACCAAAAACGACTAATTTTTTAGTCTAATCAGATAGAAGCGGCTCCATTTACGGCCGCTTTTTTCTTAGTAAAACCACTTTCAGCAATCGAACAGCTTATGAGCGTTACTCTCGTTATCGATGCCATGGGCGGAGATCATGGAGTCGTCGTGACGGTTCCTGCTACCTGCGATTTTCTAGAAAAACACGCCGATGTAAAGATTGCCTTAGTGGGTGATCCAGAATTAATTCAGCAGGTATTAAGCAAATCTTCCAAAACGCTAGCCGAGCGTATTCAAGTTATTCCTGCAAGTGAAGTCGTATTGATGGATGACCCTATTGAGGTTGCTCTGCGTCGGAAAAAAGATTCTTCGATGCGTGTTGCCATTGAGCAGGTTAAAGAGGGTAATGCGGATGCCGTCATCTCCTCTGGCAATACCGGCGCGTTGATGGCAATTTCTCGATACATATTGAAAACTCTCGATGGTGTTGATCGCCCGGCAATTGCCACTGCGATTCCTAATGAATTAGGGCGTGGCACAACGATGCTGGATCTGGGTGCAAACGCGGATTGTGGGCCAATGCACTTAGTGCAGTTTGCCCAAATGGCTAACGTGATGGTTCAGGTGGTTGATGGCAAGCCAAACCCTTCGATTGGTCTTTTAAATATTGGCGAAGAAGTTATTAAAGGTAATGAAGTGGTCAAACAGACCAGCGAATTGCTGCGTCAAACGAACTTGAACTTTTACGGTAATGTCGAGGGAAACGATATCTACAAGGGCACAACCGATATTGTGGTGTGCGATGGATTTGTAGGTAATGTTGTGCTCAAAGCCAGCGAAGGTTTAGCAAAAATGATGAGCGGCATGATTCGCGAAGAATTTAATCGCTCGTTGCTCACAAAATTGATGGCGGTTTGCGCTATGGTGCCATTACTGCGCGTGCGTAAGCGCGTTGATCATCGCCGTTATAACGGCGCGGTATTGTTAGGTCTTCGAGGTTGCGTCATCAAGAGCCATGGTTTTGCCGATCGTTTTGCATTTGGCTTTGCTTTAGAGCGCGCTTATGAAGCAGCAAAAAATCGAATGGTTGATCGAATTGCTGCGGCCTTTGTGGCGGAGACAACAGAATGAGTATTTTTGCAAGAGTTGCTGGGACAGGAAGTTATCTACCGGAACAACGGTTAACCAACCAAGATTTGGTTGAGCGTTTAGCGAAGTCGGGTCTGGAAACTAGTGATGAGTGGATTACTACTCGTAGCGGAATCTCTGCGCGTCACTTTGCTGCTGATAATGAGCTAACAAGTGATTTAGCGGTAAAAGCAGCTCAAGCTGCATTAAGTGCTGCAGGCGTTTCCTCTGAAAATTTAGATCTGATTATCTTGGCAACCTCTACGCCAGACCATTTGGGTGGTTTTCCAAGTACTGCTTGTGTCGTGCAAGATAAGTTAAGCGCCCACACCTCTTGTGCTGCGTTTGATGTGCAGGCAGTTTGTGCGGGATTTATGTATGCACTCGCCACAGCGGATGCATTTATTCGAGTGGGTGCCTATAAAAAAGTATTGGTGATTGGTGCGGAAACATTTTCTCGTATCTTGGATTTTCAGGATCGCGGAACATGCGTACTTTTTGGTGATGGCGCAGGCGCGGTAGTGCTTGAGGCTTCCAGTGAGGCCGGCATTTTGTCATCCGCTTTACATGCTGACGGTAGTCAACGCGATATTTTGTGCGTACCAGGTCGTGCAGGTAATGGCGTAGTACATGGCTCACCCTTCATGACGATGGATGGCCAAGCCGTATTTAAATTGGCGGTGAAAGTGCTGGAACAAGTGGCTCATGAGGTTTTAGAAAAAGCCAAGCTCAAGCCGGAGCAAATTGATTGGCTGGTACCGCATCAAGCAAACATTCGCATTATGGAAGGCACCGCTAAGAAGATGGGCATGTCTATGGATAACGTTATTGTGACGGTGCATGAACATGGCAACACATCGGCGGCATCGATTCCGTTGGCCTTGGATGCGAGAGTGCGCTCTGGCCAAATCAAACGCGGTCAATATCTCTTATTGGAGGGTGTTGGCGGTGGTTTTGCTTGGGGTGCGGTTGCCTTGAAGTACTAACACCTATTTTTCATCGTTTTAAGTTTGCGTTAATCCGTATTCAATCGATTCATATCCTTTATTAAATTAATCCCATGACATTTGCATTCGTTTTTCCGGGACAAGGCTCTCAATCTGTTGGCATGCTCAATTCCATTTCTGAGCGCCCTGAAGTGAGAGCAACATTGCAAGAGGCCTCCGACGCTTTGGGCGAGGATGTGGCCAAATTGATTGCAGAGGGTTCTGCCGAAGCATTGTCATTAACCACCAACACGCAACCAGTGATGCTGACCGCGGCGATTGCGTTTTATCGTGCTTGGTTGGCAGCCGGAGGCCCTGTTCCAAAAGTAATGGCAGGTCATAGTTTGGGCGAGTATTCCGCTTTGGTTGCCGCTGGAGTGATTGCATTTAAAGATGCTGTTCCCCTTGTGCGTTTTCGTGCCGAGGCAATGCAGACTGCTGTGCCAGTAGGCACTGGCGGAATGGCTGCTATTTTGGGTTTAGATGACGCTACCGTGATCCAGGTTTGTGCGGAGGCTAGTACCGCATCGGGCGGGGTAGTGGAGGCGGTGAACTTTAATGCTCCTGGCCAAGTGGTCATTGCTGGTGCAAGTGATGCTGTAGCTAAGGCATGTGAACTCCTAAAAGCAGCAGGCGCTAAACGTGCATTGCCGTTGCCTGTGTCGGCACCTTTCCATTCATCTCTATTGCAACCCGCTTCGGAAAAGCTTAAAGCGTATTTAGCGAATATTGAATTCAAAGCGCCAACCATTTCTGTAATCAATAACGTGGATGTTGAAATCTTGAACGATCCAGTAGCGATTAAAGATGCATTAGTTCGTCAAGTGGCTAAGCCGGTTCGCTGGCAAGAAACGATCCAAGCAATAGCTGCTCAAGGTGTCACCCAAGTGGTGGAGTGTGGTCCAGGAAAAGTATTGGCAGGTCTTACTAAGCGCATCAATGCCCAAGTCACTGGTGTGCCAGTGTTTGATGAGGCTAGCCTTAATGAAGTGCTTGAAACTCTAAAGTAATGTAACAATCGAGCAAAATAGCGTAATAAAACACAGCGAAAGACATTATGAATCTCGATCTCAGCGGACAAATTGCCCTAGTCACTGGAGCCTCGCGAGGCATTGGCCAGGCTATTGCAGATGAGTTAGCAAAGTGTGGTGCCAAAGTCATTGGCACTGCGACTTCTAGCGATGGTGCAAAAGCAATCGATGCGCGCTTAAAGCCTTCTGGTGGTGCTGGTGTGGTATTGAATGTCACGGGACCCAATGCTTGCGAAGAGATTATTGATCAAATCGTCAAAGAGTACGGCGGTATCAATATTTTGGTGAACAACGCTGGTATTACTCGCGATAACTTAGCGATGCGCATGAAGCCTGAAGAGTGGTCCGATGTAATTGATACGAACTTAAGCTCTGTGTTTCGTTTGTCACAAGCAGTTCTTCGCCCAATGATGAAAGCTCGTGGTGGTCGCATTATCAACATCACATCGATTGTGGGTCATATGGGTAACCCTGGTCAGGCAAATTACGCTGCAGCAAAGTCTGGTGTTTCTGGGATGACTCGCGCCTTAGCTCGTGAAATTGGCAGTCGCAATATCACCGTCAATTGTGTGGCACCTGGATTCATTGACACAGATATGACAAGAGCGCTGAGTGAAGAGCAGCAAAATGCCCTAAAAGTGAACATTCCTCTGGCGC
>CAZXSX010000048.1:0-6088 GCA_964643245.1 uncultured Polynucleobacter sp.
ATCACCCAAACGGGCGAAACTGAGGATTTTTAAGAATTCGCGACTTGCCATATGGTAATTTTGACATCTACAAGCCATGAATAGCAGAAATCAGGCGTCTTGTTGTCGAGATACAACGAAGAAAGCTAAAAAACTGCCTTTTGACAAGCAAAAATAACTCCTAAATGCCCTGACCCCCAGTCTAGCAAGGCAAAAGATCGAAAATTCCTAGGTCCCAGCTTTATTAGGGCATTACTTTCAATTTATGGAGATTTACAGAATGAAAAAATCGCTATTCGCTCTCGCAGCTACAACAGCAATCGCTGGCGCAGCTCAAGCACAATCAAGCGTAACCGTATACGGCCTGTTGGACCTTGGCTATGTTGGTTACAACACACGTGCAGCTACTGGTTCTGCAGTAAATAAAACAACTGGTAATGTATTCTCAACATCTGCTGAGTCCACATCACGTTTGGGCTTCAAAGGTACTGAAGATTTAGGTGGCGGTACATCTGCATTCTTCACTGTGGAAATGGGTTTGACACCTAACAGTGCACAAAACATCTCTACTTCTGGTACTTCAAGCCGTCAAACTTTTGTTGGTTTGAAAAAGAATAACCTCGGCCAATTTGCCTTGGGTACTCAGTACACTCTGATCCACAACGCTGTTGCTGCTACTGACCCAGGTCAAGCAAACAACAACATCGCAGGTAACATCGTATATCCAGCGGTTACTGAAGGTACTGGTAGTACTGAGAACTCAACTGGTGCTGCATACACTGTTCGTACAAACAACCAGTTGTCTTTGAACAGCGCAACGTTCTCTGGTTTCCAAGCTAACGCAATGTTAGTAATGAACAATAAGAACCCAAACGAAACAATTACTGTTGCCGGCGCAACTTCTGCAACAACTGGCGGCTTGAACAACCAAAACGGTTGGGGCTTGGGCTTGAACTACACATTGAACAAGTTCTATGCAACTGCTAACTACCAAGCGTTGACTTCAAAGCAGTCCGCACAAACAGTTAACACTGCTGCTCCTGGTACAAACGTAGATAACCAATGGTATTTGGCTGCTACATATGACTTCGGTATCTTGAAGGCCTATGCTCAGTACATCAACCGTAAGATTTCTGCACAACAAAACAACTCTTACTACTTAAGCCGTACTGGTGAGCAGATCGGTGTTCGTAGTTTCATCACTCCAACAATCGAAGCTTGGGCTTCTGGTGGTTTGGGTCGTTACACTGGTTTCGGTTCCAACGCTGCTCACATGACTTCATGGCAGATTGGTTCTAACTACTGGCTCAGCAAGCGTACTAACTTGTACGCAATCTATGGTCAGACTGGTACATCTAACGTGACTACTCCAGCTACTATCAATGGTTCCACTGCTAACATCAACCCAGCATCTGGCAACCTCAGCAACTACGCTATCGGCGTACGTCACACTTTCTAATTTAGCGCTAGCGTAAGCTAGTACTAATTAGTTAGTTCTGTTGTAATTAAACCCACTGTGGCAACACGGTGGGTTTTTCTTTTGTCTAAACATTCAGCCGCTTCCATTAAGATGAAAGAATGAGTACCAGAATTGCTCTACTACTGCAAAAAGCAGTCCAGGACATCCAAGGTGGCAACTTTGAAGCTGCTGTTTTGCTTTTAAATGAAACACTCGAGATTGAGCATCAGCAAGTAGATGCTTTGCGTCTTTTAGGAGTTATTGCCGCTCTCCAAAAGGATTGGCATCAAGTCCTCCAGTTGATCGATCAAGTAATACAACTCAATCCGCAGAGTGGCGTTGCCCACAGCAATCGCGGTAACATCTTTCTAGAATTAGGAAAAGTTGAAGAGGCCTTAATAAGCTATGAAAAGGCAATAGCTCTAGGGCCGTTATATGTCGAGGCGCATAATAATCGGGGTAATGTTTTTCAGCGCTTGGGAAGATTTGCAGAAGCAATGCACTTCAAAACTTAGGACGCTATCAGGATGCGTTGAAAGCATACGAAATGGCGGTACAGGTTAATCCAAATTGTGCCCCCGCTTATTTTGGCGTTGCACGCTTATTTTTGATTCGAAAACAATATGACAATGTGCTGGGATGCTGTGACCAGGCATTAAAAATAAATCCGGAATGCGAAGATGCATTGGGCTTAAAGGGCGCTATATTCTTTGAGGTCAAAGATTACAAAATGCAATTGCAATCTATGATCAGTTATTGGCGCGCAACGCAAATTCCAGTGAGGCATTGATCTGCCAGGGAAATATTTATTCCGAAATGAAGGAGTTTGAAAAGGCTTGTAAAGTCTACGAAAGAGCCCTAGACATAAGCTCCGGAAGCGATTTCTTGCTTGGTACTCTGCTTCAAAATGAACTTCAAATGTGTGATTGGGATGCAGTGGAGCAGAAAATGCCAATGCTGCTTGAGGGGGTGCAAAGTAATAAAAGAGTGGCAATTCCCTACAATCTCATCTCCACTTTGGATGATCGATTGATAATCAAAAGATCAATAGAGTGATGGCAGGCAAAATTTTGTAATTGTTATTAAAGCAGCAATATATGAATCCTTCTTCTGGCAATCCAAGCTCTTCTTTAGCCCTAATCTCAGATGTGTTTTTTCGACTCCGATCATTAACTTGATAGCTATTCGGCATATAGATAATTTTTTCAAGAAATCCATCTTGCATTTCTTCTGGAATTACAACGGGGTCCGCTATCACATAATCAAAACAAGGCAAGCCCATTGTCCCAGGGAAGGCTAAGTATGAAATTTGTATTGGTGCTGCACATTATATGTCGGATGAGGCGGCGGCGAAATTATCTCGAGGAATGGGCATTGATATCGCAATTGACCTGAAAGGTTTTACAAAAGAAGCGTGTCCTCGAATATTTATGTAATGTCAATAAATTGATCAAAGGACTTCTCCAATCGCGCGCGCATTTCATCGGCAGTGTTTCGTCCAAATACAAAAGCGATTAATTCAAATTCACCCCTGTTATGACACTCAAATAGCTCTGCAACCAAATAGGCTGTAGGGTGGTTATAAAAGTCAGCAGAGAAATACCCTAAGCGAATTTTCTTGTTACGTGAAATTGGTTGTGCCTCACGCTGAATATCGCCTCGCAAGCTCTGTGCATATCATGGATACTTGGATGAGAATTTTGTTTGAGGTTGAAGGTAGTGTACTTTGGTTATATGAAGATAATCCATTTGCCGCTATTAATCTGAAAAAAGAGGCAAAAGTTCGTGGTGTTGACCCAAGTCGTTTGATCTTTGCGGGCCGTATGGAGTCCGCCGATCATTTGGCTCGATATAAATTAGCCGATTTATTTTTGGATACAACGCCTTGTAACGTCCATACTACGGCCAGTGATGCTTTGTGGACCAGTTTGCCAGTGCTAACCCAAGCAGGCGAGTCTTTTGGAGCTCGGGTTGCCGCAAGTCTATTGACTGCCATAGGCCTTCCGGAAATGATTACAAACTTTCCTAAGGAATATGAATGAATGTCTTGTAATCGAGTTCGGCAAAGACCCCTCTAGACTGCAGTCAATAAAAGTTAGGCTTCAACAAAATCTATTTGCCCAACCGCTATTTGATACTCCACTTTTTACCAAGCATATTGAAACAGCCTACAAAGAAGTCTACAGTCGACACCAGAGGGGCCTAGCACCCGATCACATTTATGTGAGCTCGCTTTAAATTACAGCCAAGTCTCAGTAAAAGGGCTAATCCTGCTGGCTGAACCGTTTCTCGATCTATTTCTTTAAGCTGTCCCGAATTTCTCTCAAAAGCACAATGTCTTCGGGCGTAGGAGGTGCTGGAGGTGCATCGATGACGCGAATCTTATTCACCACCTTCACCATTTGAAAAATCACAAATGCTAAGAGAATGAAGTTGATGGAGATCGTGATGAAATTGCCATAAGCAAAAATGGGTACGCCAGCCTTTTTAAGGGCATCAAAAGTGCGGGGCACCCCTTCTGGAACGTGTCCAAGGACAATAAAAAGGTTGGTAAAGTCAATGTGACCCTCCAGCAGGGTGGAAATGACAGGCATCACAATGTCATTTACCAGGGAATCGACTATTTTTCCGAAGGCTCCGCCGATAATCACGCCGACTGCTAAGTCAATGACGTTCCCCTTAACCGCAAAGTCCCTAAATTCCTTTAAAACGCCCATATGTGCTTCCCTTTTTGTCTAAATAGTGATTAACCCGAGATTAACCCCATAATTTTCTTGCTTACCCCACTTTTTACTTTAAAATCCTATCTTTAAGCAATTTCCACCCATAAATACCCTTTCTAGGAATTTTGTAAATGAGTGACAAGCCCTGTATGGACAAGGATCGCCGTAATTGGTTGATCGCCACATCCGCAGTAGGTGGCGTAGGTGCGGCAGCAGCCCTTTACCCTTTTGTAGATAGTTTTGAGCCATCAGAGCGCGCTAAGGCCGCTGGCGCAGCTGTTGAAATTGACATCACTGGCATGCAGCCAGATGAAATGAGAACAGTAGAGTGGCATGGCAAGCCTGTATGGGTAATTCGTCGTACGCCTGAGCAAGTGGCTGGGCTATCTAAACTTGACGGTGAATTGGCTGACCCAGATTCATTACGTGATCCAGCGCAATTTACGCCTCCTTATGCCCAAAATCAGTGGCGTTCTATTAAGCCTGAATATTTGGTGGTAGTTGGTATCTGCACACACTTGGGTTGTTCGCCAACTGCTAAATTTGAATCTGGTCCTCAGCCATCCTTGCCAAATAATTGGCCAGGTGGCTTTCTTTGCCCTTGCCACGGTTCAACTTTTGATATGGCTGGACGCGTCTATAAGAATAAACCAGCGCCAGATAACCTGGAAGTCCCGCCACACATGTATTTGAGCGACACCAAGATTTTGGTTGGCGAAGATAAGAAGGCCTAAGGAGAGATAAATGGCATTTCAAGAAAAACAAGTTTCCGCTAATGCTCCCGTGGCTCAAAAAGTATTAGCATGGGTTGATTCCCGTTTTCCTCTTACGGTGACTATTAAAGGTCACTTGACTGAATACTATGTGCCAAAGAACCTCAATTTTTGGTACTTCTTTGGTTCCCTAGCAATTGTTGTTTTAGCTCTTCAAATCATTACGGGCATCTTTTTGGTAATGAACTACAAACCAGATGCAGCTAAAGCATTTGAATCTGTTGAGTACATCATGCGTGAAGTACCGTGGGGATGGTTAATTCGTTACCTGCATTCAACCGGTGCCTCCATGTTCTTTGTCGTGGTTTATTTGCATATGTTCCGTGGCTTAATTTACGGCTCTTATCGCAAACCACGTGAATTGATTTGGATTTTTGGATGCGCTATTTTCTTGTGCTTAATGGGCGAAGCTTTCTTTGGCTACTTGCTTCCATGGGGCCAAATGTCCTATTGGGGTGCTCAAGTGATTGTGAACTTGTTCTCCGCAATCCCTTTCATCGGCCCAGATTTATCCTTGTGGTTGCGCGGTGATTATGTGGTTGGTGATGCAACGCTCAATCGTTTCTTTGCATTCCACGTCATTGCAATCCCATTGGTATTGATTGGTTTGGTTGCGGCGCACATCATTGCGTTGCATGAAGTAGGCTCAAACAATCCTGATGGTGTTGAAATCAAGGAAACTCTTGATGCCAATGGACATCCTGTTGATGGCATTTCATTTCATCCTTATTGCACGGTGCATGACGTCTTTGGTTTAGGCGTGTTTTTAATGATTTTTGCTTGTATTGTCTTCTTCGCCCCAGAAATGGGTGGCTACTTCTTAGAGGCAAACAACTTCATTCCTGCCAACCCCCTGCAAACCCCTCCACACATCGCGCCAGTTTGGTATTTCACGCCTTTCTACTCGATGTTGCGTGCGACTACCTCCAACTTCTTGTTGCCGCTTTGGATCTTTTTGGCAGTTATTTTGGGAATGTTTGCTCTAAAGGCAAAAGATCTAAAGATCAAAGGTATTTGCGCCGGTATCGCATTGGTGTTGGCCGCCGGTTTTTATTTGTTTGACGCAAAATTCTGGGGTGTGGTGATCATGGGCGGTTCAGTGGTGATCATGTTCTTCTTGCCTTGGCTTGATCATTCGCCGGTCAAATCCATTC
>CAZXSX010000048.1:6098-10208 GCA_964643245.1 uncultured Polynucleobacter sp.
TGGGTTACTTGGGCATTCAGCCCCCATCCTCGCTATTTGAAAAGATTTCTCAGATCTGCACGATTTACTATCTGGGCTTTTTCTTGGCAATGCCGTTTTGGAGCAAGCTTGGCACATTCAAGTCTGTCCCCAGCCGCGTTACTTTTGAGTCCCATTAATTTACGCCTGAGACAACAACAAAGAGAAATTAGGAATCAGTATGAAACGAATTCTACAAACTTTGATGGGCGTATGCCAAGCAACAGTTTTGGTTGTTGCCCTTGGCCTTGGTCTAAATGCTAGCGCTAATGAAGGCGGCTTCCCATTGGATGCCGCACCTAATCGCGTGAGTAGTAATGCCTCATTACAAAATGGCGCTAAGTTATTTGTGAACTACTGCTTGGTATGCCATGCGGCATCAAGCATGCGTTACAACCGCTTGCGAGACATAGGCTTGACAGATCAACAAATCAAGGACAATCT
Source organism: uncultured Polynucleobacter sp. (assembly GCA_964643245.1). Taxonomy (GTDB): domain Bacteria; phylum Pseudomonadota; class Gammaproteobacteria; order Burkholderiales; family Burkholderiaceae; genus Polynucleobacter. Next base: position 6,561 of record CAZXSX010000048.1, read on the forward strand.
CATATTGACTGATGCGGAAGTTGGCGATTTGATGACCATTGCAATGACCCCAAAAGAAGGTAAGGCATTCTTTGGAAAAAATCCTCCAGATTTGTCTGTTGAGGCTCGTGCGCTTGGAATGGATTGGCTTTATACCTACTTCCGTACCTTCTATAAGGATGACACCACTCAAACCGGTTGGAATAATTTAGTTTACCCAAGTGTTGGTATGCCACACGTTCTGTGGCAACTGCAGGGTGAGCGCGCCGCAAAGTTTGAAGAGCGTAAAGATCCGCACGACGAGAGTAGAATGGAAAAGGTATTTGTTGGTTTTGAGCAATTAACTCCTGGCACCATGAAGCCCCAAGAGTATGACGACAACATCGCCGATTTGGTTGCATTTATGTCATGGATGGCTGAGCCAGTGCAATTGGAGCGTAAACGCCTTGGGGTAATCGTCCTATTGTTCTTGGCAGTCTTTACCATCCTAGCGTGGCGTTTGAATAAGGCCTACTGGAAAGATATTCACTAAATCGGTTCATGAGCCTATTGAGTTTGGGTTCATGGGCGAGGTGATTTAGCTCTCTTTGGTCTTTGTTGCATTGAAGTAGAAATTTAAGGATATACATTTATGATGGTGTTGTACTCGGGTACCAATTGCCCATTCTCGCAACGCTGCCGTTTGGTGCTTTTTGAAAAAGGCATGGATTTTGAAATCCGCGATGTGGACTTGTTTAATAAGCCAGAAGACATCTCTGTGATGAATCCTTATGGACAAGTGCCAATCTTGGTTGAGCGTGATTTGATTTTGTATGAGTCAAATATTATTAATGAGTACATCGATGAGCGCTTCCCTCACCCTCAGTTGATGCCGCCCGATCCTGTAGCTAGAGCTCGCGCTCGTCTATTTCTCTTTAATTTTGAGAAAGAGCTTTTTGTGCAAGTAGCTATTCTTGAGAACGAAAAAGGCAAAGTTGCAGAAAAATTGCATGAAAAAGCACGTTTAGCAATTCGTGATCGACTGACTCAACTGGCCCCCATTTTTGTTAAGAACAAGTACATGTTGGGCGATGGATTCTCTATGTTAGATGTCTCAATTGCCCCATTGTTATGGCGTCTTGAGCACTATGGTATTGACCTGTCAAGAAATGTAGCTCCATTATTAAAGTATGCAGAGCGTATTTTTAGTAGACCTGCTTACATCGAGGCATTAACTCCGTCCGAAAAGGTCATGCGACGCTAGCTTGAATGGCGACGCATTCGAGTCTGAATGTCTGACATTCCAAGCAATAAACCCTATTTAATCCGTGCGTTGCATCAATGGTGCACGGATTATGGGTTTACGCCATTTATAGCGGTTTTTGTTGATCATCGGGTTGAAATCCCTTTGGAATATGTTAAAAATAATGAGATCGTTCTAAATCTCTCAATAGAGGCGTGCCATCAGTTACACATTGAGAATGACTGGATCATGTTTCAAGCCAGATTTGGAGGGATTCCCAAAAAAATCATGGTGCCAACAAGCCATGTATTGGCAATCTATGCGCGCGAGAATGGGCAGGGCATGTCATTCCCATTCGATGCCAGCCGCCGAGATTTGCATGTTGCAGATAAGGCAGACGAGGTTTCCCCTAAGCCTTGCTCTGGCAAACCATCCTTGAGGATTGTGAAATAGGCTAAAATAGCCACGTTGCCCCTTTAGCTCATCTGGTAGAGCAACTGATTTGTAATCAGTAGGTGGTCTGTTCGAGTCGGACAAGGGGCACCATATAACGCATGGCTTTTAGGTCGATTGTGATTTAAAAGCTTTTTCTTTTTTAGATCTATGTAAGCGCTGTGTAAGCAAATCCTGTCTATTCATCCTCCATTTTCGTTTCTGCATATGAGTGAATATGGGTAATAACGGCTCATGATTTTCACTTTAAGTTGGTTCCTTGGCCTTCTTTTCTGGTGGGACCTACATGGTTATTAAAGGCCTGTTGATATCCAATACACAAGAAAAGTGACGTTATTATTGAGCAATGTGGAGTATTGCAATATATTCAGCTACTGAAACTATAGGGGTAATTATTATGACGACAATGATTTCAGAGGTCTATGAGGCATTTCGTGCCGCTGGTGTTCCAGAAGACAAGGCTCGTTTAGCAGCAGAAGCATTAAGCTCTGAATCTTTAGCTACAAAATCAGATATTGCAAGGTTGGATAAAGAGCTCACTCTTCTTAAGTGGATGGTTGGTCTGAATATCACTATTACAACTAGCCTGCTAGGTCTATTATTAAAAAGTTAATATATTAAAGTTACTTCTGTCTATTCTGACAGCTATCCCAAAAATGCACTTTTGGCATTGAAAATATAAATAAATGTTTACTCTTGAGGTGCTTATTTTTAAATAAGTGAATCTAAAGAATAATTAAGTTAATATTTCTCTCTGTAGTCAATCTCATTTATTAGACCTCTCTGATAAAAAATATTGGTGAAATAAAAAACCAAATAATAATTCCCCAAGGGCTACTAAACCCCACAATGGTTTACTAGCAAATGACCATAGAAGAGCAATGAGGATACAGAGAATAAATCCCTTTTGGGGCGAAGGAATATATTTTCCAATAAAAGATCCGATAACAATGAAAATGAGAAAATATACGAACATGTTAAATGAACTTTGTTAGTTTCTATCGCAGATTAAAATTGACTGCCATTTTTATTTATCTGGTTGATTGATCCAATTAAGAATTTTAGTAAATCCCAAAACAGTAACAATTACTGTGATCAGTATAAGTAATGCGGAATCTTCTTCATTTAAGAAATAGTACAGCCAAAAAATGGCGCCAGAAATGCTAACCACCGTCGAATTTTGGTATCGGGTTTCATATGCATATCCAGATCAATGGTGCAAGAGAGTGCGCTTTCAATTCTAGAATACATGCGCAACCCAACTAGTCTAATTGTTGGCCAAAATAAACTAATTACTAACCAAATCATGCTAACCGTCGATAAACTTGTGAATACAGCGCCAGCAACAATTGTTTTTTCTAGTGATCGATCAATCTTAGGCACTTCTTCTCCAGGATCAGGCCATCCGTGAATCTTGAGTGTCTCAAACGATGGTGGCCAGCGGCCAAGTCTTTTACTATATTTCTCAGAATCTTGTACGTTTAGTCTAGTCCAATCATTTGGCATGCCGCTCGTCCAAACCAAAAGTCGGTAATATGTTTCTCCCTCTTCTGAGTAAGGAGCAATCCTAGCAGCTTGCTGTAGTTGATTTAGATAATGCTCTGCTGATTGCTTTCTGGCAATTTTATGTTCTTCAAGACGAATCTTTTGTAATTACAACTTTTATCAAATATCAATCCTCAATCCACACTCTAGCTTTCATGACTCTACGCATTTCTTTAAATAAGCACGTCATGATGGGCATCATAAGATCGTTTCCTACTACCCGCTGTTTGACATTTTCTTCCAGAGTCTTGTGGCTCAGCAAACTTTTCTCAGGGGCTTCCAGCCTTAGATCCATGTTTCTTTTCTGTTATTTCGTTATAAGGTAATGATCAATATCAATTCAATGAAATGCATATTTCCCTTTATTAAAGATTAAAGTTACGAAAAAGGTCCCTTACCTCATCCCCCCTCTTGCTCCTGCATTAACTGATTCAATTCCTTCTCTAATC
>CAZXSX010000049.1:0-10146 GCA_964643245.1 uncultured Polynucleobacter sp.
AATGGGCTTTGCGATCGTCGGCAACTTCGAAGGCGCAGTGTATGCATGGCGTTACCTTACGCAAAAATGGACAGACTCTTTGTCTGCAGTCATTTTGGCTGCAGGTAGCGGTGCACTAGGTGTGCGCTTGGGCGAGCCATTGAGTGAGCCTGATAGTGATGAGGCGCTACGTATGGCTGAGGCTGGTGAGCCTTTGGTGTATGAGGTAGGTCTTGAGCCAACTGAGCGTACGATGCGCTCCGCGGTTGGTTTGGTGTGGCGCTTAGTTATCGCTTGGATGGCTTTGTTGCTAATGCTGACCATCGCTCTTTGGCTTGGCTAATCCCCTGAATTTGAATATCCGCTGTTTTCGAATCTGAACGCAGTTGCCTAAATAGCGCCAGTCTCTCTGGCGCTATTTCATTTCGATCAACTGCATCACGTACAGCACAATCCGGCTCTGAGATGTGGGCGCAATTATGAAAGCGGCATTTACCAAGTAACTCTTTAAATTCTCTAAAGGCATGCTGCAATTCGCTAACAGACATATGTGCTAAACCAAATTCTTGAAAGCCAGGAGAGTCAATGAGTGCGCCGAGTTTTCCAGATTCACTGCGACCCCATGATTCTGGTAATTCAAAATAGCGACAAGCCGTTGTGGTGTGCTTACCCGTGTCTAAACGTACGGAATATTCTTGAGTTAGTGCAGCTGCATTCGGTACCCAAGCGTTGAGAAGGCTGGATTTCCCCATGCCGGACTGACCCACAAAGACCGATACTTTGCCGGCCAGAATAGGGCGCAAATTATCGATTGAATGATGATCAAATTTAGCTGAGACCTCACTCACCGCATAACCCATGCGTGCATAAGGCTCAATGATTTTGCGAGCATGCTCCAAGTTTTCTTGGAGATCACATTTATTGAGCAGAATGTGTAGATCAATTTGGTTGGCCTCTGCTGCAACAACTGCCCTGCCCAAGAGATCCGGTGAGAATGCGGGCTGCGTAGCAAGTACCACCAAAATTTGATCTACATTTGAGGCGATGATCTTGCTCTTAAAGGCATCTGAGCGATAGAGAATATTTTCACGAGGCTCAATTTCGATGATACGAGCTTGATCTGCAGAGGTCATTTCCAGTAATAGGCGGTCACCCACTGCGCCAATATGTTGTTTAGAGGGAGTGCTTACCTGAATGAATGGACCACAAGGAGATTTATGCCCTTGATCGTCTGCCACTAAACGCTGCGCTAAATAGTGTCTTCCATAAGAAGCAATCAGTAGCGCGTGAAAGGATTCCATATAAAAGCTGGGAATTAGTGAAGGCGTTGTAGGTTGGCAATCCGCAGTGGTGCAGGGGGGTGCGAGCTATAGAAGGCGGTATATATTGGATCTGGAGTTAGTGTGGAGGCATTATCTTGATAAAGCTTCACTAACGCTGAGATGAGATCTTGGACAGACGATTTTTGTGCCGCAAAGCCATCTGCTTCGTATTCATGTTTGCGGGAAGCAAGGCTGCCAAGGGGCGTAAAGAAAAAGCTAAATACTGGGGAGACCAGCATAAACAATGCTAATGCCAGGCCACCGTTATAACCATTTAAATTGGGCATAACACCAAGATCAGTATAGAACCAAGATTGAGTGCTGATCCAGCCAAGCAGGGCAAACATGGCAAAGCTCAAGGCAAATGACACGAGCAGACGTTTACGAATATGGTTGCACTTAAAGTGCCCCAGCTCATGCGCCAGAACCGCCTCTACTTCACCAGGATTCAGTTTCTCAATTAGTGTGTCAAAAAATACAATGCGTTTTGCTTTGCCCATACCGGCAAAAAATGCATTGCCATGCGTACTGCGTTTGCTGCCATCCATGACAAATAAGCCTTGACTAGCAAAATCACAGCGTGCAAGTAGCGCTTCAATCTGGGTTTTCAGTGGACCGTCTTGCAAGGCCTCGAACTTATTAAATAGTGGGGCGATGAAGGTTGGAAAAATCCATTGCATTAACAAGCTAAAAATAGACAGGACCACCCAAGCCCAGAGCCACCAGAAGTCACCTGCTTTGAGCATTAACGTCAAAATGACCCATAGAAGCGGAATGCCAATTGCTCCACCGACGGTGATGCCTTTCATCATGTCGCTAAAAAATAGTTTTTTACTCATCCGATTAAAGCCAAAGCGTTCTTCGAGGTGAAATTGTTTGTACCAAGAGAAGGGGAGGTCAATGATTCCAGAGATCAACACAATCGAAACTAAGAGGGCAATTTGTTGAGCAACCCCCTCCCCCAATAATTGCAGCAAAGAGAGATTCAGAATCTGCAAGCCGCCAAGCAAAGTAAAGACAATTAAAATGATGGCGCTGACCCCATTTTCCAGGATGCTTAAGCGCAATTTGGCGATAGTGTAGTCTGCAGCCTTTTGGTGTTCGGCTAAGGTTACTTTAGCGGCGAATTCTGCTGGAACTGCATTTCGATGCAGGGCAACGTGGCGAATTTGGCGTTGGGACAGCCAGTGGCGCAAGCCAAAACTGCTAATAAAGGCGATTAAGAAAATAATAGTGAATGTCATGAGATCATTATAGATATGAGCGAACAAACGAGCACCGCACCAGGTAGCGTAGGAATAGCTAAACCAGCCTCACCCAGTGAGCATTTAATTTGGGTAGACATGGAAATGTCTGGATTAAATCCAGAAACCGAACGCATTCTAGAGGTCGCCATCATCATTACCGATGCCCACCTCAATACCATTGCAACCGCTCCGGTTTGGGTCGTTCATCAGGACGATGTCATTTTGGATGCGATGGATGCATGGAATAAAGGCACGCATGGGCGATCGGGTTTGATTGATAAGATTAAGGCTTCCACCATGAGCGAGGCTGACGTAGAGGCTGAGTGCATTGCCTTCTTAAAAAAACACATTAAGGCAGGTATTGCGCCGATGTGTGGTAACACCATTGGACAAGATCGACGCTTTATGGCGAAGTACATGCCGAAATTAGAGGCGTACTTTCATTATCGAAATATTGATGTGTCGACTTTAAAAGAGTTATGTAAGCGTTGGCATCCAGAATTAGTTAAAGGCTTTACTAAAAAACAAGCGCATACCGCTTTAGCAGATATTGAAGAATCCATTGAGGAGTTAAAGTATTACCGCGATAAATTTATCGTCCCACTTCCATAAGGTTGGGCGGTAGATTCAAGCCCTCAAAGGGTTTTATTTCTTGATGGCGCTCTTTGGTCTAAATGCTTTAATTACTGCTTCATCCGTTTTGATGTAAGGTCCGCCAATCAGATCAATGCAATAGGGTACTGCGGCAAAGATTCCGGGCACAATCGATTTACCATTTTCATCCTTGAGGCCTTCCAAGGTTTCTGCAATGGCCTTGGGTTGTCCTGGTAAGTTAATGATGAGTGCAGCATGATCTTTGATCTCGCGAAGTACCGCAGTTTGTCTTGACAATATTGCGGTCGGTACAAAATGAAGGCTGATTTGGCGCATTTGCTCACTAAAACCAGGCATTTCACGTGTGCCCGCATCCAGCGTTGCTTCTGGGGTGACATCCCGTCTAGAGGGTCCGGTGCCCCCGTAGTGAGAACAAGATCACAGCCCATATCGTCCACTAGCTCCACAATCGATTCGGTGATGACCTCTAATTCATCCGCTATTAAGCGCTCATGAAAAGTACAAGGGTTCTTGATGGCCTTCATAAGCCAAGTTTGTAGGGCCGGGATACCTTCGTCTTGGTATACACCCTTGCTGGCTCGATCGGAAATCGAGATTAAACCAATTTTGACCTCATTCGGGGAGGCGTGCTTTAAGGCTTCTGTATGCTTCATGGTTCTATTCTAGCTATTATTGAGTCATGTTTACATATTCATCCAATCAGTTCCAAGAAATTATCAATTTTATGCTCAAAGAGGCCAAGAGAAGGGGCGCTTCCGATGCGGTTGCGGAGGTCTCTGAAGGGCAAGGCCTTTCCGTTACGGTTCGTAAAGGCGAAGTTGAGACGATTGAGCAAAGCCTGGATAAGCAAGTTGGGGTCACTGTGTTTTTAGGTCATCAACGTGGCAATGCTAGTACAAGTGATTTTTCCAAAGCATCCCTCAAAGCAACGGTAGAGGCTGCGTATCACATTGCCCAGCATACTGCTGAAGATAACTGTGCTGGACCCGCTGAAGCAGAGCTGCTAGAAAAGAAACCATTGGACCTCGATTTATTTCATCCATGGAATATTGATGCAGCACATGCAGTTGAGATTGCACGCACTGCAGAGGGTGCAGCGTTTGCAGTAAGCAATCAAATTCAAAATAGTGATGGTGCTTCAGTATCTGCTCATCACGCGCATTTTATGATGGGTACTTCGCATGGGTTTATGGGCGGCTATCCATCCTCACGACACTACATCTCTTGTGCACCAATTGCTAGTGAGGGTGGAAAAAAATCCCGCATGCAACGTGATGATTGGTACTCCAGTTCTCGGATACCCAATGAATTAGCAGACCCCGCAGCCATCGGAAAATACGCTGCACAGCGAGCCCTATCGCGCCTAAAAGCCAGGGCCCTCACTACTCGACGCTGCCCTGCCATCTTTGAGGCACCATTAGCCGCGGGTTTATTGGGCGGTTTGGTGCAAGCTGTCTCTGGAGGTGCTTTATACCGTCGATCCACCTTCTTGCTTGATAGTTTAGGCAAACAAGTATTGCCAAAGCATGTGAGTTTATTTGAGAATCCACACCTCAAAGCGATGACAGGCAGTGCGCCATTTGATGAGGAGGGTGTAAAAACTCAAGCGCGCACTGTAGTGGATAACGGAATTTTGCAAGGCTATTTTTTATCAACGTATTCTGCTCGTAAGTTAGGCATGAAGACTACAGGCAATGCCGGTGGATCGCACCATTTAACGCTGCAAAGTAAAAAAACGCCAAAAGGTGGGCTGTCTGCTTTATTGAAGCAAATGGGTACCGGGTTATTGGTTACCGAGTTAATGGGGCAGGGCGTGAACTACGTTACAGGGGACTACTCGCGCGGCGCCTTTGGGTACTGGGTAGAGAATGGCGAAATTCAGTATCCTGTTGAAGAGGTCACGATTGCAGGCAATTTACGCGATATGCTCCTAGATATTGAGTTAATTGGTAGTGATACATTAATTCGGGGTACCAAAGAGACTGGTTCAATTTTGATTGGTTCGATGACTGTCGGCGGAAAATAAGCCACACTATTGAAACCATAAACAAACTAAAAAGAGGGAGATGCAAATGCAAAGACGCTCATTTCTAAAGAAGGCAACCGTAGGAGCTGGGGTAGCAGCCGGAGTTGCGGGTCTCGGAGCGCCCGCCCTTGCGCAAAATTTACCAACACTCAATTGGCGTTTGGTTTCCAGTTTCCCAAAGTCCTTAGATACCCTCTATGGAACGCCGGAAGTGTTTGCAAATGCCCTTCGCAAAGCAACGGATGGAAAATTTAACGTCAAAATATTTGCCGCTGGTGAGGTAGTTCCAGCCTTACAAGTTTTGGATGCTGTGCAAAATGGTACGGTGGAGTGTGGCCATACTGCTAGTTATTATTATTTGGGAAAAAATAGCGCATTCATCTTTGATACGGCTGCCCCCTTTGGTATGACTGCACGTCAGCAGTCCGCTTGGATGCTTCATGGTAACGGGATGAAGCTAATGCGTGAGTTTTATGCAAGCTATAACATTGTGAATTTTTTAGGAGGTCAAACGGGTACCCAAATGGGTGGATGGTTTCGTAAAGAGATTAAATCCCCAGAAGATTTAAAAGGACTGAAATTTCGCATCGCTGGTTTCGCTGGTCAAGTATTGGCTAAGTTGGGTGTCGTGCCCCAACAATTGCCCGCAGGTGAAATTTATTCGGCATTAGAAAAAGGAACAATTGACGCTGCTGAGTTTGTTGGGCCATGCGATGATGAAAAGCTTGGCTTAGCAAAAGTGGCGAAGAATTATTACTACCCAGCATTTTGGGAGGGTGCGGCAGGACTTTCATTTTTAGTCAATAAAAAGCAATGGGATTCGTTGCCGCCGTCTTATCAGGTGGCTTGGGAGGCAGCTTGTTTTGAAGCGCATACGGATATGTGTGCAAAATACGACGCGCTCAATCCTCCCGCCCTACAGCGACTGCTACAAAGTGGTGCAGTTCTTCGCAAGTTCAATACCTCTATTTTGGATGCATGCTTTAAAGCTAGCCAAGAAACTTATGCAGAAGAGTCTGCCAAGAACCCCCAATTTAAGAAGATTTTTGATGATTACCGAGTCTTTAGAAACATGGAAGCGCAATGGTTTGGGGTGGCTAAACAGGCATTTGCTCAATACAGCTTTAATAAGAAACTTTGACGGATTGATTTCGAATCTCAAAGGGCCCTTCGGGGCCCTTTGTCTTTGATGTCGCTTTCAGTTGGTAAGATTGTAAAATGCTTGATTCTCTTACGGCCCCATTTATTCAATCATGGAATGCCCATACCCCTCTATTTTTTATTTGTGCAGTGCTTGGCGTTTTATTGGTCGGGATTTCTAAGAGCGGTTTTGGAGCGTTTGGAGCGGGCTTGGGAACCTTATCCATCCCTATCCTGACAACTCAGGTAAGCGTTGCAGAAGCATTGGCTATATTGCACCACTATTACTTGCAATTGATTTGGTGGGTCTGCGACGTTTTTTGCGTAACGCAAATTGGCAAGTATTGAAGCTCGTATTGCCATCAGCGGCGATCGGTATTGTGATTGGATTGATTTCCTTTTCGGTAATACCACCCAAGGTCTTAACGCTTTGTATCGGTGTCTTTATCTTGCTGTACTTGCTTCATGATGTGATCATGAGTTATTTTTGGTCTACTGACGCAAAGCTATCGCCACTTTGGGGTGTGTTGATGGGCACTCTATCGGGGATAACGTCTTTTGTTGCGCATAATGGCGGCCCTCCGATTACCGCATATATGCTAAGAGAAAAGTTGTCACCAATGGCATACACATCGACTTTGGGCGTGTTCTTTACTTGCGTTAATTTTGCAAAATTGGGGCCTTATGCCTATCTAGGTCTCATTCAATTGGATTATCTAGCTACTTCAGTGTTGATTTTGCCTTGTGTGCCAGTCGGAGTGTATGTTGGCTTTTACTTGGCAAAGCGTATTCCGATGCACTGGTATTACCGGATAGTGCGTTTTTTCCTATTGATTGCCGGTCTCAAGCTTGTGAGTGATGGCTTAATTTAAATAGCTATTGCGCTTTAGTGAATACCTCTTGAAGGAAACGTGAGATATCCAATAGTTCTTCGCGATTGACAGAATGCTCCATGGGATATTCATTCCAACTGACTGAATAGCCCATTTTTTCTAGCAAGACATAAGAAGCCTCGGCTCGCTCGGGGATGACAACAGAATCGTATATTCCATGGGCCATAAAGATGGGCGTGTTTTGGTTGGCAGTGTGTTTTTCAGTATTCAGTGACATTGCTAATGGCAGGTACCCAGAGAGAGCAATCATGCCGGCTAGCTTGTGTGGGAAGCGAAGTCCAATTTGCAATGCCATAGCGCAGCCCTGAGAAAAGCCTGCCAGAACAATCTGGTCATAAGCTATGCCTCGGCCAGCTTTATGTTGAATAATTTTGGTAAGGGCGTTTGCCGAGCGATGAATGCCTGCAGCATCTTCTTGATCCATCAAATTTCTGCCAATAATGTCATACCAAGCAGGCATGACGTATCCACCATTTACTGTTACTGGCATGCCGGGGGCGCTGGGAAAAATAAATCGAATTCCGGGGCATCCCGTTAAATCGAGTTCAGGAACAATCGGAACAAAGTCGTTGCCATCGGCACCAAGGCCATGAAGCCAAATTATCGCAGCAGTAGGGTTTGGTTGAGTTTCGAGTTCAATGCAGGGCAACATGAGTTTAGTGACTCCAGCCAAATAAATACCCCATTATCGGCTCATATAGGCTTCTTCGTTGTAGGTTGAGACCCAGTTTGGTCTATAGATGAGAAAAATTGCCAGCAGCATTCCTGACAAAGATCCTTCCATGAAGGCAATGATAATGAGGCCTAAGATCCAGCCTTCAATATCCACGTGAGTAGCCGAATCTCCAAACACCGTTCTCACAATTAACAATAGCGTGCCCGAAAGGATTACGCTCATAAATGCAGCAACATAGCCATTACCCAAGATCAATACAAAAAGATGTTTTGGCACATATTTATGTATCAGCTGTATGGTGAGATATGCAAATATGGTTGGGAGGACGCAAACCATTAAATAATGTTGTGAAGCATCAATGTATCCACCTTGAATAACATATATTCCTAAAAATGCTACTGGAAACAATATTGTCAGGGCAATCGCGGGGCCAAACACTGCAGTCAACAAGGATGCACCGTAAAAATGAAAAATCAAGCCATAGAATTTTCCGGATGCCTGCCCTGGTAATGTAGGTGAAATATTCCAGGCAATGGCTAAAAAAGTATTACGACAGGCGCAAGAAGTGACAATGGGTGTTGAGTAAAAATCTGAGGAGGGCTGAGATAGAGAGCTCCGCAAAAGATGGCGATCGCTAAACCGAACCAGATCATAGTATTTTGGCCTTATACGGGTGGTACGGGCTGAAAGCCCTGAATAATTAGAGCAGTCTAATCACAATCCGAATAAAGCCTATCAGCACTTTTACTTATACATGGGTCAGTCACTCTGCAGGTGGGGGTGTATGATGATTCATGGACTGATGAGGAATCTAAATATTAGGAGTAAATTGTGAAGCCGTTCTATATTGACTACCCACAAGAAAAAGTAGAAGAACATCAGCACGTCTACCGTTGCAAGCATTGCAAGATCCTCACCACAATTATTTTTGGACTTCTCGAAAATCATGCTCAAGACTGCGCCTTTCGTCTGCAACAGAGTAGGTGCCCAGTTAGAGGCGAATCTGAAACCCCATAAGGAGCATTTTGATGAACCCCATGCTGACGAGGTCGATTAAATGAAAACCTATCCAATTGCTATTGAGTTGACAGTTTGGTTTGATCTTGGCCTGAATTAGTATGAGGTCACGATCGACAGGGTTTCAAAAATTTCCGTAAAGAGAACGGACGATGTATTACATACCAGAGAGCTGACAAGCGCTGAAACAGAGCGATTACTTGACGCTGTAGGGTGTTTAAAGATTCCAGTAGCCGAAGAGATGGATGCTGATCCATCCTAAAAGGCTTCATCGAGTTATGAGCTCATAATTGAGTCCGCTCACTTTTCACTGGAATTTAATTGGGAGAATTTGGACGTCGAGGCCAGTGACCTAAATGCCTTTGAATCAGTAACCCAGTTAGCAAGCCTGGTTCAAAGCTTAGACCTAGACCATTAACACTTCGAAACTCAGTTCAATTTCTAGGCTTCCACTACAACAAAGTCCCCTTGCGAGACTTTTTCCCGAAATTGGGAAAATGAAAACAAGGCTTTAATTGATTTGGTATTGATGATTTCGATCTTGCCGTCTGATGTCAGGTTCGCCGAATACTCTCCTTCTGGAAAGAGGGTTTCTGGAATAGTCTCCATATTATGAAGTTGGGCACTAAGCACCAAACTTTTTGTAATTTTTATGCGCATGACTCACCATAGAATCGGCAAATGCAATTCAACCTATCGTGTGCACAATGAAGAATATTGAATGCACCATTTGGGTGTCAAAAAATAGAGCATTCATTGCAGCCTCATCTCTTGGGGCTGGGCGGATCCAATAAGAAGTGTTTAGCGCACTCAAGTAGTGCGCAATAGAAAAATCCTGCCTAATTATTGCTGGTTATTGCTAAAGGCAGCGATTGCCCTCGCAAGAGCGAGAATGCGTTTGGCATCTTGAATATGCAGTTCCTCAATAAGCTTGCCATGAAGTACTGCAATACCTGCGCCGGATTTGATGGCTTCTTCATAAGCTGTGATGCGTTCTTGTGCCTCAGCAATTTCAGCGGGGGACGGGCCAAATATTTCATTGGCAAATGCAATCTGACTAGGATGGATCAGCGTCTTGCCATCGAAACCCATATCACGACCTTGAATGCAGGATTGTCGTAATCCCGTCTCATCATCGAGCGCAAGATGAACGCCATCCAGAACGCATAGACCAAAGGCTCTTGCAGCGAGTATTGATAGCGATAGAGCTGTCTGCGTCTCTACTCTGTTG
>CAZXSX010000050.1:0-4338 GCA_964643245.1 uncultured Polynucleobacter sp.
CGGCGCAGTGGACGATCTGGTTGCGCGGCGTTTTATCGCGCACGCTCAATTTGCGCGACAGCAGGCACTCTATCTTGGGGCTGTGGTTGGCATAGAACCGAGAGCGATAGCGGATTGGAGTAGTGGATGGGCTGTAAAAAAGCATGCAGAGGGGTATCGCAGGTATATTGCCACCTTGCATACGGGTTATCGCATCCCATTGTTTTTCGGGAGAGCTCAAAGCGCTTTATCGATCCTGGCACAGGTAGGGTCGGCATTTGGTTTAACCCTGCTGGGGCTGCTAAAACGGCTCATGGTGGATTTGTAGCAAATCGCTTGATCTTGGGTCATCAGAAGAGCCCTGGCATAGAGCGCCATGTCATTTTGGGTGGCGGAGGCCGATGGCGCATCTGTGATCCTGCCAAAGATGCTCGGCGTTGCCATTGAATGGTTTAATACCGATATGTATACCACTGCAGACCAGGAATGGATGGGTCAGGCATTAGCCCAGGCTCAACAGGCCCTTTACTTGGCTAACCCGAATCCTCGTGTGGGTTGTGTGATTGTCAAAGATGGCCAAGTGATTGGGCGTGGTTTTACACAACGCGTTGGCGGTCCGCATGCGGAGATTCAGGCACTCAAGGATGCTGCAGCAAATGGTGCTGATGTTTCTGGTGCAGCAATCTACGTCACTTTAGAGCCTTGTAATCACACGGGCCGTACGCCACCCTGCGTAGAAGTATTGATCGCTGCAAAGCCTGCCAAGATAATTGTTGCCATGCGTGATTCAAACCCGCTAGTAGCTGGCGAAGGTCTGGCACGTTTGCGGGCCGCAGGCATTGAAGTCCAATCTGGCGTAATGGAATCTGCTGCTGCTGAACTCAATCGGGGATTTCTTTCGCGGATGACTCGCGGTCTACCATGGGTGCGTTTAAAGATTGCATCAAGTCTCGATGGAAAAACTGCTTTAGCCAATGGTCAAAGTCAATGGATCACTGGACCTCGCGCGAGAGCGGATGGGCATCATTGGCGGGCGCAGGCATGCGCAATTGTGACAGGGGTGGGCACAGTAAAAGAAGATGACCCCTCCATGAATGTGCGTGAGGTACAAACTCAACGTCAACCTTGGCGAATCATTGTGGATTCAAAATTGGAGACACCAATATCAGCCAAGATTTTGCAAAATGCAGATCAAGCTAAAGTGATAATTGTTTGCGCAAATTGGGATGGCCCAGAGCAACAACAAAAAGCCGCGACTTTTGAAAAAAACGGAATTGAGGTTATCGCTTTAGCCAATCATTTTGGCAAAGTCGATTTACCCAAGCTTATGAAGTATCTTGCTACCGAACGGGAAATGAATGAAATTCACGTAGAGTCCGGCTTTAAACTGAATGGCTCAATGCTTAGAGAAAATTGTGTAGATGAATTATTGCTTTACTATGCGCCATTCTTTGTGGGAGAGGGTATCGGTATGGCTAATGTGCCAACCCTAGAAGCATTACCATTGCGTCAAGACTGGCAAATAGTGGATCAATGTTTGCTGGGGGATGATTTGCGAATTCGGCTGATAAAGGACTGAAACAAAAAGTATGTTTACTGGAATTATTACTGCGGTAGGTCAAATTACAAGTGCACAGGCAAAGGGTGATGGCTTACATCTTATTATTGAGGTTCCCCCTGGATATTTAGCGGATGTAGCGCTGGGCGATAGCATTGCGATTCAGGGCGCTTGCATGACCGCCACTCATTTTGATGGTAATACATTTGCTATCGATATTTCGCGCGAGTCTTTGAATAAAACAGTTGGTCTTGATAAAGTGGGTCCAGTGAATTTAGAAAAAGCACTGAGGCTAAACGATCGACTCGGTGGGCATTTAGTCAGCGGTCACGTAGATGGTGTTGGTAAAGTAGTGCATTTTGCCCAAGTGGCACAAGACGCCTATGGATCTTGGCTGTTTCGGATTGCTGCCCCCAAGGCATTGGCGCCATTCTTAGCGTATTATAAGGGTTCGATTGTGGTGAATGGCGTTTCACTAACCGTCAATAAGGTAGAGGATGGCGCTACAGATTGTATTGTCGATATCAATTTGATTCCGCATACCTTGCAAAGCACGACATTGGGTAATTTGCAGCGAGACGATGTTGTGAATCTAGAGGCTGATCTCATTGCGCGCTATGTTGCGCGTATGCTTGAGTCCCAAGCAAAGTAAGCAGCGGATAGTTTCGGTATTAACGTTTGCGATAACGTGTTGGGTCACTGACGTTGGCTTGCTGAAAACCAGCCTGTCGTAGTCTGCAGGATTCGTACTCACTACAAGCCTCACCACCATCATTCGCCTGATAACAAGAAACCGTTTGTCCGTAATTTACTCCTAGATAGCTGCCCAGCAAAATAATTTGGGCCTTAGTGAGGTTAATAATCGGGGCATGGACTCTGAGCGATTGTCGTTATTGATCGCTTCTACACCTGCCTTGGTGGCAAGATTAGCCAGGGTTTCAAATGAGGCTACATACTCTGGACGACAATCCGGATAGCCAGAGTAATCCACTGAGTTCGCGCCATAAAAAATATCTAAACCACCCAATGCTTCAGCCCAACCTAAAGCGAGTGAGAGCAAGATGGTATTGCGTGCGGGAACATAGGTGATAGGAATTTCTTGATCTTTGCCCGGTGTGATCGGCACGGCGATGGAAGAATCCGTTAATGCGGAGCCGCCAAAACGCGTTAGATCAAGATTTACGACTTCATGGCGTGCAACCCCATTTGCTGTGCAATTCGTTGCGCTGCGATCAGTTT
Organism: uncultured Polynucleobacter sp.; assembly: GCA_964643245.1. Lineage (GTDB taxonomy): Bacteria > Pseudomonadota > Gammaproteobacteria > Burkholderiales > Burkholderiaceae > Polynucleobacter. Next base: position 2,777 of record CAZXSX010000050.1, read on the forward strand.
TGAGGAGTGTCTTTGGCCATAGCCCACGGATTAGGGTGTGTAGCCTAATCGTTTTGCGAGTGCTAATACGGTTGTGGAATCTAGGCCACCAGAAAATAGAATAACAGCAGGCGCACCAGGTCGACGAGGAGCCAGACTCTGAAATGGAGAGAGTAAATCAGACATCAGCCAAATGCGTTTGCTTATTTGATAGCGGATATGAGTTGTTGGACATCTTTAGCTGCTTCAGTATCAGGATACTTCGCAATGATTTCGCCAAACGTTTTTTTTGCTGCTGCTTTATTGCCGCTTTCCAATTGTGAATTACCTAATGTCATCATAGCCGCGGGAACGCGCGGATGATTAGGAAATTTTTTTATCAGCGTTTGTAATTGGTTGATGGCGCCAACGTAATCTTTATTGACATATTTGCTATTGCCGCTCCAGTACAGCGCCAATGGAAGATAGGGGCTTTTAGGATACTTCGCAATAACGGCAGCAAAGTTATCTTCGGCCTTTTTTAAATTTCCCGCCTGAAATGTTTTTAATGCATAGTCATAGGCCTTTTTTTCGCCTGGTTGAACGGTACCACTGACTCCTTCAATCGTCACAGTATGAGGCTCAAAATTGCCTAAACGGGTATCTAAGTCTTGGTAATACGTTTTTTGGCTCGAAGAAATGTCTTCGCCTTGTTTCTCCAGCTCTTCCACTTTGCCGCGTAGCTCGGCATTTTCGGATTTGAGTTTATCAATTTGACTTTGAAGCTCAAGCTGAGTGGTGGCGAGAGATTTGCGCAGATCCAAGATGGCTTTACGAGCCTCATCGTCTGAGAACAAGGCCCAGGCATTGCCCGATAAGGTGATGCCAATGATGAGGGTGCTTAAACAAAACGCTCCAGAGAGCGTTTGTTGATGAGGACGAAAGAGGCTTCGCATTTAATTGGTGATGTAAACAATATCGGCGCGGCGATTTTCTGCCCAAGCTGCTTCGTTATCACCTTCTGCTTTTGGTTTTTCCTTGCCAAAACTAACGGCTTCCATTTGGGCATCTGGGACACCCATTAAATTTAATGATTTACGTACGGCATCGGAGCGACGTTGGCCTAATGCTAGGTTGTATTCTGCAGTACCGCGATCATCCGTGTTGCCTTGAATAATAATTTTTTGCTTTGGATTTGCTTTGAGGTAACTTGCATGTGCGGACAGCATTTTTTGGTACTTTGTTTGCACGGTGTATTCATCGAACGCAAAGTAAACACTTTTCTCGAAGAGTGGGCTTTTAGGATCATTCCAAGGCTGTGAACCAAAATTGCCACCGCTACCATTGCCATCAGCTCCGTCGGTGTCATCCAACTTTACGCTGGAGCAAGCGGCCATCAAAAATGCCGTAGCTCCGATAAGGGCGAGTGTCGCTGCACGGCGTGCGATAGAAATTGTCATGATTTTCCTTTTCCTCCAAATTCGAGTGTGAATTTGAAATGTAAACACATTGGCATAGAGCTGATAGGTAATATTATGCCATTAAGAGCATCAAAAGTGCTTATTTCAGCCTTAAAACAGGTATTTAGTCCATAAATGGACCCC
>CAZXSX010000050.1:4438-9082 GCA_964643245.1 uncultured Polynucleobacter sp.
ATCAAAAGTGCTTATTTCAGCCTTAAAACAGGTATTTAGTCCATAAATGGACCCCAGGATGGTTGACGTACATCCGATTCTGGAATGCTCAACACTTGCTTGGAATTTCCGTCAACCGACACCGCCGCTAGGACGCGTTTACCGCCCACTTTGGTTGAGTAAAGAACATAACGGCCGTTTGCTGCAAAAGAGGGCGATTCATCGCTGGTACCGTCAGTTAATGCCTGAGCGTCGCCGGTGGCTAAATTCAGGATATACAGACGATATGCGCCACCAACATTAGCAATGTAAGCCAGATATTTTCCATCTGGAGAAATGCGTGGTGAAGTGACAAAACCTTGTTTAAAGGTAACACGTTTGGCGCCCTCAACTTGCTCGCCGTCGGCACTCATCCGATAAATTTGTGGACTACCACCACGATCGCTCGTGAAATAAATATACCGACCGTCTGGAGAATATTGTGGTTCGGTATCAATAGTGCTCCCCCGCGTGAGGCGCTGCAAGCCAGTGCCATCAGTATGAATACTGTAGATCTGGGTATTGCCGTCTCTGGAGAGGGAGACTGCTAACTTTTTGCCATCGGGAGACCAAGCTGGTGCGCTGCTATTGCCTTTTTGGTTGGAGAGGGAAATGCGTCGACCAGTCGCTAATTCGTGAACGTAAATCACGGGCTTGCGATCCTCAAAGGACACGTACGCTATTTTCTTGCCATCAGGTGACCAGGATGGAGAAATAATAGGTTCACCGCTGTTTAGTGCATTTCGAATATTTTGACCATCAGCATCCGAAATGACTAGACGATATCGCTTACCATCTTTGATGACATAAGATAGGCGGGTAGAGAAGACTCCACGCTCGCCAAGAAGTTTGTAGATGATGTCGTCAGCGATTTTATGTGCCACGGCACGTAAGTTGTCTGCGCTGGAATTGAGATTCAAGCCACCAAGACTTTGAGATTTGCGAATATCAAATAACTTGTAGCGAATTTCATATTGATCGCTACTAGTTTGAGTGATGGAGCCAACCGCTAATGCATCAGCGCCACGTGCAGCCCACGATTTGTAATTGGGCGTACCATCATCACCTTCAACCGCATTGCCATTCTCAGTATTTTTAAAGTAGCCGCTACGTGCTAGATCTTGACGAATAATTTCTGTAACGCTGATTGGTAATTTGGTTTCATCTTTGAAACGCATCACTGCAATTGGATAAAGTGATTGACCCACGCCTGTGATTTCAATATTCATTTGTGCCATTGCTGGGCTGGTAACACTCAAAGTAAGCGTAGTTATGGCAATAGCAATCCAGTGCAATTGGTAAATCATTTTTTAACAAACTGCAACATGTTTTAGTCCTTAGGCTTAAAGGTCAATTTCACTTCACGTTGTGGAATTTTGCCATTGTCCTCTTTGGGCAAGCTTTCTGCGCGAGAGAGTGCTAAGAGTACAGCACGATCCCATGACGCATTACCGCTGGAGCTTAAGAGAGTGGTATTTAAGATCGCCCCATCGGGCGCAAGACTGACCTGCACAACCGCTGCAGGATTACCGCCTACGGATTCAGGGTTAAACGCAATAAGAGGCTTTACTTTCTTGATAACTTTATCCGTCCAACCTGGAGGAGCATTACCGCCGCCTCCCACGCCACTTCCGCTAGCGCCACCACTACCACCTTCAGCTCCCGCAGCAGCACGTAGTCTAGCCAATTGATCGGCACGGACTTTTTCAGCCGCAGCATTGGCTTTGGTTTCTGCTGGTGACTGGGCCTTGGGGGGCTCCGCTTTTTTAGACTCTTCCTTTTTAGACTTTTCCTTTTCTTTTGGTGGCGGAGACTTTATTGCCTTTGGTGTTTCTTTTTTAGGGGGATCCTTCTCCACTTTCTTTTTCTTGATAGCAATATCCGCAGCTTCTTCTTTTACTTCGGTTTTAAGCTCTGGCTCAGGCTTCGTTTCAACTTGAGGCGTTGCATCCCATAGCTCCACTTCTACTCCGGACGGAGTGGAATTATTCCAACTGATCCCAATTACCAAAAATGCCAGTAGACCTAAATGGGCAATGAATGAATAGGTAAAAGCACGCTTCATGCTCTCTTGCTTTGAAGGTCGACCACGCTTAAAGGGAGAGAGTGGGGATGGGTAGGTTGATGCGCCATTCATAAGCAAATACGAGCTGGATCAACGATTGCAGCATGCGAACAACATTATTGATTTTTCACTGCGAGGCCAACGCGTTTAACACCATTCTCTTTGAGTTTGGACATGACATTCATCACGGTTTCATATTTGATGGATTTGTCTGCGGCAAGGACTACGGGTTGCTCTGCAGACTTCTCCGCTTGAGCTCTGGCAAAGGCACCCAACTCAAAAGGATTCAGAGTTTGAGTTGGCTCACCATCTTTGCGGGCAATCACATTCTCATTGGCATCAATGGTCAGAAACACTGGAGGCAATGATTGCACTTTAGCGCCACCAACGGTGGGGAGATTGACAACACCCGGATTGACCATGGGTGCAGTGACCATGAAGATGACCAACAACACCAACATAACATCAATATAGGGAACGACATTGATATCTGCCATTGCCCGACGTTTGGATTTTCGCAAAGTAGATCCAGCCATGATGTTTGCGCTTAGCCTCCTGTTTGACGTTGCAAGATGTTAGTAAACTCTTCAATAAATGTTTCAAAGCGTATTGCTAGGCGGTCGACATCGGTGGCAGATCGGTTATAAGCAACCACAGCAGGGATTGCAGCAAACAAGCCAATTGCAGTCGCAATCAGTGCCTCTGCAATTCCGGGCGCAACAGCAGAGAGAGTGGCGTTTTGCACGTTGGCCAAGCCGCGAAATGAATGCATGATGCCCCACACGGTACCAAATAGGCCAATATAAGGAGAGACAGATCCCACCGATGCCAAAAAGGGTAGGTTCGCCTCAAGAGCATCCATTTCTCTTTGATAGGTTGCTTTCATTGCTCTACGGGCAGCATCGATTTCACGAACCTTCATAAACTCTTGCATCCCCGCTTCGAATATGTGCTCCAAAACGGCATCGCTACGGGTGTTACGTTGGGCAGATTCCAGGAGGGCATTAAGATCGCCTCCAGACCAAAAATCCCGCTCAAAGCGGTCCGTATCTTGGCAAACGCCCCGCAAAATAGCCGTTTTCTTAAAAATAATGGTCCAGGAGGCAATCGACATCCCCAGCAATAACATCATCACTAACTGTACTAATAGGCTGGCGTTGAGGACGAGGGAGAGAAATGAAAGGTCTTGAGTAGTGGTCATGGTGGATTTTGTATGATGTAGGTAGATTTTACTTACTTAATTTAGCAATCTAACTCCCTAGGATTATTACCATGTTTGACCGCAACAATACCTTAGCCAAAACGGACCCCCAGCTCTGGGAGGCCATTCAAAATGAAAATCAGCGCCAAGAAGACCATATTGAGCTAATTGCTTCTGAGAACTACACCTCCCCAGCGGTGATGGCGGCTCAGGGTTCACAGTTGACCAACAAGTACGCGGAAGGCTATCCAGGCAAGCGTTATTACGGCGGTTGTGAGTTTGTCGATGTTGCTGAACAATTGGCGATTGATCGCGTGAAGGCTCTCTTTGGTGCTGAGGCAGCAAACGTACAACCGCATTGTGGTGCTTCTGCGAACCAAGCTGTTTTCTTAGCCTTCTTAAAACCTGGCGATACGTTTATGGGTATGAGCTTGGCTGAGGGTGGCCACTTGACTCATGGTATGGCGTTGAACATGAGTGGTAAGTGGTTTAATCCAATTGCTTATGGCTTGGATCAAAACGAAGAAATTGATTACGAGCAAATGGAGCGCTTAGCACGTGAACACAAACCAAAATTGATTATTGCCGGCGCATCGGCGTATTCTAAAAAAATTGATTTTGAGCGAATTGGCAAATTAGCCAAAGAAGTGGGTGCGATATTTATGGTGGATATGGCTCACTATGCCGGCTTGGTTGCAGCGGGGGTTTATCCAAATCCTGTGCCGCATGCAGACATTGTGACATCCACTACGCACAAGAGTTTGCGGGGCCCTCGTGGTGGCATTATTTTGATGAAAGCGGAGCATGAAAAGGCTATTAATTCTGCTGTATTCCCAGGCTTACAGGGGGGTCCGTTGATGCATGTGATCGCCGCGAAAGCGGTGGCTTTTAAGGAAGCACAAGAGTCTGCATTTAAAGAGTATCAAAAGCAAGTGGTCGCAAATGCGAAAGCCCTAGCAGAAACATTGATTTCTCGTGGTTTACGGATTGTATCTGGCGGCACGGACTCACATGTAATGCTGGTTGATCTGCGCGCGAAGAAAATGACCGGTAAGGAAGCTGAGCGTGTTCTAGGTGAGGCGCACATTACTTGTAATAAGAATGGCATTCCGAACGACCCAGAAAAGCCAATGGTGACTAGCGGTATTCGTTTGGGATCGCCAGCAATGACTACTCGTGGCTTCAAGGAGGCAGAAGCGCGACAAGTCGGTAATTTCATTGCTGATGTATTGGATAATCCAAATGATCCAAATAACATCGCTAAGGTGCGTTCGCAGGTTGCTGAGCTCACAAAGCGTTTTCCTGTTTACGGTTAATGTAAACCGCCTCGCTAGGAATTTGCTTGCGCTGCCCTTTTTGC
>CAZXSX010000050.1:9105-9456 GCA_964643245.1 uncultured Polynucleobacter sp.
ATAACGATGATATTCAGGTTCTCGATACCCGAGTATCCGATGAGGGCGATACCATTCGTCGCCGTTGCCGTTGCGCAAAATGCGATAAACGTTTTACTACGTATGAGCGTGTCGAATTGCTGCTACCGGCAATTGTGAAGAAAAACGGTAGTCGTATAGATTACAGTCACGATAAGCTGGCAAGCTCGCTGAAGCTGGCTTTGCGTAAACGCCCCGTCTTTTCAGACCCCGTCGATGAATCGATTGCTCGTATCGAAGAAAAGCTTCTCAGTCTTGGTGAAAAAGAAATCCCCAGTGAGCGAGTAGGTAAATTAGTGATGCATGAGTTAAAGCGTCTAGTATCGTCGTTAT
>CAZXSX010000051.1:0-9406 GCA_964643245.1 uncultured Polynucleobacter sp.
GTGAGGGCCTACAGGTTCATACCAACGATTGCCCAGTGGCATTGCGTATGCTTTCGAAGGATGGTGATAAATGGGTAGAGGTGGAGTGGGGTAAGGAGCTCAATCGAGAATTCGAGGTTGACTTAGCGATTGATACGCGTCAGGGTAAAGGTGTATTGGCTCGCGTTGCCAGCAGCGTAACCTCTGCTGATTCCAACATCATGAATGTCTCTATGGAGGATCGCTTCAAGGAAGACTCCGTCACGATTCGTTTCACGATTCAAGTTTATGATCGCCTGCATTTATCCAAAGTGATGCGTAGCTTGCGCACTAATTCAGATGTAATGCGTGTGACTCGCACGCGTGCTCTTTAAAAGCAATTCATATCTCATTGTTAATCTTTGCTGCTATCTAGAGATATTGAACATCCAGTATTTCAATTTCGGTAGGGCCGGTAGGTGTTTGGATCACCACGCAATCACCTAGTCTTGCCTTAATTAAGGCTCGTGCAATCGGTGACACCCAGCTCACATGACCCTTTTCTAGATCCACTTCATCCACTCCTACGATTGTGATGGTGGTCTCTTTTCCAGCATGTTTTCCCTCTAATGGTGAGTAAGCGACGGTTGCACCAAAGAAGATTTGCTCAGCATCGGCTTCGCCCGATTTGTGGGCAGAATTGTCGACTACCACAGCAAATTCTAGGCGTTTGTTTAGAAAGCGAATGCGTCGATCAATCTCCCGCAGGCGCTTTTTGCCGTAAATATAGTCCCCATTTTCAGACCGGTCGCCGTTGCTTGCTGCCCAGTGAACAACCTTGACAACCTCAGGCCGATCAAGGTTTAGAAGCTGTAGGAGCTCGGCTTTGATCCGTTCGTGGCCCGCCGGGGTGATGTAGTTCTTCTCTTCCATGGCATAATTATGGCTGTTGCGGCTGTAGCTCAGCTGGATAGAGTACTTGGCTACGAACCAAGGGGTCGTGGGTTCAATTCCTGCCAGCCGCACCACCTCATTAGGGGCCTATTTAAATTGGGCCCTTTCCATTTTTAGAGCATTCACATAGGTTTCTTGTGGATACCTTATAGTTCGTTTATGAGCGTTTCTGACACGATTTCTGCGGTATCTCAATCATCCAGCCCTATAGCGGTTTGGTCGCAGATTGATGCCAACTACGCCAAAGTTGTGCTCAATGGGGTAGTCAATGTCTATACCTTGGGTGGAGTGTGGACACAGATTCGAGATTCCCAAAGCGCTTGGCTTGCCAGTATTCCCAAAGCAAATATTGCACAGGCTTCACTTCTATTTGATGCTACTGCAGTTACTTCCTTGGATGGTGCAGGCATCGCTTTTTTAATTGGAATAGAAGAGGCTCAGGAAAAGGCGGGCGCTAAATTTGAATTACAGGGTTTGAATAGTCGCTATCAACCTTTGCTACATGAGTTTGATCCCATCAGCAATTTATTTCCGGTCCCCGCTCAAAAACCCAAACGCAGTTTTTTTGTCAGCACCGGAATGGCTGCCCAAAATCTGATTAATGATTTAAGAGGGTTGGTTACCTTTGCAGGGCACTTGAGTTCAGATCTACTTTGGTCTTTACGAAACATTACTAAAGTGCATTGGGGGGATTTTGTAAATGCGGCGGTGGAGGCGGGTATTGCGGCCTTACCGATTGTCGGTTTAGTGGCATTTTTGATTGGCGTCATTCTGTCTTTCCAGGCCGCCATTGGAATGAAGCAGTTCGGGGCCGTCTCTTTTGTTGGGCCATTGGCAGCGCTTGGCATCGTACGGGAAATGGGCCCCTTGATTACAGCCATTTTGTTAGCGGGCCGCTCCTCAGCGGCATTCGCAGCGGAGATTGGCACGATGACGGTGAATAGCGAAGTGGATGCGCTAGTGTCAGGTGGTTTGAGTCCGATGCGTTTTTTGGTTGTACCCAGAGTGCTTGCCAGAATTTTGGTTGCCCCCATACTGACTTTATATGCCGATATTGTCAGCATCTTCGCCTCGATGTGCACAATGCAAATTTACGGCATCCCCTTTCTGAATTTCTACAATGGCATGCTTAGTGCCGTTGGTGTCGAGGATATTTTCTCAGGCCTAGTGAAGGCAACGATGTTTGGAATCGTTGTCTCAGCGATGGGTTGTCTGCGTGGTATGCAAACAGGTACTGGTGCTGCCGCAGTTGGCATTTCTGCGACCCGTGCGGTGGTGAGTAGCATTGTGATGATTGTGCTAGTGGACGGCATCTTTGCAGTGATTTCATACAAGACAGGTTTCTGATGGATAACACTGCAAGCAATTCCACAGTTTCTTCTGGCCCATATGCCATTGATGTGCAAAATCTCACGGTCGGTTATGGCTCAAATGTGCTGATGAAAGATTTAAACTTCACCGTAAGTAATGGTGAGATTTTTGTGATTTTGGGTGGCTCTGGTTGTGGCAAATCCAGTCTTTTAAAGAACCTCTTTGGCTTGTATCAACCTTTGTCAGGAGATGTTCTGATTGAGGGGCAAAATATCACTCAAGCACAAGGGGCAGAGCGCCAAAAGATCATGACGAGTTTTGGGGTGATGTACCAGCAGGGGGCATTATTTGGCTCAATGAATCTTTTGGATAACGTCACTTTGTTCATGCAGGAATACACCCAACTGACGCAAGATCAAATGAATTTGCTGGCGCGTTGCAAATTGGATCTCGTTGGACTACTTCCATATGAATCGTATATGTCCAGTGAGCTTAGCGGGGGCATGCAAAAACGTGCAGCCATTGCCAGAGCAATGGCACTGGATCCCAAAATTCTCTTTTTAGATGAACCTTCTGCAGGTCTTGATCCGATTACCTTAGCGGATCTGGATCAGACTATCCTGGATTTATCCAAAAATTTAGGCATCACGTTTGTCATTGTTTCGCATGAGTTGGCCAGCATCTATGCAATCGCTGATAAGGTCATTATGTTAGACAAGACCGCTAAAGGCATCATTGCAGAAGGGGATCCCAAAGTATTGCGCGACACCAGTACCGATCCTCGCGTACATCAATTCTTTAATCGCATTACGACTAAGGACGCAGCATGAGTAATAACTCAAACCCTAATTATTTCCGCCTTGGTGTATTTGTGCTTGCCGCCATCGCCGTATTGATTTCTGTGATCCTGATTTTTGGCTCTGGACAACTGTTTAAGAGATCCTTTTATGTTGAGACGTGTATCAAGCAATCGGTTACTGGCTTAGATGTTGGTGCGGTAGTGCGTTTTCGGGGCGTCAAGATTGGTCAGGTCAGCATGATTGGCTTGACGGGTGATATCTATGAGAAAGACAAGCCCTTCAATGATCGTCGCCAATACGTTGTCGTCAGAATGCAAATATTTGGAGAGAATGTGGATATTGAGCAAATCCATGATTTTGTGAAAAACGGTTTGCGTGCTCGCGTTAAATCCATGGGTATTACGGGTGTCAATTATGTCGAGTTTGATTTTTTACCCAAAAGCGCAAGCGAAAATCCGGTGTTGCCATACAGTTGGAAGCCTGAGTATCCGGTGATTTCATCGCTTCCCAATCAAGCGGATGAGATTATCTCGGGTATTCAAAAGCTCAGAGACGGCATGAATCAAATTAACATTGACGGCACCCAACAAAAATTCGATCAACTGTTGGGCAATCTGAATATCTTGATGGTGGGGGATGGTAAAAATAATCAGGGCTTAATTAACTCTGTAAAAGACCTGAACGTAGTTCTGGGGCGCATCGCTAAGGTTACCGATCAAGACGAGCTCAATATCCTCATGCGCGAATTGATTGGCACCATGGTTGCATTGCGTCAAACCATCACCACGATGCAAGGTGATACGCAATTGACAATTGAGAACCTTAAACAAACCAGCGAGCAACTCAATGAGTTTTCTCGTATTGCCAGTCAGTCTCCAGCCAGCCTGATTTGGAGTGAACCGCCGCCGCGCATCACTCCCCCCATGAACGGCGCTCAAACTCAACCAGGAGCAGCCAAATGATCAAATACTTATTTGCTGGCATCGTAATTGCCGTTCTTGCCGCATGTTCTTTGCCCACTCGTGCGCCTGTAACACCAACCAGTTGGTTGGTGGCTCCGCAGCGCGCTGGCGCTCTCCCTAAAGCAGCAGAGTGAGCATTGGTTAAAAATTGGATCCGTAAGCGTTGTGCCACCATTTGACGGCAAGTCTTTGGTGTATCGCATCAGTGATCAGCGGTATGAAAAGGATTTTCATAATGCTTGGGTCACCCTCTTTTCCAATCTGGGGAAGAAGAACGATGAACATGAGGATTTTGATCCTTTAGAGTCGCTTTCTGCGTCAGATGACAGCGAAATTCACCAAGATGGAGCTCAAAAACTAGAGCAAAGCCAGCTTTTACAGGCTTTGGAGTTGGAAATTGCGAAATTACCTGTACGTCAACGAGAAGCCTTCCTGATGCGTTATTGGGATGAGCTAAGTATTATGGAGACCGCCCAAGCCATGAATTGCAGTGAAGGCAGTGTCAAAACGCATTGTTCGAGAGCAACCCAATCCTTAGCTAAAGCATTGAAATTAAAAGGAATTACCCTGTGAAACACCTTGACGAAGCCCTCAGCCAGACCCAAGCAGACCAATTTGGTCGAGCTAGCGCCGCCCTATTAAACCAAGGCGCCCAAAACCTGCCTGCTGGCATCAAAGACCGCCTCCAAGTAGCCCGCATGAAAGCACTCTCTGCGCGCAAGATGGAAAAAGTGCAGGCTCAAAAGCCTGTTTTTGCGGGATCGATTGGCAAATACGCCTCTTCATCCAGCGGCATTTGGGTGGCGCCATTAGTGGTGTTGGTTTTTGGGTTAATCGGTATTGCACAGTGGCAAAACGACTCTCGCCTGACAGATATTGCTGAAGTCGATGCCGCTTTACTAACTGATGATGTTCCGCCAGATGCATACGCAGACAGCGGCTTTTTGGCATTCCTCAAAAATGGCCCGCTTTCAGATTCGGAAGATAGCGCTACTGAATTGTCTCCAAGCAAATAAGCCGAACTCAATGTCTTCATTGAAGTCACTTGCATGCTCTATTGCGACTGTTGTCGCGATAGCCTTTTGCATCACCTCATTTGATATCGGCCTCACTTATGCACAAACTGTCAGTGGTGGCGGTCATGGAAAACCACAGCCATCCCGGCCAAGGTGCTCGATGGCACATGGGAAGGCCTGAATGTCAATCAACAAAAAATTCTGGCGCCACTAGAAAGCGATTGGGATTACATGTCGCCCGATAGTCGCAAGAAATGGATTTATGTAGCTAACATTTATCCAAAGATGAGCGTGCAAGATCAAGAGCGCCTGCAATCCAGAATGGCAAGTTGGCCCAATCTCTCTCAAAAAGAGCGACGCATCGCGCGCGAAAATTATTTAGCTAGCCTGAAATTTCCGCCTGAGAAAAAAGCAGAGGCTTGGAGTGCATACCAAAAACTTACTGATGAACAGAAGAAAAAATTAGCGGAGATGGAGGCCAAGAAGAAGCCGAGCGCAACTACTGCCCCAACTTTGCAACAGCATGCTATCAAGCAAGATATTGCAGCCCCACAACCTCCAGCACCAAAACCTAGGGCAGCAGCACCCACCACCCCTGAGGCGACAGAAGTGACTGTTCCTACCAACCCCGAGGCCTCTGAAGCTTCCAGCAAATGACCCCCGCAGAATTAAGCGCATTGCCTTCACCAGGGTTTTGGCGACGCGTATCTTGCTACCTCTATGAGCAACTTGTTTTGCTTGGCGTCATTGCGTTTACATTCTTATTACCCAACCTTGGGTTAGGCATTTTATTCGGCGTTTCCTTGCCCAGTTGGTTAACGTTTTTATATCTTTACACCGTACTTGGTGCTTACTTTGTTTGGTACTGGACCAAGTCTGGGCAAACGCTGGCCATGCAAACCTGGCGAGTACGCCTGATTGGTAAAGATGGCTTTAATCTTTCACGGCGTCAAGCCATATGGCGCTATGTCTACGGATCCCTCTGGGTAATTCCATGTGTGATATTGCAGTGGCTCTTCCATTTGGAAAAATGGCAAATCATTGAAATGCTATTTACAGTTGCTCTATTTCTATGGCCACTGACTATTTACCTAGATCACAATGCATCGTATTTGCGTCAAAGTCTGCCAGATCGTTTTGCGGGAACAAGATTAGTCGAGCTGCCTAAGAACGTTGTAACACTGTCTTAAGCCTCGCGCAAACACTCCACCGCAGTAGCTGCTTGTACGCGGCTCTGAAAGCGATAGCCCGCTGTTAATGAGGCAACAATGCCAAACGCAATCCCTAGCAAAATAGATTGCGCAAAGGCATGAAAGTCAATTTCCATCACATAACGGCCCAGCGCCCAAGCTGCTGCTGCCACAGCCAGACCGCCCAACAATCCTGCAGCAAAACCAATGCAAAGCAATTCGATTCTGGCAATTTGGCTCAAGACAATTCGAGATGCTCCCATCGCTTTTAGTAAAGCAGCATTTCGAAAGCGCTCATCTTGAGTCGCTGCAATGGCGGCAACCAATACCAAAATTGCAGCAATGATCGTAAATGCGAATAAAAGGCCAAGAGCTGCTGAGAGCTTATTCAAAACCTCCTGAATTTGCTGCAGTGATGCCGACACATCTACGAGAGTGATGTTGGGGTAGGCCTGACTTAAGGAAAAATCCAGAATATCTTTGTTCGGACTTTGATAATAGGATGTGATCCAAGATTGCGGCATATTGCTTAAAAGTGCGGGCGGCATGATGACAAAGAAGTTCACCCGCATTGAGCCCCAATCCAATTTTCGCAATGATGTGATCGGCGCTGTAACTGGTTCACCTGCCACCTTAAAGGTAAATTGATCACCCAGTTTGAGTTTTAGGGTTTTGGCAATTCCAGTCTCCATCGAGATTTGGGGTTTTGCACCTGCAATCCACGCCCCTGAAATAATCCGATTACCGGTAGGCAACTGTTCGGTATACGACAAATTAAATTCTCGATCGACTAGGCGGCGCGCATTCTTCTCCGAATAATCCATCGGAGCGATATCCTGACCATTAATTGCAATCAGTCGACCACGAATCATGGGATAAAAGTCAGGCCTGGATACGCCGCCCTGTTGTAGAGCCTGTGTGATTCCTTCTTTTTGATCCCACTGAATATTGATCATGAAGCGATTGGGTGCGTCCGCAGGAATATTGCCTTGCCATGTATTTAGAAGGTCTTGTCGTAATAAAAGAATCAACAAAATAGCCATAAGCGCAATCGCTAATGCGCTGATTTGCATTACCGCAAATCCTGCGCGACGATTCATGGCAGTCACTGCAAAGCGCATGGCAAAACTCGGCGTCTGTATTCTAGAAACTAGCCACAAAGTTAGGCGCGCCAAAATAGCAAAAAGAATTAGTGCTCCCGCAAAGCTAATGCCCACCCAAAGGGCTAACTTCAGGTCTTTTGTAACCACCCAAATCAACCCCGCACAAATTACTAATATGAATCCAGCAATCCAAATGGTGACTTGATATGCCATACCGATTTCTTTACGTATCAATCGCATTGGCGACACATTTACCAAACTGAGGAGCGGCGGACCAGCGAATGCAAATAACAAAACCCATGCAAAAATCGTGCTCCACAACACGGGTACGAAAGATGCGGATGGCAAGTTCCCCGTCAAAAGATTGCCTAACAGACCAGTCAGCCCATTCTGAACAAGATAACCAAGAGCGGATCCTGTAACGGCCGACAATATTCCCAAGAAAAACAGAGTCACGATTTGTTTCTTGAAAATCATTCCCCTGCTTGCCCCAAAGCATTTGAGTGCTGCACAAGCATCCGCCTGGCCCACCACATAGCGTCTTGCTGATAATGCAATTGCCACGGCCGCGATCATTGCCGTCAACAAAGCAACTAGCGAGAGAAACTGCTCTGCCCGCTCTAAGGTTTTACGCATAATCGGTTGCGCATTCTCTAAAGTTTCAATGCGCAGACCACGAATCTTTGCTGTCGCAATATATTGACTAGCCCATACTTGATACTCAGCGATTGTTTTATCGGATCCCGCTAGGAGCAAGCGATAGGTCACACGACCGCCCAAGCCAATTAACCCAGTCGATTGAAGATCCGCTAACGACATGATGAGTCGTGGAGCAAAATTCATGAAGCCAGCCCCACGATCAAGCTCTTTCATCAGAACGCCTGAGATGACAAACTGTCGATCGCCCAATCGAATCGAATCCCCCAACTTGGCGTGCAGACTATTTAGCAAAGCGGGGTCTACAAAAACGGACCCTCCCGCCAATCCCATTGTTGATGAGCTGCGCCCTTCTACCTCCAGCGCGCCGCGCAAGGGGTACTCAGAGCTAACTGCTTTGATTGATGCGAGTTTGCTTTGTGTTCCAACGGTCGCCATACTCGGAAATACCACTGTTTGCGCAATGTGTAGTCCTCGACTTTGGGCCTCGGCAATGAACGGTTCAGGTATTGGTTGATCGGCAACGACAAGTAAATCCGCAGCAAGCAATTGGCGAGCGTCATATTCAAAGGCACGCTGCAGGCGATCGGCTAAAAAACTCACACTCGTCATGGCACAGACCGAAATGATGAGCGCGAGCAATAACCATTTGAGCTCTTTGAAGCATAAGTCTTGCCTTAAGCTACGGATGAGATCATGCATAAACCGTATTTCAGGTCAGCAATCGGTTAATTAAATTGCCTGAATCTGGCCACCATCAATGTGCATGACTGTGCCAGTAATAAATGAAGCATTTTGGCTTGCTAAAAATGCCGCAGCATCCCCATATTCTTTTGGGTCACCATAACGACCCATCGGGATTTGACGCAAGCTCGCTTGAACCACATCTTCATAGGTTGTGCCCTCACGCTTTGCTCTGGCTTCATCCAACTGCCGTAAACGATCGGTTGCCACCCTTCCAGGCATGATGCATTAACGGTAATGCCTTCGTTCGCCACCTCCGCAGCTAAGGTCTTAGACCAAGCCAATAATGCGGCGCGCAAAGTGTTGGAGATAGCAAGATTCTTGATGGGTGCGATCGCACCAGATGTAGTACTAGTGATGATTCGCCCCCATTTGCGTTGCCGCATTCCAGGCAATACTCGATCAGTAATGGCGATCTATGACAACACCATGTTGTTAAAGCTTTTTTGCCATAGCGCAGGATCTTGACCAGCGGCAGGCGTTGGTGGTGGTCCACCAGTGTTATTAATCAGGATGTCAATTGACCCAAGCTTGCTCTCAACTTGAGAGACCAGCTGATCAATAACGGATGGATCGGATAAATCCCAGTTCAGCGCCAATGCTTTTCTGCCAACAGCCTCAATGAGCTCAACCAACTTTTGCAAACCTTCAGCATTTCGGCCTGTCACCGCAACCTTGACGCCCTCGCGCGCAAGGGCAACCGCCATGGCT
>CAZXSX010000052.1:0-9330 GCA_964643245.1 uncultured Polynucleobacter sp.
CATTCGGCATGAGCATTGCCTATCGACAAGAGGAGGGTGAGCGTGGTCAAGCTAGCAATAAGGATTTTTTTCATCATGCAACTTTCAAAAGGATGCGAATAGATTACCGTTATTTTATACGTCAAAAATGCTAGGCAATTACTTGTTGCTCAATTCTAGGGAGCGCTTGGTATTCTCTGGCTTCATCTGCAAGGGTGGGTATTGATTGTTTGCCCATAAGGGCAACATGTTGCGGTAAAGCTTGTTTTAGACCCATCCCGATTGGCCCGACTGAAAGATAAATTGTGATTTTTCAAGATCGGATAGATCGTAGATTGCGCGCATGCTAGGGCCTTGCAAGGTCTCATAGGGGCGATTCGAGCGCAATAATTCTAAGCGCCTAACATTGATCGTATTGCTGTCACCCGGAAAGGGTGTTTCCAAATTGAATAATGTTCCGAGAAAGGGAACCTTACTAAATGGGCGGTGCTCGGATATGGCGATATGCGCTTTACCCCAAGTCCATTTGCTAGGGTCGTTGCCATATTCCTGGCTGAGATAGTCCAAGGCTTTGTTGTATGCATCATTGGATGCTTCTTGACAGGTTTCAACTGCTTCCGTTTTGGGGTTGTCACACCAAGGACTGTTTGGCTTTTGTATCTGATGAATCAGTGCTCCTCGGTAATTGCGATCACCATAGGTCTCCGAAAATAAATAGCCTAAACGAGAAAATAGGTTACGCGTCAAATGATCTGCCCAAGCATTAAAGAGGAGTGCGGCAGTACTACCCACTTTCATATCGCCATCAAAGTTTTTGGCTATCTCAAGTGCTTTAGGCCCCAAAGGGTGAGTAGGTGCACTGGTTTTGAATAGCTCAAGAAGTGGTAACGATGTGAGCGATACGGTATCTGCTTGCATGGTTTTCATGTAATCCAGATCGTGACTATTTCTAGCCTTAATCAGATCAACAATTCGGTCATAGCGGGCTGATAAATCCTAATCTCCGGTTAATGGGTTGAGGTCATTCGTCGCAATAATGCGCTGGTTAGCAGTGGCAATCCAACCTTGATCTGGATTGTGACTTGCTGGAAGTTGCTCAAATGGTACGTAACCGTTCCAGTCATACTGTTTTTCCCACCCCGGAGCTGGCGCAGCTCCATAAAGACCATGGAGGAGTACACGCTTGGGTGCAACCCCTGCAGCTTGGTAGGCTATATTTCCTTCGACATCTGCCATGACGACATTTTGCATCGGCGCATAATTTTTACGCAGCAGATGTCCGAATGAATCCATATCCTTTGCTCGATTTAACTCCAATAATCCTGCAACCGATTGGTTTTCAATATCCAATGCTGTCCAGCGCAGAGCGAGAGCAAAGCGTTCGGTATCAATGGCACGTTTAGCTCTTGCGTACGAATCGGAAAT
Source organism: uncultured Polynucleobacter sp. (assembly GCA_964643245.1). Classification (GTDB taxonomy): domain Bacteria; phylum Pseudomonadota; class Gammaproteobacteria; order Burkholderiales; family Burkholderiaceae; genus Polynucleobacter. Next base: position 1,405 of record CAZXSX010000052.1, read on the forward strand.
TACTGGACCATGACGCGTTTCTTTCACAATGAAATGAATAGGTGGTGCACCTTTCACATCAATGATTTCCTGACGGACTTTAAATGGCAACATACCATCTGGCCCTCGATACATACCGGGATTTTTAGTGTCGATTTGCTCTATATATAAATCTTGTACATCGGGATTAGTGTTGGTGAAGCTCCAGGCAAATGTTTCTGCTCTACCCAAAATGACGGCTGGAATACCTGGAAGTGTCCCGCCCAATACATTTAACCCAGGAGCGTCGAGATGGGCAAAATACCAAATCGCTGGTGCAGACAGGCCCAAGTGCGGGTCATTGGCGAGCAATGGTTTGCCGCTCACTGTCAACTCGCCACTCAATGCCCAATTATTTAAACCGATTCCATCTTTACCACCAGGAATATCAATGGCAGACAACTCTGTTGCTGGTAGCTTCTTAGAGCGAAAAGGAACTGGACCAGCTTTTGGATTAAAGACATTGAGGTCTTTGTAGAGCCTGGCAAAATCCATTTTGGTGACTGGCTCCGCCTCGAATGGGGGTAGTACTTCCCAGATTTGCTGCGTAGTCAGAAATTGCGAGAGTTCGAGCCTTTGCAATTCTTTATGCCAGTTGCCACCTAAATCCAATGCCATCATCAGCATCCAGGCAACGCTATCTGTTGGCGACCAGTGACCCGGTTTGGAGCGGTTAAAAAATACTCTACTGGTAACGCCCATCCTAAATGTGCATTGCCTGCATTGACGCCATCTGCATATGCTTGCAATAAGCGTTTTGCTGCGACGGGATATTTATCAAACTGTTGCTCGGCTGCGCGCTTGATTCCCAGTGTCCGAATAAATCGATCAATGTTGACGGTTTCGCTATCTAAAATTTCGGAGAGTCGTCCGCTAGCAATGCGACGATTCATTTCCATTTGCCATGAACGCTCAGTAGCGTGGAGGTAGCCGAGGGCAAATAACGCATCAGATTGGCTTTTGGCTTTGATATGCGGAATATCCGCCTCATCAAATTGAATAACAACGCTATCCAAAGATTTTTAATACTGCGCTTGCCTGAAGGGCTTGATTGAGCGGAGTATAAGTAAATTAAGCTGACAGACAAAGTGAGCAATGCTACTGTACCAACTGCCCAAAGCAAAGGTCGCAAAAACTTTGGTGTGCCAGCGAGATTGCGTATGGATTTCATCAAAATATTTTAAGGGTAGTGGGTTGGGGGATGCCGCGCTCATGTGAAATAAGCTCTTCAAGGCGATTTGAGCTTACATGCTAAAATCACCATTGTCTTGGTTTATGTAGCGCAGCAGACTCTGCTTGTGCGAGCCCGAGTGGTGAAATCGGTAGACACAGCAGATTTAAAATCTGCCGACTCAAAAAAAGTCGTGCCGGTTCGATTCCGGCCTCGGGCACCACCACTATCAAGATTCACTACCTAATTTGGTGTCTATGCGTCTATCCCACATCCTCCTCTGTTTACATCTCGCGATAGCAACAACGGCCGTCTGGGCCGTTGATGTTCTAGAGTTTCGGTGTAAACGTTCTGAAAGAGGTTACACAGAAGAGTACGACATGAAAATCACGCTCGCTTCGGGTAATCAGAAGGCCAAAATTTATCTGGATGATCGAGACCTTGATCAGTCTGATGCTTACGGAAAGCAGGTGGTCAAGAGTGTGACCTTGGCGCGGCCAAATATTTTGATGGTTATCGAGGCCAGTTTTGAACCAGAGAACGTAATGGGTGTTTCCTATTCAGCGGGAACCGTATTGACACAAATTACGCTTGATCCTGTCACTGGTAAATTAAAAAAGACCGAAAAGATTCAGGGCGGAATTTTGGGTGAAACGATGGGTAATGGCACTTATGTCAGCGAAGAAATTTGCTCGCCATCCAAGATGCCCTATAAGGCCAAGTAGCAATATCTCATCTTAGTCGGGTTCAGTCACAAATCCCAGTTTGGTTAAGCCGGCGCGGCGCGAAGCGGCCAATACTTGGGCAACATATTCATATTTGACGGACTTGTCAGCACGCAAATTGATTTCTGGTTGCGGGTCTTTTTGAGCAGCCTTTTCTGCATAGCCGTCAAAGATTTTGATATCAATGGGCGTGCTGTTCCAGAAGATTTGCCCTTTACCATCAATCGATAGCTGAATCGATTCGGGCTTAATTTCATTTCGAACGCTATTGGCTTTAGGTAATTCTACTTTCACTGCCTGCTGAATAACGGGTAGGGTGATGATGAAAATAATAAGCAGTACCAGCATGACGTCCACCATTGGCGTCATGTTAATTTCCGCCATGATAGCGTCATCGTTCTGATCGTCTTGTAGATGAAAAGACATGCTCAATCTCCAGACTGGACGCGTGCACCAGTGACAAAATAAGCAAGCAAGTCATTGCCAAAGCGATTGAGATCGGCAACTAATAATTTGTTTGCGCGATTGATTGCATTAAATCCAAGAACTGCTGGAATGGCAACTGCGAGACCCAAAGCAGTCATGATCAATGCCTCGCCGATGGGGCCAGCCACTTGGTCAATCTGGGCGCTACCTGAGCTGCTAATCGAGATCAATGCATGGTAGATGCCCCATACAGTGCCGAACAAGCCAATAAAGGGGGCGGTCGCACCAGTAGAGCCCAGAAAGGTAAGGCCCTTTTGCAGACTTGCACCGATACTATCAATGCAATTTTTAATGTTACGCGCCATCCACTCGGAGTAGTTGAGGGTCTGAAGTAATTCACGATGGCTGCTTGCTTGGCTCTGATGGTGAATCGATGCGCTGCTTGCAGACTTTGCAATTTGATAGTACGGATTCATGCTTTGGTTGCTAAAAGATTGCAACCCTTGATCAAATGAAGTAGCGTGCCAGAACTGATCCAGCTCCGGTTTTAACTTACGTAAATTGCGCAATTCCCAATAGCGAGAGAGCAAAATAACCCAGGTCACAATTGAACACAATAATAAGGCAATCGCCACAAAGCGAGTGATGGCATCTCCCTCTAGCCATAAATTTGCAATTCCAAATGGTGTATTCATAGTGATTAATTCTTCAGATTATATTTAATTAAAAGATTCGTAGAAATTCGTTGAGGTGAGCCATTGACTAAAAAAGGTTTAAACCGATAGCGGCGACCAATATCAGTAGCGGCGCAATCCAATCTTGGGAAGGAGCTCGATTGCAATATCGCAACGTCTTCAACTTCGCCGTTCTCGGCAATAATCAAGCGCACCACCACAGTACCTTGTTCGCCAGAACGTTTGGAGAACGATGGGTAATAGGCGTCAGCATCTGGTTGATATACAACAACGAGTTTACCAATGTCTGTCTGAATCGGTGTGCCGCTAGCACCACCCGTTGTAGCAGGTGCCACAGCCGCATTTTGCATTTGGCTTTGGGATTGTGATTCACTTTTTTGTTGCTGACTGGTGTTTTGAGTTTGCTGGGGAGTCGGCTTTTGCGAAGACTTCTCTTCTACTGTTTTTTTCTTCGGCTCTTCCTTGGGCTTTGGAGGAGGGGCTGTCGGTTGTGTTTTGCTGGCTGCAGTATCAGGGCTCACGAGATTGACCATAACACGCGTATCGTCCGGTTTGGGCGGTCGTGACGAAAAATGCAGAAACTCTAAGGCAGGTAGCGCATGCAAAATGAGTACGATGCCAATAATGATGCGTTCGGTTTTGGTGAACGGGAGCCGTGCATCGATTTTTTGCAAAAAGGTACTCATTGTGTAGCGCCTAGCATGTGTGAGCTTACTAAGTGATCATTCAAATCGCTACACATTAAATCTCGTGCCATCTTTAGCAATAGAGCATCATCTTTGCTGCTGACAAAGGTGACCGAGCCATGATGTTCATCTGATAGTTCTGCTACATTCAGTTGTTCTAACTGGCGCTTTAGCTGTCTTACGACGGCGTCACTCGTATCAATCAACGTAATCGCGTCGCCCAATAGCTTGCGAATAGCTTTTCGTAAAAACGGGTAGTGCGTGCATCCTAATACGATCGTGTCTGCACCTGCATCCTGAATTGGCTCGAGATGTTGCGCAAGGAGCTCTAAAGTATCTTCGCTATCTGCCCTGCCAGACTCAATTAGTGGTACGAGTCCTGCACCAGCTTGCTTGATAAAGCGACAATCATTGGGCAGCGTTGCCAACAGAGCGTTGAACTTATCACTCTTTAGTGTGGCTTCAGTTGCGAGTACTCCTACAATGCCATTTTGTGACTGCATAGAGGCCGGCTTAATTCCGGGCTCCACACCAATTACCGGAATGGGTAATTGCGTTCGTATCTGTTTGATCGCTTCAGCAGTTGCGGTGTTGCAAGCTACCACAATCGCATTGCACCCAGCATTGGCTAAGTGCCGGCATAACTCTAGACTGCGACTCGCAATCCATTCGCTCGATTTTTCACCGTAAGGAGCGTTTGCTGAATCTGCTAGATAGATGTAGTCGTGTTGGGGAAGCTGGCGCAGGGCCTCATCCAAAATGGATAAGCCACCAACGCCCGAATCAAAAACACCAACTAGCGACAAGTGAGTACCAGTTCCAAACTAAAGTGCAGCAAGATTAATGAGTAATTAAGCTACCGTGACTGGAATGTTTCCAATCTTGGCTTGCCATTCTTTTGGATCAGTTTCGTGCATCGAGATGCCTTCGGAGTTGACGGCGACGGTTACGGGCATGTCTTTGACATCAAACTCATAGATTGCTTCCATGCCTAAGTCAGCAAACCCAACCACTTTGGAATGCTGAATGGCCTTAGACACCAAGTAAGCGGCACCACCCACTGCCATGAGGTAAGCGGATTTGTGCTTCTTAATCGCTTCAATTGCAACCGGTCCGCGCTCAGCTTTGCCGATCATGGAAATTAAGCCGGTTTTGGCAAGCATCATTTCGGTGAACTTATCCATTCTGGTCGAAGTTGTTGGGCCAGCTGGGCCAACAACTTCATCACGCACTGGGTCAATTGGACCAACGTAATAGATCACACGGTTTTTAAAGCTCACGGGTAATTCTTCACCCTTAGCCAACATATCTTGAATGCGTTTGTGCGCGGCATCTCGACCGGTCAAGATTTTGCCGTTGAGAAGCAGAGTCTCGCCTGGTTTCCAGCTAGCGACTTCTTCAGTGGTGAGAGTATCCAAATTGACGCGTTTGGATTTTTGAACATCAGGTGTCCATGTCACATCAGGCCAATCAGATAGGGAAGGGGCTTCTAATTTTGCAGGGCCATCACCGTGTAAATGGAAATGTACGTGACGAGTTGCTGCACAGTTTGGAATCATCGCTACTGGCAATGACGCAGCATGCGTTGGGTAATCCAAGATCTTAATATCCAACACCGTAGCCAAGCCGCCTAAGCCTTGCGCGCCGATGCCGAGCTGGTTTACTTTTTCATAGAGTTCAAGACGTAATTCTTCAACGCGATTCTTGGGGCCACGGGCGATCAGCTCTTGAATGTCGACTGGACCCATCAATGCTTCTTTAGCCATCAACATGGCCTTCTCTGGCGTGCCACCAATACCAATGCCGAGAATGCCAGGAGGGCACCAGCCAGCGCCCATGGTTGGAACCGTTTTCAAAACCCAGTCAACAATCGAATCAGATGGGTTGAGCATGACCATTTTGGCTTTATTTTCTGAGCCACCACCTTTAGCGGCGCAAATGACCTCTACGTCATCGCCCGGAACAATTTCGTAATGCACTACAGCGGGAGTATTGTCACCACTATTTTTGCGCTTACCTGCTGGATCGGTTAATACCGAAGCGCGTAAGGTGTTGTCGGGATTGAGGTAAGCGCGGCGCACACCTTCATTCACCATCTCAGTCACGCTCATCGTGGCATCTGGCCACTGCACATTCATTCCAATCTTTAAAAAGACCACTGCAATACCAGTATCTTGACAAAGAGGGCGGTGGCCCTCCGCGCACATGCGACTATTGGTCAAAATTTGAGCAATCGCATCCTTCGCAGCTTCACCCTTTTCCAGGGAATACGCCTTACCCATAGCATCGATGAAATCCTTTGGGTGATAGTAAGAAGTGAACTGGAAGGCATCGGCAACGCTTTGGATTAGGTCGTTTTGTTTGATATTGGTCATGGTTTTAGGCTTATTTCCACATTTATTAGTAAGGTTTGCCCTATTTTAAGGGTTTGCCATAGAGCAAATCCCAAGTGTTTTCACTTATCTTCAGTAGTCTTGAGGGCTAGAATCCCTCATTTTGCGACATTTTGCGTACTTTTTAGCGCAAAAAATATTGATTATTTATTAGAGGGCTGTGAAGCATGGAACCATTAAAGCAAGAAAACCGCGTTTTTAACCCACCTGCTGACTTTGTAAAGGGTGCGGCCATTCCAGGCATGGAAGCCTATAAAAAGCTTTGCGCTGAGGCTGAAAAAGATTACGACGGTTTTTGGGGCCGACTTGCCAAAGAAAATAGCTACTGGAAAAAACCTTTTACTAAGGTTTTGGATGAATCTATAAAGCGCCTTTCTATAAGTGGTTTGAAGACGGCACCATTAATGCTTCCTATAACTGCTTAGATCGCCAAATTGAAGCTGGTCTTGGCGATAAAAAACGGCGATCATTTTTGAAGCAGACGATGGAACTGTAACTAAGGTTACCTATAAAGAAATGCTGGAGCGTGTTTGCAAAATGGCAAACGCACTTCGCAAGCTAGGCATCAAGTCTGGTGACAGCGTCATTATTTATATGGCGATGACCATCGAAGGTATCGTGGCGATGCAGGCCTGTGCTCGTATCGGTGCGATTCACTCTGTGGTGTTTGGTGGTTTCTCTGCGCAAGCATTGCGCGATCGCATCATGGACGTTGGCGCAGTTGCAGTAATTACTGCTGATGGCCAGTATCGCGGTGGCAAAGCATTGCCACTCAAAGCAATTTGCGATGAAGCGCTCTTTACTGGCGAGTGCCCTAAAGTAAAAAATGTGATTGTGAGTAAGCGCACTGGAACTGATGTGTCTATGACGCCAGGTCGCGATGTTTGGATGCAAGAAATTGTTGCGAATGAAGCAGCTACTTGTGAGCCAGAGTGGGTTAGTGCTGAGCATCCATTATTTATTCTTTACACATCAGGATCTACCGGTAAGCCAAAGGGTGTTCAACACTCTACTGGCGGCTACTTATTGTGGGTAATTCTCACAATGAAGTGGACTTTTGACATTAAGCCAAACGATGTGTTTTGGTGTACTGCCGACATTGGTTGGGTAACAGGACACTCTTACATTACTTACGGCCCACTCGCCGTGGGTGCCACCGAGATTGTGTTTGAAGGCGTACCAACTTATCCAAATGCTGGCCGTTTCTGGGAAATGATCCAAAAACACAAAGCCACTATTTTCTATACCGCACCGACTGCGATCCGTTCATTAAATAAAGCTTCTAGTAGCGATCAAGCAGTGCATCCAAAGAGCTTTGATTTATCTTCATTGCGTCTCTTGGGTTCTGTGGGTGAGCCAATTAATCCAGAGGCTTGGATGTGGTACTACGAGAATGTGGGTGGATCTCGTTGTCCGATTGCCGATACTTTCTGGCAAACCGAAACCGGTGGCCACATGATTTCCCCAATGCCAGGTGCAACGCCAATGATTCCAGGATCATGCACATTGCCATTGCCAGGTATTCAAGCGGCAATCGTGGACGAGGCTGGTGCCGATGTGCCAAACGGACAAGGCGGTATCTTGGTTGTTAAGCATCCATGGCCTTCAATGATTCGTATGATTTGGGGTGATCCAGATCGTTTTGTAAAGTCTTACTTCCCAGAAGAGTTGGGTGGCAATCTTTACTTGGCAGGTGACGGCGCTATTCGTAACAAAGATAACGGCTACTTCACAATCACCGGCCGTATCGATGATGTGTTGAATGTTTCTGGTCACCGCATGGGAACCATGGAAATCGAATCATGCTTGGTT
>CAZXSX010000053.1:0-9244 GCA_964643245.1 uncultured Polynucleobacter sp.
GGAAAAGAGTCAGCGCGAGTACTACTTGAATGAACAAGTCAAAGCCATTCAAAAGGAATTAGGAGAGGGTGAGGAGGGTGCCGATTTAGAGGAGCTCGAGAAGCGCATTAAAGCGGCACGCATGCCGAAAGAGGCATTGAAGAAAGCTGAATCTGAATTGAAAAAACTGAAGTTGATGTCACCGATGTCGGCTGAAGCAACTGTGATTCGCAATTTCATTGACACCTTGGTAAATTTACCTTGGAGGAAAAAAACCAAGATCAATAATGATTTATCCAATGCAGAAAAGGTATTGGATGAGGATCACTATGGTTTAGATAAGGTTAAAGAGCGTATTTTGGAGTACCTCGCAGTTCAGCAACGAGTTGATCGTGTAAAAGCGCCAATTCTGTGTTTGGTGGGGCCTCCCGGCGTTGGTAAAACCTCCTTGGGTCAATCCATTGCGCGCGCTACAAACCGCAAATTTGTTCGAATGGCATTAGGTGGTGTGCGTGACGAATCTGAAATTCGTGGACACCGCAGAACCTATATTGGTTCGATGCCAGGCAAGATTTTGACCAGCCTTACTAAAGTAGGGGTCCGCAATCCATTGTTCCTATTGGATGAGGTGGATAAGATGGGCATGGACTTCCGTGGTGATCCCGCAAGTGCGCTTTTAGAAGTGTTGGATCCTGAACAAAATCATACATTCCAAGATCATTATGTCGAAGTGGATTTTGATCTTTCAGATGTTATGTTCGTGGCCACCTCGAACTCTTTAAATATCCCTGGGCCATTATTGGATCGCTTGGAAATTATTCGCCTGGCTGGTTATACCGAGGACGAGAAGACCAGCATCGCTGTGAACTACTTGATTCCGAAGCAAACCAAGAACAATGGTTTGAAGAAGGATGAGTTAAAGATCGAAGAGAGTGCTGTTCGAAACATCATTCGTTACTACACACGCGAGGCTGGTGTGCGCTCATTAGAGAGAGAAATTAGCAAGATCTGCCGCAAGGTGGTGAAACTCCTGTTGTTGAAGAAAGAGGCTGCTCCAGTGGTCGTGAATGCCGATAACCTTGAGAAGTTCTTATCGGTACGCATGTTTGACTTTGGCTTGGCTGGTAAAGAGAACCAAGTGGGTCAAGTAACAGGCTTGGCCTGGACGGAAGTAGGCGGAGACCTTCTAACTATTGAAGCGGCTGCCATGGCTGGTAAAGGTGTGATCACCCGGACTGGTTCGATTGGTGATGTGATGAAGGAGTCGGTGGAGGCTGCGCGTACAGTTGTGCGTTCACGCGCCAAGCGTCTTGGAATTGCTGATGAGTCATTCGAGAAGAATGACATTCATATTCACTTCCCAGATGGCGCAACACCAAAAGATGGGCCGTCTGCAGGCATTGCGATTACAACAGCTCTGGTCTCGGTTTTCACGGGCATTCCGATTCGTTCGGATGTGGCAATGACCGGCGAGATTACTTTGCGCGGCGAAGTCCTTCCGATTGGTGGTCTAAAGGAGAAGCTATTAGCAGCGCATCGGGGCGGTATTAAATTGGCCCTAATTCCTGAGGAGAACGTCAAAGACCTGATTGATATTCCAGACAACGTGAAGAATGCCATTGAAATTGTCCCGGTTCGGTGGATCGATAAGGTTTTGGAGCTCGCCTTAGAGCACTTACCAACACCACTGCCTGATCCAACGCCCGAAGAGCTTGCAAAGAAGGCTACGGAGGCCAGTAAGGCGAAAGAAAGCATCTCTTCTGGAGATGTACTTAAGCACTGATCCGAGCAAGCTAGGGGAAGTATTTTGGTGAAAGCCACTCGCTAGAAAGGGGTGGTTTTTACCCTATTTCAGGCTTTAGGGTTATGTTTAGGTTACAATTTCAGCTTGAAATATTTTGGGGCGCTTAGCTCAGTTGGTAGAGCGTCTGCCTTACACGCAGAATGTCGGGAGTTCGAGCCTCTCAGCGCCCACCAAATATTTACTTCTCCAGCCGCTCTTGGCATCTTGCAGTACGTTCCCTCTTCGCAGTACCGAGTAAAATTCAGCTAATTCTGTTTTATTGACTCGCGTTAATCCATTCATTCCTAGCGAACTTATTCATGCTTGATACCGTCCGTAAGCATCAAAAATTACTTCAGTTAGTACTGATGTTGTTCATTGTTCCTTCGTTTGTCATGTTTGGCATTTCGAGCTATTCGGGATTTATGGGCAAAGAGACGGATTTAGTCAAAGTCAATGGGAAGCCTATTACTGCACCAGAAGTAGATAATGCTGCTAAACGTCAGGCAGAGCGTGTCGGCGGGAATTTGCAAATTGCACAAAGTTTGCAATTTCGTCAAGCAATTTTGAATGAACTTTTGCAGCAACGCATTTTAGGATTTGCAGTAACCAATCTTCGTTTGCAAGTAGGCAAGGAAGCACTAATTAAAAGCTTGCAGGGGATTCCACAAATTCGGGCCCTGTATCGCCAAGACGGAAGTTTTGATGATGTCCGTTTCAAACAATTGCTTGCTAACAATGGACTAAATGAAGATCAGTTTTATGCAAGTCAGGCTTTCGATTTAAAGATTGGTCAGCTGGTAAATTCGGTTGCACGTACGAAGATTGGTACACCGAAATTGTCTGAGATTGTTTCCACTCTATATGAGACAGAGCGCCAGGTTCAGGCGCTAAGCTTTAATGCTAAAGATTACCTGACAAAAGTGAATCCGAGCCCTGAAGAGCTTCAGGCTTTCTATAGTGCAAACACCAAGCTTTTTGAGAGCCCTGAATTTATTGATGTTGAGTACATTGTTCTAAAAGCAGACCCTAAGGAAGACGCTAAAGTTTTTAGTGAGAAGGCGGATCAATTTGCCAACATGACATATGACCAGTCGGATAGCCTAAAGCCTGCGGCTGATAAATTAAAACTCAGCATTCAAAGCCAAAAGAAAATGACACGATCTGGACCGTCTGGGGTATCACGTGATCATCCTTTAGCAAATCCTAAGGTTGTGCAGGCTCTTTTTAGCGATGAGACCCTTAAAAATAAACGCAATACCGAAGCTATTCAAACTGCACCAGGCGTTTTTGTTTCGGCCCGTGTTGTGACATTTCATTCTGCACAAATTCTTCCCTTTAAGGAAGTGGCAGCAGAAGTTAAGCGCCAAGTTAGTCAGCGTGCCGCTGAAAAGTTAGCCCTTGCAGCTGCCGCGGAACGCTATGCAGCTCTAGAAAAAGATCCTAAAAATGCTACTGGATTTGCTGGCCCTATTTGGGTGTCACGCAATAAACCAGCAAATTTGGTTGGGCCTGCATTAGATGATGTGATGTCGGTTAATGCTGACAAGTTTCCAGCAGTCATTTCTGTAAATAATCCTGGCGTTGGAGCAACGCTTTATCGGGTTGATCAAGTACGTCAACCAACTGGTGTTGATGCAAAGATTCATAAGGCTCAGGCCCAGCAGATTCAAGCTTTGGCCGCTCAATCAGAATTTGCTGGCTTTATGTCTTACTGGTGTGATGCCGCAGGGGTAAAAGTAATCAACCCCCTTAAACCGCTCTCCAGCGGATCTGGTGGCTAATGCTCTGAAATTATTTCAGTAGTTGTTGATATGGGGCCATTGCGCCCCATACGTTTTTAAAGAGGATGGATTGTGCTGCAACATTTGGATGAATGTTGTCGCTCTGAAAGAACTCTTTCTTGCTAGCAACGCCTGCGAGAAAAAATGGCAAGAGCTCAATATCCTCCTGGCTAGCAAGCTTTGGGTAAAGATCCTTAAATTGTTTGGCGTATTGCTGGCCGTATTTGGACGGAATTTGCATTCCAAACAGCAAGACTTTGGCACCAGCTTGTTTAGATAAGGCAATCATTTTGCGCAGATTCCGTTCGGTTTGCCCAATCGACAAACCTCTTAGTGCATCATTTGCTCCAAGCTCTAAAAAACAATGCCTGGCTTTTTGCTTTCTAGGAGGGACGGTAGTCGAGTGAGGCCGCCAGAGCTTGTCTCGCCACTGATGCTCGCATTAAGTACAGTCCATGGGCTCGATTGATTCTGAAGTTGATTCTCGAGAAGTCTTACCCATCCCGTTCCGCGTGGAATCCCGTATTCTGCGGAAAGGCTATCTCCCATCACCAGAATGACAGGATTGGCCTTTGCTACAGAAACAAAAGCAATTAATAGGCAAAATAAGGCGTTTAAAGAAATTCTGATATACCAATGTTGACTGCCCAATATCACGTATGAGCACTCCTGCAACCGTATTAAGTGCCATTCATCTTGGAAAGCATGTGGCTACCAGCGATGGACCTTTGACTATTTTGCACGACATTTGCTTCGATATTCATTTGGGAGAAAGTGTGGCAATCACTGGCGCCTCTGGATCCGGTAAGAGTACTTTATTAGGTTTATTGGCTGGACTCGATCTGCCTAGTTCAGGAAACGTTGCTCTGATGGGACAGAATTTGAATACTCTAAATGAGGATGGACGGGCACGACTCCGAGGTAAACATCTGAGTTTCGTATTTCAGTCGTTTCAGCTTCTATCTCACTTAACTGCTCTAGAAAATGTACTCCTGCCTGCGCAAATGAACGGCCGTAAGGAGGCGCTCGCTGAGGCAAGAGATTGGCTTGAGCGTGTTGGCCTTCAGGATCGTTTGCACCATTTTCCGAAGACTCTATCTGGCGGAGAACAACAACGAGTTGCTTTGGCCAGGGCTTTCATTACAAAGCCTGAAATTCTTTTCGCCGATGAGCCTACTGGAAGCCTCGATGAGGCCAGTGGAGAGCGGGTAATTCAGCTGCTTTTTGAGCTGAACCAAGCCAATCAATCGACCCTCGTCTTGGTAACCCATGATCCCGCCTTAGCCAGTCGGTGCCAGCGCCAAATCCACCTTCAGGGCGGTCGCTTGGCCTAGGCAAAACATTATAATCTAGGGATGTCTTTTTACCAATTTTTACCCGGCGCAGATGCGCTTCCCCCATTCCGCCAACAGCGACTTCTAGCCACATTAGCAGCACAAGGTATTGAGCTCGATTCGATCGAGGCTCAGTTTTTGCATTTCATCTGGTCTGAAAATCCACTGAATGCTAAAGACCAAGAAATTCTGGTGAGTTTGCTGACCTATGGACAGCCATTTCAGTCAACACTTCGCGAGGGTAAATCGTGGTTTGGAATTAGCAAGGGTGGGTCAACAGAGCTTCGAGGGGTAATTGTTATTCCTCGCTTGGGCACCGTTTCTCCATGGGCAAGTAAGGCAACCGATATTGCACAGCAGTGTGGTTTGCAGATTCTCAGAATTGAACGGGGCGTTCAATTCTCATGGAAATCCAAAAATACTCTCACGGCGGATCAGCTAGGGCGTGTTCTCGCAGCACTGCATGACCGTATGACTGAGGTGGTTATTGACTCGGCAGAATCGGCCAATGCGCTCTATCAAACACTGGATGATCGCCCCTTAAAGCGTATACCAGTGCTTTCGCAAGGAAGAGTGGCTTTGGATCAAGCCAACCAGGAGCTTGGCTTGGCCCTATCTGAGGATGAGATCACATATTTAACAGAAAACTTTACCCGCTTAAACCGCAATCCAAGTGATGTAGAGCTCATCATGTTTGCGCAAGCTAACAGCGAACACTGTCGACATAAGATTTTTAATGCCAGTTGGACAATTGATGGTAACGATCAAGAGCGCTCTCTTTTTGCCATGATTCGTAATACTCACCAGTTGCAGCCAGAAGGTACAATTGTTGCGTACTCTGATAACTCTGCAGTGATGGCTGGCTGCGAAGCGGAAACCTGGGTTCCTCAGGGCGCTGACCATCGATATGAAAAAAATACTCGTTTAGTGCACACCTTAATGAAAGTGGAAACGCACAATCACCCAACCGCAATTGCTCCTTTTTCTGGTGCTTCGACGGGTGCCGGTGGTGAAATTCGGGATGAAGGTGCAACAGGTATTGGGGGGCGCCCTAAAGCAGGTCTTACCGGCTTTTCGGTATCTAATCTGAACTTGCCTGGCTCTGATCTTCCATGGGAGCAAGAGCAATATGGCAAACCAGAGCGAATTGCTACCCCTCTGCAAATTATGATTGATGGTCCATTGGGCGGTGCCGCATTCAATAATGAATTTGGACGCCCCATACTTGGGGGTTATTTCCGGGTATTTGAACAAACATTCGATGGCACTCGTCGCGGTTATCACAAGCCCATCATGATTGCGGGCGGTATTGGTAGCATTGATTCCATCCACACGCACAAGAAAGCAATACAGTCGGGACACTTGCTCATTCAGCTTGGCGGCCCTGGAATGCGAATTGGTATGGGTGGTGCAACGGGTAGTTCAGTTGCTACAGGTACCAATACGGCAGACTTGGATTTTGATTCGGTACAGCGTGGCAATCCTGAGATGGAGCGCCGCGCACAAGAAGTGATTAATGCCTGCCGTGCGCTGGGCGAACATAACCCAATCGTCTCTATTCATGATGTTGGAGCAGGGGGTTTATCGAATGCATTCCCAGAGTTAGTAGATGGTTCTGGCTTAGGGGCGAAATTTAAATTACGGAGCATTCCTCTTGAGGAGAGCGGGATGAGTCCTGCTGAGATTTGGTGTAATGAATCTCAAGAGCGATATGTGTTGGCCATTGAGGCAAAGGACCTTGATTTATTTGCGTCGTTTTGTGAGCGGGAGCGCTGTCCATTTGCTGTAGTTGGGGAAGCCACCACGGAACGTTATTTGCAGTTGTTGGATTCAAAACAAAATGCAGATTCCGATTCTGCTTTACCAATTGATATGCCAATGGAAGTATTGCTTGGTAAACCGCCTCGCATGCATCGCGATGTTCAGCGTTTGACTCGGCAATTTCCAGAATTAAATGTCACCGACGCGGATTTAGCGCAATCGATAGCTTGGGTCTTGCAACAACCTACAGTCGCTAGTAAATCCTTTTTGATTACCATAGGCGATAGAACTGTTGGGGGCCTAAATGCACGTGATCAATTTGTGGGTCCATGGCAAGTGCCGGTTGCTGATTGTGCTGTGACTTTGATGGATTACAAAGGTTACCGTGGCGAAGTAATGACCATGGGTGAGCGAACTCCTGTGGCCGTTATCGACGCGCCTGCGGCAGCACGTATGGCCGTGGGTGAAGCTATTACTAACTTATTAGCGGCAGACATACGTCGTCTTGAGGATGTCAAGCTCTCGGCAAACTGGATGGCTGCTTGCGGCACACCTGGTGAAGATGCAAAACTTTACGATTCTGTAAAAGCAGTGGGCATGGAGCTTTGTCCAGCATTGGGTATTTCTATCCCCGTTGGTAAGGACTCCTTGTCGATGGCGACGGAATGGAAAGAGGGCGCTGAAACCAAGAAGGTGGTCGCCCCAGTCTCCCTTATCATTTCTGCCTTTGCATCTGTGCAAGATGTTCGCAAGACGGCAACACCATTATTAAAACTCCGCAATCAGGATGGTTCAGCGCTGGAAACTGAATTGATTCTCATTGATTTAGGTCGTGGCAAGAATCGCATGGCCGGAAGTATTTTGGCGCAAGTTCTCAATCAATCTGGTAGATTAGCACCTGATTTAGATTATCCAAAAGACCTCAAGGCCCTAGCTGCAGCGATCATTGAGCTTCGCAAAGAAAATATGCTGTTGGCCTATCACGATCGCTCGGATGGTGGCCTCTTGGCTTGCGTTGCTGAGATGGCATTTGCATCGCATTCTGGCATCTCCATTAATGTGGATATGATCGCCATCGACAGAGGCCAAGAGCCCGATTATGGTGATGCAAAGAACTGGGCGCAACAAGTGTCAGGTCGACGCCATGAACAAACTCTGCGTGCACTCTTTAACGAAGAACTTGGAGCCGTTATTCAGATAAGCAGAGAAAATCGGGATGCTGTTTTTAGTGTGCTTCGTAAATTTGGACTCAGTGCATTCAGTCATGTGATTGGCAAGCCAAATACAAATGGTCGCATCGAAATTTGGCGTGACGCTAAAAATATATTTGCTGAGCCACGCGAAGTGCTGCAGAAGATGTGGGCGAATACCAGCTATCAAATTGCTAGGTTACGTGATAACCCAGCCTGTGCTGATTCTGAATTTGCATTATTAGATAACCTTGCTGATCCAGGTATGTCACCTAAACTAACCTTTGATCCAGCCGAGGATATTGCTGCACCCTATATTTCCAAAGGTGCACGACCTAAAGTCGCTATATTGCGCGAGCAGGGGGTTAACTCTCATGTGGAGATGGCCTATGCCGTAAATTTGGCAGGCTTTGACAGTTATGACGTTCATATGTCTTATTTACTTAGTGGTAAAGCGAAGTTGGACGATTTCCGCGGTTTAATAGCATGCGGCGGGTTTAGCTACGGTGATGTTCTGGGCGCCGGCGAGGGTTGGGCAAAAACGATTCTGTTTAACCAACGGCTACGTGACGAATTCTCAAGCTTTTTTAACCGTCAGGATAGCTTCGCATTAGGCGTGTGTAACAGTTGTCAAATGATGAGCAATCTTGCTGGCATCATCCCAGGTGCTGAATCTTGGCCAAAATTTACCCGGAATCAATCGGAACAGTACGAAGCGCGTTTGGTAATGGCTGAGGTCCTGGCTTCACCTTCGATCTTTACTCAAGGCATGGAAGGTAGTCAGATTCCTATTGCAATAGCTCATGGAGAAGGTTTTGCCAATTTCAGCCAGCAAGGCAATCTTGAGAGAATTGTTCAACAAGGTTTGTCTGTAATGCGTTTTGTTGATCATCAGGGCAATCCGACCGAAGTTTATCCCATGAATCCAAATGGTTCTCCAGGTGGGTTGACAGGCGTTACTACGCCAGATGGTCGCTTTACGGTAATGATGCCGCATCCCGAACGTGTTTTCCGTGCCGTGCAGATGAGCTGGTGTCCCTCTGAGTGGTTGAACATCCCGGATGGAGCGAGTCCGTGGATGTGGTTATTCCGCAATGCACGTCGCTGGGCAAGTTAATACCAGATTGATCATGCGAATGGAGCCGGTAACCTTTTCTGAAATAGGCGGGGTGCGTTACCTGCATTTTGGTACCGACTTAATTCAAGGGGCGATGCGCATACGCGATCCCGATGAAATCTATTTGGGATATAACCAGCAAATGATGGCCAGGCTCCTTTTTCTAGAGACCAAGCCAGGTATGCGTATTGCTCAATTAAGCCCAGTTCTATCGAGTTTTACCAAGGCTGTTACAACCTCCTAAAGGCTCCTGGAGTAATGACTGTCAACCTATTTTCACGTCACAAGAGTTTTGA
>CAZXSX010000054.1:0-3873 GCA_964643245.1 uncultured Polynucleobacter sp.
ATGAATGGCTCTGGCATCAGTGTTGCCTATCAAGCAAAGCCTGTTGTAAAAGAAAAAGCCGACGCGGCTTTTGACCATGTCGGCTTAGATGCTGCTTTATTACTGATCTCTTAAGTTTTAACTAGCGAGATCATTCGTAAATTCATTTGCTATTTGATAGCGCTTGATTACCACCTTACAGACGCTCGAAGATGGTTGCAATACCTTGACCACCACCAATACACATCGTTACCAATGCGTATTTACCTTGAACGCGTTGCAATTCATGAATCGCTTTAGTAGCAATTGCTGCGCCTGAACAACCAATTGGGTGACCAAGGGCTATTGCACCACCGTTCACGTTTGTCTTCACGGGATCTAAACCAAGGCCCTTGGTAACCGCCAATGCCTGAGCAGCAAATGCTTCATTGGATTCAATCACATCAATTTGATCCAGCTTGAGGCCGGCACGCTCGAGAGCAAGTTTAGTTGCCGGAATCGGACCTTCCCCCATGATGTGGTTAGGCACACCAGCAACTGCATAGGACACCAAACGCGCGATCGGCTTATGACCTGCTTTTTTAGCAGTTTCAGCGTCTGCTAGTACAAAGAATGCTGCGCCATCATTAATACCAGAGGCGTTACCCGCCGTCACGGAACCGCCCTCTTTCTTGAACAAAGCTTTCATCTTGGCCAATGTTTCCATGGTGGTATCCGGCTTGCAATGCTCATCTGTGTCAAACACTACATCGCCCTTACGGGTTTTAATTGTGATGGGCACGATCTGGGATTTAAAACGACCTTCCTTGATCGCATTCGCTGCGCGACGATGTGACTCTACCGCCAACGCATCTTGCTCTTCACGAGTTAACTTCCATTTTTCTACCAAGTTCTCTGCGGTCACACCCATATGACCCACACCAAATGGGTCTGTCAATACAGCAACCATCAAATCGAGCATCTTGGTATCGCCCATGCGTGCACCACTGCGCATCGCAGGAGAGCCATACATACCGCGCGACATCACTTCTACACCACCACCAATGCCGTAATCACAATCGCCCAACATAATTTGCTGAGCAGTGGTTACGATGGCTTGCAAACCTGAGCTGCATAAACGGTTCAACGCCATAGCCACAGATTCCATTGGCAAGCCCGCTTGAATGGCTGCAACTCGAGCTACGTAGGCATATCGACTATCGGTTGGAATGGTGTTACCAACCGTCACATAATTAATCAACGCGGGATCTACTCCAGAGCGTGCAACCGCTTCTTTCATCACGATTCCGCCAAGCTCTGATGGCTCGAAACTGGACAGTGAGCCATTAAAACTTCCGATTGCAGAACGTACTGCACTTAAGACAACGACATCACGACTCATATCAATCCCCTTAGCAATGCCTAAAATTTAGGCTAAATTGGTACTTACTTAATGACACAAACATCAGTTTTATAACAATCGTCAAGTCTCGGCTATTAGGTCATGCCCTTGGGAGTTGATCACGGTTACACGGATGATCTCGCCGGTTCGGTAGCGTTTGGATGGCTTACTTGAGGGCAAAACCCGCACCAAACCATCAATTTCTGGGGCATCCCCGATGGATCGGCCAATTCCACCAGGCTCATCCACGCGGTCAATAATCACCTGGATCCGCTTGCCGACTTTTTTGGATAGGCGTTTGATGGAAATTTCTTCTGCCTTGGCCATAAAACGAGCCCTACGCACTTCGCGAATATCATCGGCAATCGGATTTTCCAGTTGGTTGGCAATTGCCCCTTCAACGGGAGAGTAGGCAAAGCACCCAGCTCGATCAATCTGAGCCTCGTCCAAAAAGTCGAGCAAGTATTCAAATTCCTCTTCGGTCTCACCTGGAAATCCAGCGATAAATGTGCTGCGAATAACCAGATCTGGACAAGTTTTGTGCCAAGACAAGATGCGCTCTAAGTTCTTCTCACCACTAGCCGGTCGCTTCATGCGTTTCAATACATCTGGGTGAGCATGTTGGAGTGGAATATCTAAGTAAGGCAATACACCGAAGCCATGCTCGGTAAACTCTGCCATTAAAGGCAAGATGTCGTCTACATGTGGATATGGGTAGACATAATGCAACCGCACCTAAGCCTGATGCTCACGCGCGATTTGATTTAAGGCAGATACCAAGTCAAACATTCTCGTTTTCACAGGCTTGCCATCCCAGAATCCTGTGCGATATTGAATATCCACGCTATAAGCGCTGGTATCTTGAGAGACCACTAGGAGCTCTTTCACACCCGACTCAAAAAGGCGTTTTGCTTCTAGCAATACCTCCCCGATTGGGCGTGATACCAAATCGCCGCGCAGATTTGGAATGATGCAAAAGGTGCAGCGATGATTGCATCCCTCAGAAATTTTGAGGTACACATAGTGTTTGGGCGTTAATTTCACGCCAGTTAGTGGAACTAGATCAGTAAAGGGGTCATGTGGTTTGGGCAAATGTGTATGAATTGCCTGCATCACCTCATCCGTTGCATGTGGCCCAGTTACCGCGAGAACTTTAGGGTGAATGCTTTGAATGAGATCACTACCATCCGCATTCTTGCGGGCGCCTAAGCATCCGGTCACAATGACTTTACCATTCTCGGCGAGGGCCTCTCCAATTGCAGAGAGGCTTTCTTCTACTGCAGAATCGATAAAACCACAGGTATTGACTACCACGAGATCAGCGCCGGAATAATCTTTGGCTGTCTCATAACCTTCAGCGCTTAATTGCGTAAGGATCAGCTCAGAATCTACTAAAGCCTTAGGGCACCCTAAGGATACAAAACCAATTTTTCCAGCCACAACTACTCTTTTTCAGTCTTATTGGGCTGTGGTGTAAATGGAAAACCGCCGAACATATTGTGAGAGCCTTGCATTTGTTCTTGCATCTTCACAAACAGATCTTTGCTTTGCTCCATATAATTACCCATCAAATTTTGCATGAGCAGATTATTCAGGTTAAGCATTTGCGACCAAGCTTCTGGAGTACTACCAGCACCCAAGCCCTTCGTTTGATCGCCTAACTTATTGTGAATATTGACAAAAGACTGCATTGTCTTCTCGAGATAATTGCCCATTAAGCCTTGCATTGAGTTACCGTAAAAGCGAATAATTTGCGAAAGCATCTGCGTAGAAAATACGGGGGCACCCCTTGCCTCTTCCTCCAAGATGATTTGCAAAAGGATGTTGCGCGTAAGATCTTCGTCGGTCTTTGCATCCACTACCTTGAAGCTCTCGTTACCCATGACTAACCCCTTAATGTCAGTCAACGTAACGTAGGTACTGGTTTGGGTGTCATAGAGACGACGATTGGGATACTTCTTAATGAGCCGATCTTCACCAGCTTTTTTTGCACGGGTAGCCATAATTTTCCTTACTAATTACTGCAACGCAACATCAGCATAGTTTATCCCCAGTGAAACCTCAAGATAAATTTGCTGCGTTGCGCCCAAACAATACTGCTTTTTGGCCAAATTAGCCGGTATGGATACCACTATTGAGAGAGAAGTCGGCACCGGTAGCATAGCCGCCGTCATCCGATGCAATCCAGCAGCAAATGGAGGCAATTTCTTCAGGGGTGCCAAGTCGCTTGACTGGAATGCCAGCCACAATCTTCTCCAATACATCTTCACGAATAGCCTTCACCATATCGGTACCGATATAGCCTGGTGAAACGGTATTCACAGTAACGCCCTTAGTGGTAACTTCCTGCGCCAATGCCATCGTAAAGCCATGTAAACCTGCTTTGGCGGTCGAATAGTTGCATTACCAAACTGACCTTTCTGGCCATTAACCGAGGAAGTATTGATAATGCGACCCCAGTTGTTATCGACCATGCCATCAATCACTTGTTTGGTGACGTTAAACAAGGAGTT
>CAZXSX010000054.1:3973-9067 GCA_964643245.1 uncultured Polynucleobacter sp.
AGTTGTTATCGACCATGCCATCAATCACTTGTTTGGTGACGTTAAACAAGGAGTTTAAGTTGGTATCGATAACCGCTTTCCAAGCATCTGGTGTCGTTTTGCGGAAAACGCTGTCACGAGTAATTCCAGCGTTGTTAACCAACACGTCAACACGACTTACCTCTGCCTTGACCTTATCAAACGCTACTACTGTGCTATCCCAATCGGACACATTACCCTCGGAGGCAATGAAGTCATAGCCAAACGCCTTTTGCTCAGCAAGCCAACGATCTTTGCGTGGCGAATTTGGGCCACAACCAGCAATGACCTTAAAACCACCTTTAGCCAAGCGTTGGCAAATAGCGGTACCCATACCACCCATTACGTATGCGACTTTTTGAGACGTCACTTTCCCCTTGTAAAAAACCTTCGTTAATTATGAATTCATTTGCGGCCCAACCGACTATGCTGCCTTTTCCTTTACGTAAACACCTGGCGCAGCTTCCAACTTTTTGTACTTGGCGTTTCCAAATGCCGAAGGTGATGTCTGGCTTAGATTTGGGCAATGCATTTTCATTCTTACGCCCCAATGATCTTGTTTGGAATTATGTTGTGGAGAATTACCTCAAAGGTAATTCGCCGCCACCGTTTGATCTCTTGTATTGGAATGGTGACTCAACGAATTTGCCAGGCAATATGTATTGCTGGTACTTACGTCATACTTACTTACAAAACGATTTGATTAAGCCTGGCAAGGTCACAAATTGTGGTGAAAAGATTGACCTTGGCAAGATTAAATGTGCAGCTTATCTCTACGCTTCGCAAGAAGATCACATTGTTCCCTGGCAGTCTGCGTAAGAATCCACCCATATTCTGAAAGGTAAGAAAACCGCTTTGTGCTCGGCGCTTCCGGCCATATTGCCGGCGTCATTAATCCGCCAGCGAAGAATAAGCGCTACTACTTTGAGAACAACAAAATTGCACCTACCGCTGAAGAGTGGTTGGCTGACGCAAAACAAATTCCGGGTAGTTGGTGGCCTAATTACACAAAATGGCTTAAGCAGTTTAGCGGAGAGCAGAAGCCATCATGCCGTAGGTGCCAGATTTGCCGCCGATCGTATTTTCACGTAACTCGACCATGGCTTCATCAATAAAGACATCTAAGATGCCAGTGCTCGTGAAATCCAGCAAGGTCGTGAAGAGCGTCAAGCTTGCTGCAGGATGCTGATCGCGCGCCGCCAGGACCGCAAGCGCTGAGGTAGTTAATGTTCCACCAACGCAAAATCCTAAAATATTGATTTGCTTTGCTTGGCCGATGTCCTGAACCACCTCGATGGCTTTCATAACGCCTTTGCCAACGTAATCATCCCAGCTCACCTTGGCCATTGAAGCATCGGGGTTCTTCCAGGAGACCAAAAATACGGTGTGACCTTGCGCCACCATGTGACGAACTACCGAGTTATCAGGCTGCAGATCTAAGATGTAATATTTATTGATGCAGGGCGGCACCATTAGGTATGGGCACTCGAATACAGTTTCGGTCAGTGGTTTGTATTGAATTAATTCAAACAACTCATTGCGAAATATGACATGACCCTCTGTTGTCGCAATATTTTTTCCAACCTCAAATGCACTTTCATCAGTAATGGGTACTTTCCCCTTCTTCATATCCCCGAGCAAATTTACGATTCCCTTTTGAATTGATTGCCCTTGCGTACTAATGATGCTTTCAAGAACTTCTGGGTTGGTTGCAATGAAGTTTGATGGCGACAAAGCATCAATCATTTGTCGGTCGTAAACAGAATTTTTTGACGCGTTTTTTCGTCCGTTTCAACAGCCTTAGCCAAAGCCATTGAATGTTTTGAGTTGAGTAAATAAGTTGCTGCAATGACTTTGCTCCACGAGGAGTGCCATGCTTTGCCAGCAAAACGACGATCTTTGACTTCAATCGACTCTGGATTGGTGGCAATATGCGCTAATTAACAAAGAGACAACTATGTTTGCAGGCATAAACATGGCGCAACGCCTTCTTTGGCGCCGCATCATATGGCTTTAATTCCCCAAGAGCGCTTAGCAGAAATTCAGAAGGAATATTTCACTGAACTAGCGATCATTCTCCATCCATAAGACCTATAGAATTATACGCAATAACCCTAGATGGAGGCCCAATCTAGTACTTACCCTCACTTCAAATTAAGTCTTATTAGGGGCTGCAATCCAAATCAAACTTGCAAATCGCCCTGTCACACCATCGCGTCGATAAGAGAAAAAACGATCAGCCTGGGTAACCGTGCAGCTATCACCACCGGAAATGTCATGCACCCCAATTGCTTGAAGCCGACTTCGCGCCAATAAATAAAGGTTCACCATATATTTACCAGGCTTTTGCTCAATCACTATAAATGCATTGGATGGAAACGGAATACCAGTGCTTTGAAAAGCTTCCAGAACATCCACCCCAACCTCAAAGACGCTTGGACCAATAGCGGGACCAAGCCAGGCCATGATTGAATCGGCCCTCGAATCATGATTCACTTCTGCAAGTGCGCGCATGGCGTGGACGGTATTTTCGAGGACTCCATTACATAAACCTCGCCAACCAGCATGTGCCGCCCCTATCGTGGATCCAGAACAACTAGTAAATAGAACTGGAAGGCAGTCGGCCGTCATGATAGCCAATACCTCATTCGCGACATTACTCACTATGGCATCGGCCTCTGCAATCCGAGCGGATGGAGTGCTCACAGTCGTTCCATGAATTTGTTTTAACCATATTGGGTCTGCTGGCAAATGCTTTCTTAATATTGCTCTATTCGCAGATACCTTTTCGGCGAGATCGCCAACATGATCGCCAACATTAAGCGATTGATATGGAGAGCTACTAACCCCACCTATTCTTGTGGTGACGAATGACTTCACTACCGCAGGCGCATTCCAGTCTGGCCTGAGGAATGCAAGCGTCTCTGCTGGGCTTGAATTATTCATGGGGTCGACTTGGTGCACTGATGCCATGACTGCATTCTCCTGTGGCAAATCCTCTTTAGTCATACCCACTTGAAGTAATAGTGCGTCCAAGTCTGCAGGCGGTAAACAAAACCAGCTGACCAATTTCTGAGACACCGGATGTTGCAGGCTTAATGCATAAGCATGCAAAGCCTGACGCTCAAACGGCAATATCTTTGCCGCACCTGGTGTTTTCTTGCGATAAACCGGATCACCCAGCAATGGAAAACCAAGCGATTCAAGATGAACGCGAATTTGGTGCGTTCGCCCCGTTTCCAAACGGCACTCAAGCAGGGCCAAAGAGGCTGCATTAAATTGCCCCTTCGCTAAACGCCGAAATAAGGTCGCAGCAGGTTTGCCTTGAGCACCTCCAGCAGCCATCTTGAAGCGATCGCGTTGATCACGGCCGATATTGGCTAGAACTTTACCCTGGGTGGGTGGCTCACCCCACACCCATGCCAAGTATCGACGGCCTACCGTGCGATCCTGCAATTGACGCACTAGCGACGTTTGCGCTTGGGCAGTGCGCGCGACAACCATCAACCCCGAAGTATCCTTATCCAATCGATGCACTATTCCAGCCCGAGGCAATAACTTGAGCTCAGGATACCGAAACAGAAGTCCGTTTAATAATGTTCCGGACCAATTGCCTGCTGCTGGGTGGACCACCAAACCAGGCGGTTTATTTATCACGATGATGGATTCATCCTCATAGACAACATCCAACGGAATATCTTCTGGACTAAAAGCAAACTGCTCGGGCATTTCTTGTGGAAAGACCTTAATGCTCTCGCCGCCCTTAAGCAAATAGCGAGCTTTGGTCACCTTGCCATCCACCATGACGGCCCCAGCTTCCACCCAGGCCTTGAGTCGATTTCGGGAATACTCAGGCAAAGACCCTGCCAGCACCTTGTCTAGGCGTTCGCCCGCCATCTCCATGGGTATATCCAAGGAGATGAAATCCTCTTCATCGATATAATCAGAGGGATTCGAATCCGGAGTTTGCGGCAATGCCACGCTTAAAGAGCCTTTCAGTTATGTCCGAAGCAGTATCAGACGCCAGTTTAAGGCTTGCTGGACCATTTGCCACTCAAAAAACAGTCCTGAAGAACAGCAAGGGCATTTTTACCCTCTTAATACTGTTGCTCTGCGCATCCGTCCTCTTAAGCGGTTGCGCTGGAAGTGATGGACAAAAAGACGATACCGATATTTGGTCGGAATCCAAGCTCTACTCTGAAGCAACCGACAAATTAAATGATGCTGACTATGCCAAGTGCGGCAAATACTTTGACAAACTTGAAGCCCGTTTCCCCTTTGGCCCATACTCGCAACAAGCACAAATTAATGCTGCGTATTGCTACTGGAAAGCTCAAGAAACAACTCAGGCTCTAGTGGCGATTGATCGCTTTATTAAATTGCATCAAGGCAGCCCAACCTTAGACTACGCATACTACTTAAAGGGTCTTATTACGTTTAATGATGATTTGGGATGGCTAGGTAAATTTACAGGTCAAGACTTAAGCGAACGTGATCCCAAAGCCGCTAAAGAAGCATTTGAGTCTTTTAAGACCGTGGTAGAGCGCTTCCCAGATAGTAAATATGCTTCAGACTCCCTGGATCGCATGCGGTATATCGTTAACTCCCTTGCTGAAGCAGATGTTATTGTGGCGCGTTTCTACTATCAACGCGGCGCATATTTGGCTTCTGCAAACCGTGCACAGCTAGTGATTCGAGACTATGACCGTGCTCCTGCTGTAGAAGAGGCGCTTTATATCCTGGCGAAGTCCTATGAAAAATTGGGCATGACACAACTGAGCAACGATACGGTACGCGTCTTTAAATTGAACTTCCCGGATAGTCAGATATTTGAAACTGGTCAACGGGTTCAAAAGGAACGTAGATGGTGGCAGATCTGGAATAAATAAATCGCCCTCACTTGAAACACGACTTAACAAACAAAGAAAATCCTCCGTAATAGTAGAGGATTTTTTTATGGGTAACTCTAAATAATCTTGACTGGCACTCTTGGAGCAACCGCACAAAGTAGCTCATAACCACAATGGTGTCACTCATTTGTGCCACTTGGTCTACGGGAACGTGATCACCCCAAAG
>CAZXSX010000055.1:0-7434 GCA_964643245.1 uncultured Polynucleobacter sp.
GCCTTAATTGACCAAATCTCCACATACATCATTCAGGCTGGGGGTAAGCGAGTTCGGCCTGCCTTATTGATGCTCATAGCTAAAGCCTTAGCTAATGGTCAACCAACTCCCCACAGCCTAGAAATGGCTGCCGTAGTGGAATTCATTCACACAGCCACCCTTTTGCATGATGATGTGGTTGATGAATCTACCCTCCGACGGGGGCGCGAAACCGCGAATGCCGCTTTTGGTAATGCCGCAAGTGTCTTAGTGGGCGACTTTCTATATTCCCGCGCCTTTCAAATGATGGTTGGACCAAACGATCTCCGTGTCATGCAGATTTTGTCCGATGCCACCAACACGATTGCTGAGGGGGAGGTTTTGCAACTTCTCAACATGAATGATCCCGAGGTCGATGAGGCAAGCTACCTTCAGGTGATTCGTTATAAAACAGCAAAGCTGTTTGAGGCCTCTACCGAGCTTGGTGCAATTTTGGCAAAAGCCTCCGATAACCATCGTGAACAGGCTGCTGCATTTGGTCGTCACATTGGCACTGCATTTCAATTAATGGACGATTTGCTCGATTACACAGCGAATGTAGCTCAAATGGGAAAGAATGCAGGAGATGATTTACGCGAAGGCAAGCCAACCTTACCGCTGATCTATCTTCTTGAAAATGGTACTAGCGAAGAACGCCTCCTAGTACGCGCAGCGATTGAGCAAAACCAGGACTTACCTGACGATGTATTTGTTCAAATTCTGAATGCGGTACAAAGCTCTGGCGCACTAGATTACACCCAAGCAGCAGTAAAACGTGAAGCCGATCTAGCACTAGAATGCATTCAAAATTTTCCAAGCAATGAAGCCACCGATGCGCTTCGTGGCTTGTGCATCTATTCACTCGAGCGTCAAACTTAATCCTCAAGAGGCTTGAGGACAACTCTATCAAGAAAATACAAAACCAAATTTATATACTTAGGAAATTATCATGGCTCAATGGCTTAGATTTCAGTATCAAGGAAAGCGTACTTTAGGTCAGGTGCAAGGCGATCGAATCGCGGTGTACTCTGGCGACTTATTTCAAGACCCAAAACCAACGGGCGAAACCCTCAATTTGGCAGATGTCACAATTGACATTCCCTGCACGCCGACCAAAATGGTAGCAATGGTCGACAACTTCCATGCACTGGTTACCAAGCTTGAGCATGCTGTACCCGCTGAGCCACTGTACTTTCTTAAGGGAAATAACTCTTTCTTGGCTGCTAATCAAGTCAAGTGATTCGCACGCCGAAGTCGTACTCTGGCAAAGTAGTTTACGAGGGTGAGTTAGGCGTTGTTATTGGCAAACGTATTCATGAAGTAGATGAAACTGAAGCGGCTAATGCTATTTTTGGCTACACCTGCATCAACGATGTCACCGCCATTGAAATACTCAATCGCGATCCTGGATACGCGCAATGGACCCGCTCTAAGAGCTTTAATACATTTGGTGTTTTCGGCCCCTACATTACTACTGATATCGATCCCAGCAAACTCACTATCAAAACAATTTTGAATGATCAAGAACGTCAAAATTACCCCGTTGCCGATATGATCTTCCCGCCAGCAAAATTAGTCAGCCTGATTTCGCAAGACGTGCCGCTGGAAGCAGGAGACATTATTGCCTGCGGCACTTCAGTAGGTGTTGGCTCCATGAAACCCGGCAGCAATGTCAGCATCATCATTGAGGGCGTTGGTAGACTAGACAGTCGCTTCGAATAATTCTCAAGCACTAACCTATTAATTTTTTTACTATCTGAAATTGAAATTTCTTTAGTAGCCTGATACCGATGGAAGCGCCAAACTTCCTTTTGAGGCCTGCACGTTTTCGTCCAAGTATTTGGTCAAAGCAAATACGGTACTCAAGCATGGCGTTAGGGTCTGCGTAATCTTGCCCAACTCAATGACCAAGCCCAAGAGTGCATCGATTTCTAAGCTACGGCCGGCTTCCAAAGCTTGCAACATGGAAGTCTTGTGCTTACCCACTTTCTCAGCACCCGCAATGCGACACTCAATATCCACGCGGAATGCACACCAAGCTTCTCAGCAATCGTTTGGGCCTCAGCCATCATGTTGCGCGCTAATTCTTTAGTTAAGGGATATTGGCAAATGCCTTCCAGGGCGCCATGCGTCAGAGAGCTAATCGGGTTGAAAGTCATATTGCCCCACAACTTGAGCCAAATCTCGGAACGAATGTCGTCCAAAATGAGTGACTTAAATCCAGCGGCACCCATCATCTCAGACATTTTCTGAATACGCTCGGTAGTCTTACCATCCAACTCGCCCAACGGGAAACGATTTCCCTCAACGTGACGAATTACGCCAGGATCCTGAGTAAAGGTTGCTGGATAAACAATGCAGCCAATAATGTTTTTGGATTAATGGCTTTCTTGGCAAGCCCACCAGCATCAACCGTTTCCATAGAATGATCTTGGTACTCGCCACCAAGCTTTTGGAAATACCACCAAGGAATTCCGTTTTGCATCGGAATCAAAATGGTTTCAGGACCCATGTGCAGCCAAGTCATCAATGATGGGCTCAACTTGATGCGCCTTTACAGCCAAAATGACAACATCGGGCGTTTCCGCATCGCGAATTTTTTCGACTGCCTTGACCTGAGCAACCAATGGTTCAGGCTGGTCATCCATGATCAACGCCAAACCACGTTCTTTAATTGCCGCTAAAGTTGCGCCACGAGCAACCACGGTAACATCATTGCCGGCTCGAGCCAGCATGACAGCCAGGTAACCGCCAATGGCGCCACCTCCACCGATCACACAGATTTTCATAGGAACTCCACAAGAATAAAAATTTTGAACTAGGGATATTTGTTAATGTGAATGTTTTGCGGTGCAACAAATTAAATTGCCTGTTTTTAGGCAAATTTGCATTTAAACCGCTTTTAGCTCATCTTTTGGCACCAAGCTCCCAATATCATGCCGGCAACACTCGCTAGCAAGCCAACCAATTGAGGTGGCATGATGGCATTCGGAGCCAAGATCTTACAACTGATCCAGATAGTCAGCCCGCCAATCACTGCCAAGAGTCCGCCCAAAGAATTTGCCCTTGACCAGTACACCCCAAACGCTAAAGGCACAAACGCAGCCACTAAAGTCACCTTGTAAGCACTCTCGACCATTTTAAAAATGGACAATTCAGAATTAATTGCGAAGAAGGTGACCACAGTCGCAAAACATAAGACCGTGATACGCATAATTTTCAACAAATCATGATCTGATAAATGCTTAAAAAACCTCTCACAATGTTTTCAGCAAAGGTCACTGATGGTGCGAGCAATGTCGCGCTAGCACAGCTCTTAATAGCAGAAAGCAAAGCGCCAAAAAACATTACCTGTGCAATGATCGGCGCATGATTCAGTATTAGCTTAGGCAAAATCATTTGCGGATCGGTATTTAAGTATTCTTTCACCAATCCAGGATCAATCAATGTTGCTGAATAGGCCATGTACATCGGCACAAACGCAAAGATGAAATACAGCACACCACCAAGAATGGCAGCATTGACCGCAATATTCACGTTTTTACTAGAGGTAATTCGCTGGAAAACGTCTTGCTGAGGAATAGAACCCAGCATCATCGTGCAAAGAGCCGCAACAAAGCCCAGGATAGAGGCCAGATTCATGTCAGGCCAAAAGTTGCTGAATTGACCAGCTGCTGTAGCATGCTCAATCACCATGCCAATACCACCCGTTTGGGTTGTCATTTCACCGCCGATATACAACATGCCAATCACGATGATGATCGTCTGGATAAAATCGGTAATCGCTACCGACCACATGCCGCCAAATAAGGTGTAAATCAACACACTAGCGGCACCAATCATCATGCCACCAGTCTGTGTAATGCTTCCCTCTGATACCACGTTAAAGACTAGTCCAAGGGCTTTGATCTGCGCAGCCACCCAACCTAAATACGACACGACAATGCAGAGGATCGCCAGAACCTCAACTGTACGACCATATTTTTCACGAAAGAAATCACCGATCGTCAGCATGCGACGGTTATACAGATGGCGCGCAAAAGATAGGCCCACCAAGATTAAGCATAGAGAAGATCCGAATGGATCAGAAACGACCCCACCCAAACCCTCTTTTAAAAAGTTGCGGGGATGCCCAATACCGTCTCGGAGCCAATCCAAGTAGCAAATACAGTGCTGTCACAATGGGCATGGGGAGACTGTGTCCTGCAGCAGCAAAGTCAGCTGTATTTTTGACACGCAAAGCGGCCCATAAGCCGATGCCAACCGATACGACCTAATAAATGATGACGAACCAAATCAGCACGCCCGATCTCTCCTAGCAGAATTTGGTGAAATTATATGGCTATGTCACTTTTGTTACTAAGGGAATAGGCGCTTATTTAGAGCCCATTCGTCTGACATAATTCACTAGTGCAAATACCTGCCTCTAACACGACCGAGAACCCAGGCGCTGATCTAGCCTATCAAAAAGCCATTTTGGGCTCAGTCTCGAGAACATTTGCGCTAACCATCCCTCTGCTACCCCCAGCGATTGAGAAGGTAATTGGCAACACTTACCTGCTATGCCGCATCGTCGACACCATCGAAGATGCGTCCGACTTAAAATCGGATGTCAAACAACAGCTTTCCAGATTATTTCTTGATGCCGTTCTCGAAAGATCCGATGTGCAATCGTTTGTGGAACCCTGTCTCACGGCACTCAATGCTTACAGCAATCAAGATGAACTTGATTTAATTGCAAATACGCCAACGGTGCTGAGAATTTTGCATACCTGCTCAAACCAAGATCGAGCGGCAGTGGCTCACTGTGTTTCCATCATGTCAGAAGGCATGGCTCGCTTTCATGGAAAACAAAATAAGGCAGGCTTGAAGGATCTTGCTGAGTTTGAGGAGTATTGCTATGTCGTCGCAGGGGTTGTGGGGGAGCTTCTTACAACCATCTTTAGCAATCACTCCACCGCATTTTCAAAAAATATCCAGGGCCACGAGACGCTTGCTCTTGCATTTGGTCAAGCCCTGCAAATGACCAATATTCTCAAGGACTCCCCTGAAGATAAAGCACGTGGGGTCTCCTGGAAACCTGCTGGCATAGATCAGACTGCACTATTGCAGATCGCCTATCAAAAGCTTCAGGAATCCATGCAATACATTTTGCTAATACCAAAAAGAGATGCTGAAATTCGACGTTTTTGCTTCTTGGCATTTGGCCTAGCGGTAATGACCTTATCTAAAATTGCCAATCGCAAAGACTTTAATCATCAAGATGAGGTTAAGCTTTCAAGAAAAACCGTCATGGCGTTTTATGCTTTTACGAAGATGGCCGTTAAAAGCAATACTCTAATGAAGCTCTTTTTTTATATTACATCTATCAAACTCAGATAAGTCGATCGACCTAGAGAACTCCCTCGTGTTTTAAAAGCCAAATCTTAATTTGACGATAGAAGCCTGGGGCATCCTCTTTCATAAAGCCGCCGATTCCTTGAGCCGATATCACGCGATGACATGGGGTCACTAGTGGATAGGGATTCGCGCCACAAGCAGTTCCGACTGCTCGAGGGCCACTTTTAATGGCACTAGAAATTTCTCCATAGGTTTTTGTTTGCCCAGCAGGTATTTCACGAACACGCTTCCATACCTTTTGCTGATGCACAGTACCAAGTGGCTTCATCGGTAATTCAAATTGAAAGTTGGGATTTTTAAAATAAGCATTGCATTGCTTAACCACCTCTTTAGCAAGATCGTTTTTAGGGCTTGATAAAGCCGTTGTTCTTGGAAGATAGTCAATTTTCGACAACATCAGGCTGTTATCCACCATTTCTGTCATGATGCCAAGCCGCCCAAAGGGGGCTTCAATGACACAGTAACTTGCACTATCTGCTTGGGGCTGATTTTTGGATGAAGTCATAGAAAAGATTCTCACATAATTTTGAAAATCGGATGGCAAGCCTTTCCACCTCAACCATTGATGATGAATATGGTTTTCGTGTGTCTACTTTGCTATATTGACTTATCCCTCTTTTTTGCAGGCAACCCCCATGGATAACTTTTTTGACGATTGGCCCCTTTATAGTCAGGCAGCATTGGTTTTATTCTTGCTAGGACTTTCAGGCTTCTTTTCGATGGCCGAAACAAGCATGTTGTCATCCAATCGACATCGTCTGCAAGCCATGGCCAATAGTGGTAATACTGGTGCAGCCCTAGCCGAAAAACTTCTTAAACGCATTGACTCTCTTTTATCAGTCTTATTAATTTCCAATAACCTGATAAACACTATTCTTCCTATTTTGGTAACTGGCATTGCCCTCCATCTTTTTGGCGACAGTGGATTTGTTCTTTCTATTGCCACTCTAGTAGTAGCTCTACTCATCATCATTTTTAGTGAAATTACTCCTAAAGTAATCGGCGCCGCTTTCCCCGAACGAATTGCTGCCAATGTTGGTTGGCTAATTCTCCCGCTCACCTATTTATTTAAGCCACTACTTTGGCTAATCAATAATTTTGTATCTGGTTTGATGAGGGTTTCAGGCTTGCAATCCTCTTCCGATAGTAGAACGATGAGTAAAGAAGAGTTGCGAAGTCTAGTCCTAGAATCCAATCGCTTTGTCTCCAATCACCATCGCAATATTCTGCTGAATCTCTTTAACCTAGAAAACATCACCGTCGATGACATCATGACGCCACGCTCAAAAATCGAAGTCTTGGATCTCTCAAGGCCAATTGATGAGGTGGTGCAACAGCTAGAGACCTGCTATCACAACAAACTCCCGGTTTGCGATGGCGACTCCGAACGCATTGTGGGGATTTTGTCTGTTAAAAAGGCTCTGTCCCTACTTGGTGACTCGGATCTCCAGCATGAAGACTTTAGATCGCTGGTAAATGAGCCGTACTTCATTCCCGGCGGTACTCCGGTCTTACAACAAATGCAGTTTTTTCAAGATAATCAACAACGCTTGAGTTTGGTTGTAAATGAGTATGGCGAAGTACTTGGACTTGTGACTTTTGAAGATATTGTGGAAGAGCTTATCGGTGAATTTACAACCTCATTCTCCAATCTTTCTATCGATCCCCATTGGTTATCCGATGGCACTTATCTTGCGAGCGGTAGCGCATCCTTACGCGATCTAAATCGCTTGCTCAATCTAGACCTGCCGCTAGATGGGCCAAGAACCTTAAATGGGCTAATCCTTGAGAGACTAGAAGCCATTCCAGATCACGATGTCAGCATTAAGACAGCCAACATCGTCATGGAAATTGTGCAATTTGATGATCAAGGAGTAAAGACCGTCAAACTGTATCGCCCAGCCCCTGATCAGATTCAGGATTGAGTATTTCTCATGATGACTCACTCATTATTCGCACCTGGTTTGAGATTGCAGCTTATGCACTCAAAGCCAGGGCTAGCGATATCCATATCGA
>CAZXSX010000055.1:7534-8994 GCA_964643245.1 uncultured Polynucleobacter sp.
TTCGGCTCCCAGGCATCAATCAAGTGGCATACCACCCTCGAGCAGGATTGGATTTTGCAGTGATCATCAAAGCATTACTCAGACAAGATCCCGATGTCATCATGATTGGTGAAATTCGGGATAGCATGACGGCGCAGCTCGCCATACAAGCAGCGCAAACCGGCCATCTTGTATTAAGTACATTGCATACTCGCAATGCTCAGGGCGCATTAGCTCGACTTCAAAGTTTAGGCATTGATGAAGAACCCCTAGAATCCTGCTTGCATTTTGTGAGTTCTCAGCGATTAGTGCGCAGGCGTTGCCAAGATTGCAACGGTCCTAATTTGACCAATCCTGGCACCTCTTCCGAGGTTTGCGACTCCTGCAAAGGCCATGGTTACTTTGATCGCATCGGAATTCATGAAATTTTAAGTAGAGAAAACCTATTTAATCGAGAACTGCCAATTTTGAGCATGAGTGAGGTTGGATTACGCCGTATTGCAGAGGGTGTAATTGATCGCGCTGCCCTAGACGCTGAGATTTGCGCATGAAGCTAAGCAAACAACATCAATTGAGCTTTGCTCAGCAATTACTCAATCTTCTGAATGCTGGCCTAGCACTGTTAAATGCCATTGAATTAATTCGCTCATCAACACCAAAAGCCCGTCAAGCTTGGTTACACAAGATTGAAATACTGCTAAGAAAAGGTAATGGCTTCTCACAATGCCTTGAGTCGCAAGGTGAACTTTTTTCCATCGAATTCATCAACCTCATTCGCATCAGTGAGCGCACTGGGAATTTAGAACTTGCACTCAATACCATTTGTCAGCAATTAGAGGCCCAGATTGAACTGCGACAGAAAGTGCAGCAAGCGCTGAGCTATCCCTTCATTACCTTGTGTAGCTCTATTACCTTAGTCATTGTGATGATGATTTGGGTCGTTCCGGTATTTAGCGATGTCTTTGGGCATTTTCAAGCAGAGCTGCCACCAGCAACCAAGGTGCTTATTCAAATTTCATCCGTGATTCATGCCAATATTTTAAAAATTTGGGTCAGCCTTTTAGCCTCCACACTCTTATTGGTCCTGATGTGGAAAAAATCTTCACGCCTACAAAGAAAGTGTGATCAATGGAGTTTTCGTATGCCGGTACTGGGCAGATTATTTCGTTTAGCCACCTTGACACACTGGTGTCGAACCCTTGCGCACTTACTGGATTGTGGCTTACCGCTTCCAGATGCTTTGCGCGTGACCGCACAATCCTCTAATCATTGGTTAAGTCACGACTTGAGCGCAGAAGCCTTCAAACACCTTACTCGAGGCTGGCCTCTAGGGGAGGCCCTAAAAAAGGTAGATCCCAAAACACTTCTCTTAAATGAAGAAACCTTGCAATTGCTAAACATCGCTTCAGAGAGCGGCTTTCTGGCGCAAATGCGGTTTTAGGCGCCATCTTAGGCTATGTATTTTTATGGAGTCTAAATAG
>CAZXSX010000056.1:0-8655 GCA_964643245.1 uncultured Polynucleobacter sp.
CTTTGTGGTGATTGGCTCATGCTTTTTGGTCAACTATCAGATTGTTAAGGGATTTTGTCACAAGAGTTAGATTTATCATTATATCGATGGGGCAAAAAGGCGTCTAAGTAGCCCCAAGCTTGCTATCATCTTCCCACTTTAGATGTAATGTTTACCCCTTTAATTTGAACCCCTTTTCCCTGCAAAGTACGCTGTGCAACTGAAATCCATCAAACTTTCCGGCTTTAAGTCTTTCGTCGATCCAATCCATTTTGAAATGCCTGGCCAGCTTATTGGTGTTGTGGGCCCTAACGGTTGCGGAAAATCGAACATTATTGACGCAGTACGCTGGGTTTTGGGTGAATCGCGCGCAAGCGAATTGCGTGGCGAGTCTATGCAGGATGTCATTTTTAATGGCTCAGGATTGCGTAAGCCATCTGGTCGTGCCAGCGTAGAACTTATTTTTGATAATTCTGAAGGGCGTGCTCAAGGTCAATGGAGCGCTTTTACTGAATTGGGTATCAAACGTGTTTTGACGCGTGATGGCAATTCCAGTTACTACGTCAACAATCAAGTGGTGCGTCGCAAAGATATTCAAGATATTTTCTTGGGTACTGGTATGGGTCCAAGAGGTTACGCGATCATTGGTCAAGGAACAATCAATCGCATCTTAGAGGCAAAGCCAGAAGAATTGCGCGTGTTCTTGGAAGAGGCTGCGGGCGTTTCAAAATACAAAGAGCGTCGCAAAGAAACTGCTGCACGTTTAGAAGATACCGTCGAGAACTTAACGCGCGTTGAAGATATTTTGCGCGAACTCGACCAGCAGCTTACTCGTTTAGAGAAGCAAGCAACTGTCGCAGAGCTTCATGCAGAGCTTTCCACTCAAATGAAATCACAGCAACAGTTGTTGTGGTTTGTGCGTCAGACTGAGGCTGGTAAAGAGCAAGAGCGCCATGTAAATGGTATTCGGGATACTCAAGTTGGTCTAGAAGAACAGACCGCAAAGCTGCGCCATGCTGAAGCTGAGCTCGAAACAATGCGCACCCAACAATACGCATTGCAAGACAAAGTTTCTGAGGCGCAAGGTGAGTTGTATCAAACAAACTCAGATGTGAGTCAGGTTGAGTCTCAGATTCATTATGTTCAAGAAGTGCGTCAACGTTTGCAGCAACAAACACAAGATTTGCAAGCGCAATTACAGCGTTGGACCGTTCAAGAAAAGGATGCAGCACAAGCACAACGCACTGCTGAACATGAGTTAAGTGAAGCTTCTGCGAAAGAGCAGTCTTTGTTGGCTGATTTGGGGGGCTTGCAAGAGCAAATGCCGGGTCGCGAAGAAAGTTATCAATTCGCTTCGCAAGAATTAAATGCTGCGCGTGATAGTTTGGCTGCTATCGAGCAGCGTCTTGCTAGTTTGGGCGAGCGTATGCGTGCGCTATCTGCTCAAGCAGATGAACTAAAAGGGCGCGAATCCCGCCTGACGGGTGAGCTTGAGGGTATGCGTAGGCCTGATGCTCAAGCTTTGCAGATGGCAATTGACCGGCAAGTTATGGCGCAACGCAAGGTCGAGGAGGCAAAACAGCGCGCTGGTGAAACGCAGCAACGCGTTCCTGCCGCAGATGAAGCGCGCAATGCTGCACAGTTAAAAATTCAAACTGCCAATCAAGATTTGGCGCAAACTGAAGCTAAGTTGACTGCTTTAACTGCTTTGCAAGCTAGTGTGCAGGCGCAAGGCAAGATTGGCCCCTGGTTAGAGAGCAAAGGTTTAAAAGAACGCAAGCATCTTTGGCAAGAGCTTAAAGTGGAGAGTGGTTGGGAAGCTGCCCTTGAGTCTGTTTTGCGCGAGCGTTTAGTTGCCGTTACTGCCAAGAGCGTACAGGAAACACTTGCTTTGGCAAATGATGCCCCCCCAAGCCGTTTGGCGATTTTGCTTACAGAAGAAATCAGTCCAGCGCATACCTCTGCTCCTGCAGATTTCACGCCGTTATTGAGCCGTGTTCAAAGTGCTGGTACGCCTAGGTTGACATCCGTCCTGCAAGAGTGGTTGGACAATATTTATATTGCTTCTAGCTTAGAAGATGCTTTGCACCGTCGTGAAAAATTGCCCGCTGGCGGCGCTTTTGTTACCCAGCAAGGCCACTTGGTAAGCCGTGTGGGCGTACAACTGTATGCTGCCGACTCTGAGCAAGCGGGTATGTTGGCGCGTGCGCAAGAGATGGAAAGTCTTGAAAAACAATTGCATGCGCAAAAGCTAATGCAAAGTGAATTGCAAGGCGAATTAGATCAGTGCGTAGCCAATTATCAGGCTGCACATCAGGCTGCTGAACAAGCGCGCATTGCTGCTGAACAAGCGGTTCAAGAAGCGCATGGCTTTGAAGTCGAAAGAATGCAGTTAACCCAAGCTGAAGAGCAATACAGTCAGCGTGCCGCACAAATTCAGAATGAATTGAGCGAATTGCGCCAACAAATGGAGCAACTAACAGTAAATCAAGAGCAGTCCGCTGCTGATCTCGCCGAGTCTGAGCGGTCTAAGCAGGGCCTCCAAGAAGCGCTCGCTGCAGCACAGGAGAAATTAGAGGGCAGTACGCTCGAGCGTGATCGTTTACGTGAATCACTGCGCGCAGCTGAGATGGCTGCGCAAGAAGCTGCATTTGCCACCCGTTCCTTGCAACAGCGCATCGCAGATTTGCAGCGTGACCAGAGTACGGCCCGTACCCAGATCATGGAAATCCAGGACAAGCATGATCAGGCAACTCAAGAGCTAGCCTCATTAAGTGATGAAGAGGCGCAAGAAAGACTCCAAGGATTATTGTTAGCGCGTAGCGCCCGTGAAGCCGCTTTGGCTAATGCGCGCACTGAACAAGATGCACTGTTACATCAATTGCGCGAGGCGGATGAAGCTCGCATGCAGATTGAGCGTAGCTTGCAGCCAATGCGCGATAAGGTGGTTGATTTGCAGTTGCGTGAGCAGGCCGCCCGCTTAAATTACGAACAATTTGCAACTTTATTGTCAGACGCTGAAGCGGATTTAACGGCTTTAGAGGCCAGCTTTAGTCCTGATCTGAAGGTCGGTGCTCTGCAGTCTGAAGTGAATCATCTGAATAGTGAAATTCAATCATTGGGCCCAGTCAATATGGCGGCTCTCGATGAGTTAGCAAGCTCGCGGGAGCGCAAACAATTCTTGGATGCACAATCTGCCGACTTGAACGAAGCGATGCAGACGTTAACTGATGCGATTGCTAAGATTGATGCAGAAACCCGCGACCTTTTACAAGGAACCTTTGATCAGGTAAATGGCTACTTTGGCAAGCTTTTCCCGGAATTGTTTGGTGGCGGTCATGCTGAATTGGTAATGACTGGCGAGGAAATTCTGGATTCCGGTGTCCAAGTGATGGCGCAGCCTCCAGGCAAGAAAAATAGCAGCATTTATTTGCTTTCTGGTGGTGAGAAAGCATTAACCGCGATTGCCCTCGTTTTCTCTCTGTTCTTGTTGAATCCTGCGCCATTCTGCTTGCTGGACGAGGTGGATGCACCATTGGATGATGCGAACACCTTGCGCTATGCGCAACTCGTTGCCAAAATGTCGGATAAGACACAGTTCCTATTTATTTCCCATAACAAGATCACTATGGAAATTGCGCACCAGCTGATTGGCGTCACCATGCAAGAGCAAGGCGTATCTCGAATTGTTGCTGTGGATATTGCATCCGCTGTTTCAATGGTGGAGGCTGCTTAAGTGTACGTAGAACAAATCATGACGATGTTGGGTTTGTTTGATTTGCAATTTGCATTGGCGGTGATTGGGTTACTGATTCTGATTTCAGTAGCCTTCCTCAATTTCAAATATTCTCGCGCTCGTCGTAAGGCAAATGAGCAAAATATCTTTGCAGATGAGCGCCATGCTCGTGAGCCCAGCTTTGGTCAAGGGTTTGCGGATGCTGATGCTAGTGGTCGTATTGAACCTGGTTTCGGAGATGTATCATCAGCGGCCAATATCGCCTCAGAAAAATTTTCGATTGACCCCCTCATCGATTGCGTTATCACATTGCGTTTTGACGAGAGCATCAGTGGCGCTGAAATTCTAGAAGAGGTCAACGCTTGGAGTGATTTGCAAACACCGTCATCAGTTCGCTGGAGTTGTGAAGGCTTAAATGCCAATATCGACGTAGCAGAAGATTGGGAAGAATTGCATCCAGATTCAAGCTATTCGGATTTGCAATTGGCTATTCAGTTAGCAAGTCGCCGTGGCCCGATTGGAGTGATTAAATTGTCTGATTTTTGCTCACGTGCTCAGGCATTGGCAGATACCTTGGACTCTCAAATTGATATGCCTAGCGTTAATACAATGCTCGAAAGCGCAAAAGAGTTAGACGCAATGGCTGCCGAGAGCGATATACAGTTAAGCATCAATGTTTTATTTGATGAGCTATGTCCTTGGGGTAATTTTGATGCGCTAATGCGTCAACGTGGGTTTAAATTAGCTCGCAATGGTAGGCAATATGAGTTTTATAGCAACGGGAATTTGATTTTTAACAGCGCTGATCTTGATCCAAATAAACCAGTAACCCAGTTAACGTTGTTGCTTGAGGTTCCATTGGTTCCTCAGGAGGAACGGGCTTTTGAAAGAATGCTGGGAGAGGGTGTTGAGATTGCACAAGCCGCTCACGGACGCTTGGTTGACGACAATGGCATCAACCTCAGTGAGGGCGCGGTCATCAGTATTCGTCACCACCTCGATGGTCTTTATGCCAACCTCGAGCGATCAGGCATTCCTGCTGGTTCTTCTACAGCTAGCAGACTCTTTAGCTAGGAAATCACTTTGTCGTCCAATCATCCGACAAATCTTGCGGAGCGATATGCATTCTTGCAAGCTGAATTGGTACGTCTTGAGCATGCGTACTACGTGCTTGATAATCCCTTGCTTCCTGATGTTGAATACGATCGCCTTTATCGTGAACTGTTGGAGATTGAATCCGCTCATCCAGACTGGGTAACTCCTAATTCGCTTTCCCAACGGGTTGGTGGTGCGGCATTGAAGGAGTTTGATTCGGTGACGCATGAGGTTCCGATGCTCTCACTAAATAATGCGTTTGGAGAATCTGAGCTCATTGCATTTGATCGACGTTGTCGTGAGTTAAATACGGATCATGTTGCCTATGCCGGCGAACTGAAGTTTGATGGCCTTGCGATCTCCCTTCGATATGAAAATGGTTCGCTGGTGAGGGCTGCTACGCGGGGCGATGGTGCTAGTGGAGAGGATGTCACGGCTAATATCAAAACTATCCGAGCGATTCCATTAAAGCTAATTGGTAACAATATTCCAAAAGTATTAGAAGTTCGTGGTGAAGTGTTTATGTATCTCAAGGACTTTGAGGGAATGAACAAGCAGGCTGCTCAAGCAGGCGAAAAAGAGTTTGCCAATCCGCGCAATGCCGCTGCCGGGAGTTTGCGTCAGTTAGATTCAAAAATTACTGCCAAACGGTTCTTATCATTTTTTGCATACGGCTTAGGAGCCCTCGAGCCACATTCTTGGCTACCGAAGACTCATGAGGAGCTCTTAAATAAATATGCAGAGCTTGGCTTGCCGGTGTGTTCTGAGCGCAGGGTGCTTCACTCTGTAGAGGAAATTATCCATTTTCATAATGAGATTGGTGCCAAGAGAGACTCGCTGCCCTATGACATCGATGGTGTGGTCTATAAAGTCAACTCATTTGCGGATCAAGCAAAACTTGGATATGTTTCTAGGGCACCACGATTTGCCTTGGCCCATAAATACCCTGCTCAAGAAGCGCTCACGACCGTATTAGGAATTGATGTACAAGTGGGTCGTACCGGTGCCATAACTCCAGTGGCACGTCTGGCTCCAGTGGAGGTCGGTGGTGTCGCCGTTACCAACGCTACATTACATAATGAAGATGAAGTAAAGCGCAAAGATGTTCGCATTGGGGACACGGTCTCGGTTCGCAGAGCGGGGGATGTAATTCCGGAGGTGGTGTCGGTCATCAAGGATCGAAGACCGGCCGATGCCAAATTGTTTGTCATGCCAAGCAGTTGCCCAGTATGTAACTCGCATATTGAGCGCTTAGCAGATGAAGCAGTTGCACGTTGTAGCGGCGGCCTTTTTTGTGGGGCTCAGCTTAAACAGGCGTTAATTCACTTTGCTCACAGAAGGGCGATGGATATTGAGGGTCTGGGTGAGAAGATTGTTGATCAACTGGTGGATCAAAATTTGGTCAGAACTCCGGCAGATCTATATCGCTTGGGGTTTACGGCGCTGGCCAATCTTGAGCGTATGGGTGAAAAGTCTGCAGATAATTTGATTCAAGCGATTAATCAATCTAGAAATACCACCTTAGCCAGATTTATATTTGCTTTAGGGATTCGCCACGTGGGAGAAACTACTGCAAAAGATTTGGCTAATCATTACCAATCTGTCCACGCCTTGATGGATGCCAGTGTCGAAGATTTGTTGACGGTAAAAGATGTGGGTCCTGTTGTTGCCGACTCGATCAAGAGTTTTATGGAGGAGTCTCATAACCGCGAGGTGATTGAACAACTTCTTGCATTGGGAATGCAATTGGCTGTAGAGGAAAAAGTGATTAGCGCAAATGTAGCAGGCAAAACCTTTGTTCTGACTGGTACCTTTCCAACCATGACACGCGATGAAGCTAAAGACTTACTGGAAAGGGCGGGTGCAAAAGTTGCAGGATCAGTTTCGAAGAAGACCGATTACGTTGTTGCGGGCACGGATGCGGGTAGCAAACTAACCAAGGCTGAAGAGCTTGGGGTCCCGGTGCTGGACGAGTCCAGCATGTTGGCCTTGTTGAGGCAATAAAGTCACGGCGTGTCTGTATAAGGATCGTTAGCGCAAATAATTTTTTATAAAAAATAGGGTATCATTTTGAACTCATACTGAGTGATTTAATACTTTTATTGATCTTGGTAAATTTATTTATTTGATATTTACCAACTATTTTTTAGTCTTCCGTTGATTTATCTCAGATCAAAATTTGTTGACATTATTAGCGGGTCAATTCTTTTGGGTAAAGGACAGAACTACCAATCTCATCGCGTTGACTTAATTACAAAAAGCGCTAAGTCTAATTGTTTTAGCGGGTGTTGTGTCGGGTGTTAGTGCAAGAAATAACTATCCCGATTGGCAAAATCCTGAAGATACCTATTATGGGTATTACAAAGAGGCTCCTTATAACTGGGGCCGACCTTCCTGTCTAGATTACCCCTTCCCATGGAGTGGCGCTCCTACTTCTACGGGTAGTGTATTACCAAAATATATGGGGTAGCAATCCGAAGCCGACCAATGACTATCCAAATGGAAATTACCCATACAGCTACATTGCGGCAGGGCCAATCATGGCTACTGGAGGTAATGAGTTTTATGGGCAGCAAACAGAGCAACCTGTTTTGTGCGGCGCAAATGGTGGGGGCGGCTCA
Source organism: uncultured Polynucleobacter sp. (assembly GCA_964643245.1). Lineage (GTDB taxonomy): Bacteria > Pseudomonadota > Gammaproteobacteria > Burkholderiales > Burkholderiaceae > Polynucleobacter. Next base: position 7,432 of record CAZXSX010000056.1, read on the forward strand.
AGAGCAAATACTTCATATAACGCGCGAGATGGGCAAAACGAGGCCATGTCGGGTTCGGTGCAAATTAACTATGTGAACCCCCAGATACAGGGTTTCTCTAGTGTTATTGCAGTAGTCAATATGGGTAGTCGCGGCGGTGATGGTGGTGATGGTGATTCCTATATCGGTAAGGGCGGTGGTGATGGTGGCTAGCGGTAACGCTGGAAATATCACCTTGAATCTGCAATCGGGAGGATACAACCTTTATTCTGACTACTACATCAATGATTACAAAGATACCCTCGTAAAGTTTTATAGGACATCGGATTACATCTCGGGTTATCAAAATACAGAAACTACTTATACCTCGATTTGGGCTCAGTCGATTGGTGGTGGAGATGCGGGTGCAAGCAAAGGGATTGCGGCATTAGGCGCAAGAGATGGTGATGCCGTTTATGGAAGTGCTGTTTACATTAAAAACCAGGGAAATGTATTTACTACTGCAACTTCTTCGACTGCCCTTTTGCGCAAAGTATTGGCGGCGGGGGCGGTTCTGGTGGTATGGCGCCGGAATAGTTTCTGCTATCGGTGGTGGCGGCGGGGGCGGCAATGCTGGTTCAGTAGACGTTATTAACACCAGCAGTATCTACACCGGTTTCGCCTGTTATGGGGGCATTGATTTTAATACTGGAAATTGCAAAGCTAATTACTCGATATTAGATCCAAATGCCCCTGTTACCCAAAATACAAACGGCGGTGCTTTCGGTATTCTGGCGCAATCAATCGGTGGCGCTGGTGGTAATGGGGGTTCTGCAATTAACGGATCGGTCGGTGGAAATACTTCACTCATCATTACAATTTCTGGTAAGGGTGGGGATGCTGCTGATAGTTCAGGCACAGTAACAGTTCGAAGTGATACTGATATCAGCATTACAACAAAACAGGATCAATCACCTGGAATTTTGGCCCAATCGATTGGTGGTTTTGGCGGAAATGGCGGACTTGCAATAGCTGGAAGTGCAGGCCTGGAGGGTGCGTCAATATCATTTGCGCTTGGTGGTACTGGTGGTGCTAGTGGATCAGTAAATACTGTTAATGTCGAAGCAAATGGACTGATTAAAACTTCTGGCGCTTTATCTGCGGGTATTGTTGCCCAGTCAATTGGCGGCGGTGGTAACGGTGGCTCCACATTTACCGCAGGAATTGCAACATCCAAAACAGATGGCACAGTAATAAATGTTGGTG
>CAZXSX010000057.1:0-8565 GCA_964643245.1 uncultured Polynucleobacter sp.
GGTCCCGAATTTGCTCATTAATGGTAGTTCTGGCATTGCTGTTGGTATGGCAACCAATATCCCTCCCCATAACCTGGATGAGGTGATTTCAGCTTGTTTGCACGTGCTACGGAACCCAGAATGCTCGATTGACGAGCTGATTGAGATCATCCCGGCCCCGGATTTCCCAACTGCCGGCATCATTTATGGCCTTCAGGGGGTGCGTGAGGGCTATCGCACGGGTCGTGGTCGTGTTGTTATGCGAGCAAAGACTCACTTCGAGGATCTGGATAAAGGTGCCCGCCAAGCGATCATCGTCGATGAGCTGCCCTACCAGGTGAACAAAAAGAATTTGCTCGAGCGCATTGCTGAGCTTGTGAATGAGAAAAAGATTGAGGGCATTTCGGATTTGCGTGACGAATCTGACAAATCCGGCATGCGTGTTGTGATTGAGCTCAAGCGTGGTGAAGTGCCTGAGGTTGTTCTCAACAATCTGTACAAGAGTACTCAGCTGCAAGATAACTTCGGTATGAACATGGTGGCATTGGTGGATAACCAACCACGCTTGTTGAGCTTGAAGCAGATGCTTGAGTATTTCTTGCAGCATCGTCGTGAAGTGGTGACACGTCGCACGATTTTTGAATTACGCAAAGCACGTGAACGCGGACATGTTCTGGAAGGTCTCGCTGTTGCATTGGCGAACATTGATGAATTCATTGCCATTATCAAGGCTGCTGCAAACCCAGTTATTGCAAAGCAAGAGTTGATGGGTAAAGCATGGGATTCATTGATGGTTCGTGAGATGTTGGCGCGTGCTGAAACTGATACGCCAGGCGGTCGCAATGCTTATCGCCCAGAAGGTTTGTTGCCAGAGTACGGCATGCAATCCACAGGTTTGTATCGCTTGTCAGATAGTCAAGCGCAAGAAATTTTGCAGATGCGTTTGCAACGCTTGACAGGTCTTGAGCAAGATAAGATTGTGAATGAGTACAAAGAGGTGATAGCGGAGATTTCTGATTTGTTAGATCTGCTTGCAAAACCAGAGCGTGTTACTCAAGTCATTGAGAGCGAACTTAAAGAAGTGCAATCGGAGTTTGGTGCAGCAGGTAGTGATAACGGTCGCCGTTCATTTATCGAAATGAATGCTACCGAACTCTTCACAGAAGATTTGATCACTCCACAAGATATGGTGGTGACGCTTTCTCATACTGGCTACATGAAGAGCCAGCCGTTGAGTGAGTACCGTGCGCAGAAACGCGGCGGTCGTGGCAAACAAGCGGCTGCAACAAAAGATGAAGACTGGATTGATACCTTATTCGTAGCAAATACGCACGACACCATCCTGTGCTTCTCCGATCGTGGTCGTATGTACTGGCTCAAAGTGTGGGAAGTTCCACAGGGTAGTCGTACTTCGCGTGGCAAGCCAATCGTCAATATGTTCCCCCTGATCGAAGGTGAAAAAATCACCGTGATTCTCCCAATTAAGGGATATCAAGATGACCACTACGTCTTCATGGCAACGCGTTTGGGTACTGCGAAGAAAACTCGCTTGTCCGATTTCTCGAATCTGCGTAAGGCTGGAATCATTGCGGTAGACCTCAATGAAGATGACTTCTTAGTAGGCGCAGCAATTACAGACGGTCAGCATGATGTGATGTTGTTCTCTGACGCAGGTAAAGCAGTGCGTTTTGATGAGAACGATGTGCGTCCGATGGGTAGAACGGCTCGTGGCGTGCGAGGTATGAACTTGGGTGAGGGTCACCAAGTGATTGCGATGTTAGTGACTCCTGCGGAGGCTGCCGAAGGCGCTCAAACCGCAGCAGTTGATGAGAATGGTGCCCCGATTCCAAGCAGTGTGTTGACTGCTACTGAGAATGGTTACGGCAAGCGCACACCAATCGCTGAATATACCCGTCATGGTCGTGGCACTAAGGGCATGATTGCAATTCAGACTACAGAGCGCAACGGTAAAGTAGTTGCTGCTGCGTTGGTATCACCAGAGGATCAAATTATGTTGATTACAACTGGTGGCGTTTTGGTTCGCACTCGTGTCTCTGAAATTCGTGAGATGGGTCGCGCTACACAAGGCGTAACTCTAATTAATGTGGATGAAGGTACGCGTCTTTCTGGGTTGCAACGTATTGCTGAGAGTGATTCAGATGATGATGTAGAAGAGGATGATGCTTCTGCAGATTCAGCGACGGATACCAATTCTGATGCGGTTGGTGACGCTTAAGGCGTAACTGCACGATCGATCACGTTATGACTTTTGACCGCCGTATTTTCAATTTCGCAGCGGGTCCTGCCACCTTGCCTGAAGAGATTCTAAAGCAAGCGGCTGACGAAATGCTCAATTGGCGCGGGCTGGGCACGAGCGTGATGGAGATTAGTCATCGCAGCAAGGAGTTTATGGAAGTGTATGAAGAGGTAATTCACGATCTTCGTACTCTCATGAATATTCCAGATTCTTATGAGATTTTATTATTGCAAGGTGGTGGCCTTGGACAGAATGCAGCTATCCCAATGAATTTAATGCCCTTGGCTAAAAATGGCCCTAAGGCAGACTTTTTGGTTACGGGTATATGGTCTGAAAAATCATTTAAAGAAGCGCAAAAGTATGGCGCTGCAAATTTAGCGGCATCATCTGCTGCAGAAAAATTTAATACGATTCCGCCAAGATCGTCTTGGAATTTATCAAAGGATGCGGCGTATGTTCATTATTGTGCTAATGAAACTATTGGTGGCGTAGAGTTTCCAGATGTGCCGGATATTGTTGATGTTCCGTTAGTTGCAGATATATCCAGCAACATTCTTTCTAAAGAAATGGATGTCAGTAAGTGTGCTGTATGGTTTGGTGGTGCGCAGAAAAATATTGGACCATCGGGTGTAGCGATTGTGATTGTTCGCAAAGATTTGCTGGGCCATAGCATGGGGATCACGCCAACCATTTGGGATTGGTCTGTGCAAGCAAACACGCAATCGATGATTAATACTCCACCTACATTCTCGATTTACATGGCTGGGCTAGGGTTTAAATGGCTTTTAAAACAAGGTGGTGTCAAAGTTATTGAGAGACGCAACCAAGAGAAGGCGGATTTACTCTATAGCTTCTTAGATCAGAGCAGTTTGTATGAAAATCGCGTCACTAAAGAATATCGTTCACGGATGAACGTGACTTTCTTCCTAAAAGATGAGAACCTAAACGCAGAGTTCTTGGCGCAGTCCAATGCCGCTGGTTTGGTTGCTTTGCGGGGTCATAAGGCTGCAGGTGGTATGCGCGCCAGTATTTACAACGCAATGCCCATTGAAGGTGTTAAAGCCTTAGTGGAATTTATGCGCGACTTTGAAAGATGGGCTTAATGAGTACTGAAGAACAGCGCTTAGCTCCCTTAAGGGAAAAAATTGATGCGTTGGATGCGCAGATCTTAGATTTGCTCACGCAGCGCGCAAGGGCAGCACAAGAGGTGGGTCACGTCAAAGGCGGTTTTTCCTCACCAGTCTTTCGTCCTGAGCGCGAACGCCAGGTGGTTGCGCGCCTACAAGATATTAATCAGGGCCCATTGCTGCCAGATAGTATTGCTGCGATTTGGCAAGAGGTGATGTCGGCTTGCAGAGCACTAGAAGCCCGACAAACCATTGCTTATTTAGGACCTGTAGGAACGTTCTCCGAACAAGCGGCGCAAACGTATTTTGGACACTCGATTGCAGGTCTTCCTTGTGTAAGCTTAGATGAGGTGTTTAAGGTTGTAGAAAAAGGTGTAGCGCAATTTGGAGTGGTGCCAGTTGAAAATTCAAGCGAAGGCGTAATCTCGCGCACGTTAGATCTACTGCTCGATTCCTCTATGCGTATAAGCGGAGAGGTAGTGTTGCCAATTCGTCATCATTTACTAACGAAGAGCGGAAATCTCGATGGTGTATCCACGGTATGTGCTCACGCACAAGCATTGGCGCAATGCCAGCAATGGTTAAGTGTGCATGCACCGCAATTAAAGCGTCAGGCTGTAAGCAGCAATGCTGAGGCAGCACGTTTAGCGGCTACTGATTCGTCATTGGCAGCAATTGCAGGTGACCCCGCGCAAGAAGCATATAGTTTACAAGTGGTAGTAGCGCAAATTCAGGACGATCCACACAATTGCACGCGATTTGTGGTTGTGGGTAATTACGAGGGCCAACCCACTGGCAAAGATCAGACCTCGTTGGTGCTTTCGGTAGATAACCAGCCAGGTGCAGTGCATCGTTTGCTGGCGCCTTTGGCAAAGCACGGGGTATCTATGAACCGCTTTGAGTCACGTCTGGCTCGCAAGGGAGCATGGCAATATCACTTTTATATTGATATTGCCGGTTATGCTGACGATGTAAAAGTTGTTGAAGCGCTAAAAGAATTGAGAGAGGTTGCTGCTTTCTATAAGAACCTTGGCTCGTATCCTCATTCTGCTGAATTCATTCATAAAGCACGCATGACATCTAAGATTGGCCTAAAATACATCCATGCTATCGCGCCATATGTAGGCGGGCGCCTCATCAGTGAGGTTGCGCGCGAGTATGGTCTAGACGAAAACAAGATTGTGAAGTTGGCCTCCAATGAAAATCCCTTGGGTATGCCAAAGTCTGCTCAAGAGGCCATGCTCAAAGCGGCAAGTGACTTAGGTCGTTATCCAGATTCCAATGGTTTCGAGCTTAAAAATATTCTTTCTAGAGAATTAGGCGTGCCAACAGATTGGATTACGCTTGGTAATGGTAGTAACGATATTTTGGAGTTGGCTGCCCGGGCGGTCGCGCAGGCGGATGATAAGGTTGTATTTTCGAAGCATGCATTTGCTGTATACCCATTGGCTACTCAAGCGGTTGGCGCTAAGGCGGTGGAGGTTGCTGCTACGGCAACGTATGGTCACGATCTTCCCGCTATGTTGGCCGCCGTGAAGGCTGCTGGTGATCAGGCGAAGTTGGTTTTTGTGGCCAATCCGAATAATCCGACTGGCAGTTATCTCACCGCGAAAGCAATTGAGGATTTTTTAGTTGCCCTACCACCTCATATTGTCGTTGTGTTGGATGAGGCATATAACGAATACCTTACGCTTGAGCAACGTTACGATGCCATTGTATGGGTGAAACGTTTCCCAAATATGATTTTGTCCCGTAGCTTTTCAAAGGCTTATGGCTTGGCTGGTCTACGTATTGGTTATGGTGTAGCACAACCGCATTTGACCGATTTGCTAAATCGCATTCGACAACCCTTTAATGTGAATAGTTTGGCGCAAGCAGCAGCAATCGCTGCATTTCAAGATAAAGCGTTCCTCCAGCAAGGGTTTGAGTTGAACCGTGCGGGCTATGATCAATTGACTAATGCATTTGATCGGCTGGGCTTGCAGTACTTACCATCAGCCGGCAATTTTGTTTTAGTGAAAGTGGGCGATGATGATCAGGCTGGTGCACGAATCAATCTAGCCTTATTAAAGCGAGGCATTATTGTTCGCCCGGTAGGTAATTATGGCTTGCCGCAGTGGTTGCGTATCTCGATCGGCTTGCCCGAAGAAAATGCAGCTTTTATTACAGCCTTAGAAGAAATACTTTCTCAATGACCATCATTAATCCATCTAGCAATTATGGAACCGTCACGATAGTGGGTGTTGGTTTGATTGGCGCATCGTTGGGGTTGGCTTTAAAGCAGGCGGGTGTGGTTAATAAAGTATTGGGTGTTGGTCGTACTAAAGAAAATTTAGATCAAGCACTGAAGATGGGTGCGATTGATGGTGTAGTGGATTTGGTAGAAGCAACCATGCAGTCGGATGTTGTTGTGCTTTGTGTGCCAGTAGCACAAATGCGCGCAGCATTTGAAGTAATGGAGCCCCATCTTGAGTCTCGCACCATGATTACCGATGCCGGAAGCACAAAAGGTGATGTCATTTTGGCTGCCAAAGAAGTATTGGGTAAGAAAGCCTGTCAATTTGTGCCGGCGCATCCAATTGCAGGTGGCGCGCAACATGGCGCCGCAGCTGCAAAAGCAGATCTATTTCAGGGTAAACAAACGATTATTTGCCCTTTGCAAGAAAATTCTCCGCAAGACACGGCTCTGATTACTGGCTTTTGGGAGGCTGTTGGTTCTGAAGTCAAAAAGATTGGCGTTGTCCAGCACGATGCAATCTATGCCGCTGTCTCTCATTTACCACACTTATTGTCTTATGCCTTAATGGCTAGCGTTGTGAACTCAGAAGATGCTGAGCAAAAGTTAAGTCATATTGGTGCGGGCTTTAAGGATTTCACTCGTATTGCAGCTTCTAGCCCAGAGATGTGGCGCGATATTTGCTTGGGTAATCGTACGGCCATTTTGAAAGAGCTCGATCAATATTTATTGATCGTCAATCACATGCGTAAATTGATTGCGGAAAACGATGGCGCTGGTTTGGAGAAATTATTTAATAAGGCGAGCAAAGCGCGTCAAGACTTGGATGTAATTTAATGAGCGGTTTGCCAGATATCAGTATTGGACCGTTTAAGCGAGCGCAAGGCTTGATTGTTTTGCCGGGCTCAAAAAGCATTTCTAATCGCGCACTGCTACTTGCAGCGTTATCCACAGGTGCGACCACCCTCACGAACTTACTAGATGCTGATGACACGCAAGTAATGCGTAACGCCTTGCGACAGCTAGGCCTCTCTGTGACCGATAAAGAGGGTAAGGTTTGTGTAGTTGAGGGTTGTGGCGGAAAGTTCCCGGCACGTGAGGCAGATCTCTTTATGGGCAATGCAGGTACTGCGATTCGCCCATTGACTGCAGCGCTAGCTATGCAAGGCGGCAACTATCGCTTATCGGGTGTTGCACGCATGCATGAAAGACCCATACGCGATCTTGTAGATGGCTTGCGTCAAGTAGGCGCAAAAATTGAATGCGAATTGCAAGAAGGATATCCCCCGATCCAGATTTTGGCGGCTGATATTCAGATTAAAGATGTTGTTAAAGTACGCGGTGATGTATCAAGCCAATTTTTGACAGCATTGCTAATGGCATTGCCCTTGGTTGCAACTGAACCTGTTCGTATTGAAGTGATTGGCGAGCTCATTTCTCGCCCATATATTGATATCACTTTGAAGCTGATGGCGCGTTTCGGAGTCATCGTTGCCTGCCCTGATAAACAATCGTTTGTCATTCCAGCAAAGATATCAGATGCTGTTTATAAGAGCCCTGGCCAACTGTCGGTAGAAGGTGATGCCTCTTCGGCCTCATACTTCTTAGCCCTGGGCGCCATTGGCCGTGGCCCTGTAAGAGTTCTAGGTGTTGGCAAGGACAGCATTCAGGGTGATGTCGCATTTGCCGATGCGTTGGCATTGATGGGGGCCAACATTACTGCTGGTGAAGATTGGATTGAGGTTGCCGGCGTAAAAAATGCGAACGGCAAGCTCAATGGTATCACGATTGATTGCACAGAAATTCCGGATGCAGCGATGACGCTTGCTGTCGCTGCATTATTTGCAGAGGGTCCAACGCGTTTAAATAGCATTGCTAGTTGGCGTGTAAAAGAAACGGATCGCATTGCAGCTATGGCAAAAGAATTAAAAAAAGTTGGCGCAGTTGTTGAAGATGGTGCCGACTATATTGTTGTGCAAGCACCTTCTGCGCTAAGTGACTGGAAGTCACTTAGCGAAGGTATTGATACCTATGATGATCATCGGATGGCGATGTGTTTCTCACTTGCTGCGTTTGGACCTAATGCATTAAAGATTAATGATCCAAATTGCGTAGCTAAAACCTTTCCAACGTATTTCGCGGAGTTTGCGAAAGTGGTCAACTAACTTAAACCTTATGAGCCTTCCCCCAGTCATTGCAATTGATGGACCCACTGCCTCAGGCAAAGGGACGGTTGCTTCGTTGGTGGCTGAAAAACTGGGTTTTCATTACCTCGACAGCGGAGCCCTTTATCGGCTGGTTGCATTAGCCAGCGAAAAGCAGGGAATTGACGTCAAAAATGGCCCAGAATTAGGCCTTTTAGTTTCTAAGTTGTTGATTTCATTTAAAAATAATCAAATTTTCCTCAATGGTGAGAATGTTACAGATGCCATTCGGGTTGAGCATATTGGTTTGAGAGCCTCTGCCTTAGCAGTTCATCCAGAGGTCAGGTCTGCTCTAGTGGGTCTGCAACGCAGTTTTCGCCAGTCTCCGGGCTTAGTGGTCGATGGCAGAGATATGGCCAGCGTCATATTCCCAGATGCAGTTTTGAAGGTTTTCTTGACCGCAACCGCAGCTGCAAGAGCCGAACGACGCTATAAGCAATTGATAGCTAAGGGAATTTCTGCTAGACTCAAAGACTTGCTGCAAGATTTGCAGGAGCGCGATGCCAGAGATAGTAGTCGAGGCGCCGCACCCTTGTTAGTTGCGGATGGTGCAAAAGTGCTTGAAACATCAGATTTATCGATAGATCAAGCGGTGAAGACGGTTTTGGATTGGTATCAATCTGCAATTGCTTAATTTTTTGCAAGTAGTGTGCTGTAGCTGTACGTAGTAGTTTTGGTGTCTTAAGAAATTCCACAACGCATTCATTTCATAAGCGTGTTTCTTTGAGGCTTTTTTAACCTAACCCGTCGGGCCTTCTGATG
>CAZXSX010000058.1:0-8462 GCA_964643245.1 uncultured Polynucleobacter sp.
CATTGGCTGCCAATCAATTGATACAAAAGAAATTAGCAGACATGCAAACTGAAATTGCTCTAGCCTTACAAGGTTGCCTGCGTTTAGGCCGCATGAAAGATGAGGGTATTGCAGCCCCAGAAATTATGTCCATTATGAAACGCAACTCTTGCGGCAAATCATTGGAAATTGCGCGCTTGGCACGGGATATGCATGGTGGCAACGGTATTTCGGACGAGTACGGTGTTGTGCGCCACATGATGAATCTTGAAGTCGTGAACACCTATGAAGGGACACATGACATTCACGTACTCATATTGGGTCGCGCGCAAACCGGCATTCAGGCGTTTAGCTAAACACTTACCCTTTCGACGATAGCCTTTGCAACCCTGACAAAGGCCTCATCACTATCGTTATCAAGCTGCACATAATTTTCTGGTTGGTATTGTGGAAAATTCCGCATGATTGAGGATTGATACGACGGGTCATAGTGTTTGACTAATAACTCTTCCACTAATTCCGGAAACTGACCTGCATCAATTGCCTCGTTCCACTGGGCAATCTGTACTTTTCCATAATGCGCTGTCAGCAATGCCAACTTACGCTTGAAATTATCGGTATCGGCTAAGAAGTGATGGTACTCACGTAATAACCAAGACACCCGTGTTTGCGGAGTTGATCTCAGCTCAATACAGACTCCATTACGAATCTTTTCCATTAATGCATCCGGTATATGAACTCCACCCACCTTTTTGCTCTCGGACTCGACTAGCACCGGTTTTGCAGGGTCCAAGGAACGCAATGCATCCCAAAGGGCTGTTTCAAATCCTTTTTGAGTGGGCTGCTCTATGTTGGGCTCATTCCCCAAAACAGAACCACGATGAATGGCCAGCGCCTCTAAATCAAGCACTTGTGCTCCTAGAGTCTGAGCCTCACGCAGCACCCTTGTCTTACCGCTACCCGTCATTCCACAAATGACCCAAAAGGAGAATCGGGTTGCTGCATCCTCTAAGTCGTTGATGACTGTACGTCTGAAGCCTTGGTAACCACCCTCCAATTGCATTGCTTTCCAGCCAATGCGATTCAGAATATGCGTAAAGGCGCCACTACGCTCTCCACCTCGCCAACAATAAATTAACGGGCGCCATTCACGGGGCATCTCCAGAAGCTGCTGTTCAAGATGATTCGCAATATTCCGCGATACTAATGCAGCACCCAGTTTCTTAGCTGCAAATGGAGAAACTTGTTTATATAGCGTGCCAACTTGGGCGCGCTCCTCATTGTTGAGCACCGGAAAATTGACCGCGCCTGAAATATGATCCAAAGCAAATTCTGCTGGCGATCGAACATCAATCACTAAATCAAAGTGATCCAATTTGAGCGAAAACTGATCCAGCTTGAGAATATGGGGATTGCTAGGTTGCATCACGCAGCATTAGCGAATCTTTTGCAAAATGTCTTCAGGCCAAGGAGCTGATGTACTGGTAGCAAGGTCGGCCCATACCATTGTCGCGCCACCAATGGCCGCTTCCTCATCAGGAGCGGTAGTTAAAGCCATGCTCTTAAATACATCCATACTGGTGCGACCAATGGCGCCAATCGACGTCTTCAGAATCAGATCACCTGGATACGTAACTTGCTTGTAGAAATTACAAAACCCATTGATCATCACCATAGTATTTTGACCGAGAGCGACTTGGTAACCCAAGGATGTAATCATTCCACACGCGCCTGCTCCATAAACCGAAAGTAGACAGTGTTATTGAGATGACCATACGCATCCATATCACCCCAACGTATGGTGGCAACCATTTCATGAACGAATTTGCGTTCCGCTGGAATCTCGATGCGCATTTGAAGAAACTAAATCTTTACTTTACTTGCAATGCAAGTTGATACAAGTTGGTAGAACGCGCACCAGAACGACAAAACGCCAAGATTGGACCAGGCATCGTCTGAAGCAACCGCGCCATTTCCTGAACCTGTTCAATCGTGATCGCACTAGGTTCTACTGGCAAGAAGGCATAGTTCAAACCCAAGCGCTCTGCTTCCGCTTGAATATCAGTATTTTTCGGCTGATCTGGCCCGCCTTCGCCATCAGGACGGTTGTTAATGACACTCTTGTAACCCTGTTTGGCAATTTCTGCTAAGTGGCTGGCATCAATCTGACCGAGCGTACCGAATTGGTTACTATGACAAGTAATGGGAAGACTCATTGCACCTTCTTTAACTAAGAATTAATCACTACGGATAAGATCGATTCTAAAGCAGGTGTAATTAGGATGTTTTTTTATGTCCCACACAAAAACGATCGCAAAATTCCATACCTATTAACATGGCAATCAGGAATACGAAAGCCTTAAGATGACCCGCTCCTAGAGCAACTAAAGCTGGGCCAGGGCAAAAACCAGCAATGCCCCAGCCAGCACCAAATATGAGGCTTCCAATCACTAAAGGCTTTGAGATATCTCTTCGGCTAGGAATATGAAGAAGCGCTCCACCGAAAAACGCCTCAGTTCTCTTGCTAATAATGTAAAAACCCGCTAGTCCAACAATTAATGCTCCCAGCATCACAAAGATCAAGGAGGGATCCCATGGACCAGTGATATCCAAGAATCCCAAAATTTTTTGCGGGTTGCTCATACCCGAAATGATCAACCCAAAACCAAAAAGCGCACCAATCAAATATTGACTGAATAAGCCGAAGTGCTTTTTCACATTAGCCTCCGACCAAATGACGTAGAACAAACACCATTAAAAATCCTGAGCTCATGAAAGCAACTGTTGCTACTAGTGAGCGCAGGGATAAGCGGGAGAGTCCGCAGATACCATGACCACTCGTGCACCCAGACCCATATTGCTTACCAAAGCCAACCAATAAACCCGCGATAACAATCGCGACCCAGTCGGCATCAACTTCAACTATCGGACGGATTTCAAAAACCAGCGCAGCCAGTAGAGGTGCAGTAATCAATCCGAGCGTTAAAGCTATACGCCATGCTCGATCACCCTGCTTAGGATGGATCAACCCAGAAATAATGCCACTGATGCCCAATATGCGGCCATGCAGTAAAACATAAAGAGCTACTGCGATCCCTAAAATCATTCCCCCCACGAGTGAAGGAACGGGAGTAAATGAAAGCCAATCTATTTGCATTTGATCTTCAGTCGTAATAGTTAGCTACATGGGTTCGGAGCAAGGCGCATTTTTAGATAACGCAGTCCTAAATAAGCACCAAATATAAATCCAGGCAATGCCAAAAGCGAGCCCAGCGCCAATGTTGAGATACCACTTAATCCTTGGCCAACAGTACAGCCCAAAGCAGTTACCCCTCCAAAGCCCATGAAAGCAGCACCCACCAAATGATTTGCAGTATCTTCAGTATCTCTAAAGGATTCCCAGCGAAATGATTTGGTTGCCAGAGAAATTACTGCGGAGCCAAAAATCATTCCGGCTACCGCAACAATACCAAGCGTCAATACCTTCGATGTATCGCTGTACATCATGAGCCAATCCAATGAGTATGCATATGGAGCAACAAAAGATAAGCTTTCCATACGTCCAGAATTGGTTACGAGGAACACCTCTTCCAGAGTATTTGGATCTTCTGCCACATACCCAAGATTGCCTGACACCCACCATACCGCACAGATGGCAATACCCACTGCCACACCAGCAAATACATTATTGATCGTCCAAAAACCTTTATTACTCAGCGCATAGGCAATGAAGGCAAATCCAATAATCAATCCAAGAACAAGATGCAACGTTGCACGCGCAACACCCAAGGGAGCGCTCAGTAGGCTTGGTAAATCCTGAGGGGTATTAAATGCAATAAAAATGGTGTCCAGCGTATTAATGCGTACCACCCCCAAAAAACCACGCATGGTCATGTAAGCAGTCAACCCCAAAACCATAAACAAAACAATGGACTTCAAGTTACCCCCGCCGATCCGCACCAAGGTTTTGCTTCCGCAACCGGATGCCAAAACCATGCCGAAGCCAAACAAAGTACTACCAACAATCGTCGATAACCATAAGAATTTGTTGCTGGTGTAAAAACTTTTCAAAGGGTCAATCAGCCCGAAATACGACATCAAAGCAAAACCAACGATCGTTACCCCGATTGCCAAAAACCACTGCCTCAGACGATCCCAGCTTGACATAATGAATGCGTCTGACACTGCGCCCATGCTGCAAAAGCCTGTTTTTTGCATGATTGCTCCAAGCAAAAACGTAATGGCGAAGGTCGCCCAAAGCACAGACTTACTTAAGGATTGAATATCTACAACTTCCATAGCGGCAAATGTAATCAGTTATTGTTATTGAGGTTTAAATTTATAAAACTGCTCATTAAGAAAAGCAGCCACATCCGCTTCATCCTCTGGGAAAAGATCAAGTCGCAATTCGGTATTGCATAGGCCTACCATTCTTTTTAAGTCAGCCTTCGATTTAACCTTCCGATCACTGCGCGTGTAGATCATGTCGCCATTACCAAATCCTGTCTTTTTTGCATGACAGGCGTAACACTTTTGCTGATCAATCGCTTTTCCATTTGCAAGATCTGGAGAAGCAAACGTTGGCGCAGAAATTAGCGCAGAGAAGGATACCGCAGTGAGGATTCGAAGAAAAATCATTTTCATTACAAATCAAGGATTTAGCATTAATCCTCTATTTTAAGCCCCAATAGGCAAAATTGCGCTATTCGGCCTGAATGGACAGATAGACGTTGTAGGCATTCATACGGTTTGCGGCCCTAAATAAAGGCATCCCCTCGTATTCAGACCAATCCGCCTGCTGATAAGCATCCTCAAAAGGATCCAAATTAATGGCGGCTTTCGACATTGTTTCGCGCAGATATTTTAAGTATTCCCTTGTGTAAGCAATGTCCTCTTTAGGATTCGCCGAGTAAGCTCCATGACCCGGTATGACAATCGTTGGATTGATTTTCTCAATCTCATCGAGCGCACTCAACCAACCCTTGCTATCGGCATTGCCCACAAATGGGATGCGGCCACGAAAAACCAAATCACCAGCGAACAGCACTTTTTCAGAGGGCGCATAGGCCATTAAATCCTCTGGGGCACGAGCAAGACCTACCCTGCTAATAAAAAACTCCACCCCACCCACCATAAGCTTTGACTGTTGATCAATCCAAACATCGGCAGAAACTAAACGGGCGCTAGCATTAATCCAAGGCGCAAAGTCGACTCTGGATGCAATCAAACGCTGTTTAGCGGTTTCAGAGGACAAATAGTTTCTGCCCTCACTTTGCGCATAAATCTTTGCGCCAATTTTCTTAAACTCTTGTAATCCATATACATGATCAGCATGGTAATGACTCACAATCACGGCCACCACTCTTTGATTGGTTACTTTTCTGATTTCCGCTATCAGCTTTTGGGCCGAAATGGGCGAACCCAAGGCGTCCACCACGACTACGCCAGCCGGAGTGATCACGAACCCTGCATTAGAAATAAAGTTTTGATTGGCGCTACTTCCCATTTCGGGTCGACCCTGAACAAAAAAGGTATGAGGCGCTACTTGAAGCGGTTTGAGGGCTATAAGATCTGCTGACTTAGTCGATTGAGCGCAAGCATTTCCTATGGCAAGTAGAAAACAAAGTAGCCCTTTGAATATTGAAGCGTGAGAACCTTTAGCGGTATACCAGCCCATAAGTCTTATGGCTTGATGTAGGCAAAACCATCTTTGCACTGAAGATCTGCTACCCGAACAACCCCGGAAGGCGTAAAATCCGCATCCATAGTGAACTGGTCCTTTTTAAGGTTGCGATTTTTGAGGGTAATTTCACAAACCTCAAACTTTACACCGCGTGATTTAAGGGCGCCAACCAATGGCGCATATTCCACGCCGTTCTTTTTATCTTTTGCGCCTTCCATAAGTAGGTCAACGCCATTGGCATGAGTCACCACAATAATGGTCGTTTGCGGTGATACGTCCAAATGATTGCGTATATTTCGCAGTCCTTTTAACCCTTGAGTGTCAGCGTCGTCAATGTGATAAACCACTTTCATCTGTCCAGATTGGGCATTTACGAAAGAAATACAAGCAAATGAAATCAAGATGGACAAAGCATAAGCAAATAGTTTTTTCATCATGGGAGCGCTCCGTGAAATTTAAATTGGTGCCATTCCAGGATTATTGGCAACGCCCTTAATCACGGGCTCATTGAGCTTCACTGCTTTAACTACCTTGACATCCCGTAAGTGACGCTCTATCACATCCCAAATTGGTTCTCCGCCAGCATTTTTGCCTCTTCACTAACAGGCGCCCAACCCGCAACTTTATAGGTCTTATTTGCTTCAATAGGCTTGCCATTCAAACGCATATCGGTAATACGATTTCCAGCACTTTGCGCCGGGTCAATTGTATATTGCATGCCGCCAACGCGCACCATATCACCGCCTTGCTGGTAATACGGATTAGGTAAATAAATTGTCTGCAACGTCTTCCAAGATGGTTTTGATTGTCTCGCCGCTCATATTTGTGACGGTGGTATAGGGATAGGTAATCGCCGTTTGATCCAATAAATTCTCGCGAGTGATAGCTTGACCTGGTAATAAACTCGTTCCCCAGCGAAAGCCTGGCGAGAAGGCAATCTCAGCATTTTTTTGCGCCATTAAGCCATCCAGAATTAATTGATCGAAATTACCATTGAAATTACCGCGCCGATATAGAAGACCTTCAGTGGTTGCAAGCTTTTCATTCAACTTCGCCTCATACGGAGACCTAACCTTCTTTGACATCACAGGGTCTGCTGGAATCATGTTTGAGAAGACCGGTAACAATTTGTAGCGGAAATCAACCGGTTTGCCACCCTTGACTTCAAAATCCAATACCCCTAAGAACTTGCCATTTGAACCCGCATTGGTTACGAGGGTTACTCCACCGCTATTCTTGACCTGCACAGGAATTGGAACACCGTCATGTGTGTGACCACCCATAATGGCATGCAAACCTCGTACGCGGGATGCCATTTTTAAGTCAACATCCATGCCGTTATGGGAGAGAAGGACAACTACTTTTGCCCCTTCGACTTCACCTCATCAATCGTCTTTTGTAAGTTCTCCTCCTGGATACCAAAGGTCCAGTCCGGAGTAAAATACCGCGGATTCGCAATTGGGGTGTAAGGAAATGCCTGTCCAATAATGGCAACTTGAACGCCATTCATATTTTCATGACGTAGGGATTGAACACCATGTCACTAAAGTCATTCGTCTTAATATTTTGAGCAACGAAATTCACTTTGCCTTTGAAATCACCGTTAACGATTTCCATGACGCGCTTCTCACCCAGTGTCATTCCCCAATGCGGTGTCATGACATCTACACCCAAAGCCAGCGCAGCATCCACCATGTCTTGACCATTGGTCCAAAGGGCGGTTCCAGAACCCTGCCAAGTATCGCCGCCATCAAGCAGTTGAGCGCCAGGACGACTAGCCTTTAGCTACTTAACCAACGTTACTAGATGAGCAAAACTAGCCATCTTGCCGTAATTTTGCGCCACCGCCACATAGTCTAAGTAGGTAAATGCATGAGCATCCCGAGTGCCTGGCGCAATACCATTTGCCTTAAGGAAGTATTCGCCAACTAGATGCGGCGTTTTGCCCTCTTGGGCACCAATACCTAGATTGACATTTGGTTCGCGAAAATAAATCGGCAATAGCTGCGCATGACAGTCTGTAAAGTGCAATAAATGCATATTTCCAAATTTTGGCAAGTCATAGAACTTTTGCGCAGTAGTTTGTGCGCTAACGAAATTCGATTGCAAACTCATTCCACCTGCAGATGCAATGGCTAACGCCTGCAAAAATTCACGGCGACTTAATGACATTGGATTTCCCTTATGAAAACAGGCCTGTCGGCCTGCTTTTCTACTTTATTGATTAACTGGAGAGGCAGGATCGAGGAGTAACGCCATCACATCCTGAATTTGCTGCTCATTTAAGAGCTTGAAATGAGCAAAACGTGGCATATTGCTGCAAGCGTTATAAGCTTTGGAATTATTGATGCGATTCCATGTATACGTCACAACCTCAGGTGAGTAGCCGCGCATTTTGCCGTAATTCCAAAGACTGGGGCCAATTGTTCCGTAAGAAATTTCTTTCTTATTGATGGCAGTTATAGCACCCTCCACCAATTGGAGTGCTTGCTGTGTCAGTCCAAGTAGCGCCACGTCCACTTTGAGCAATCGCTTCGCCCTTCTTCCAGTCACCAATATATTTACCGTCCGAAGGTTGCTTAATGCTGTCCATATTGATTTACTGAATCTTGTCGCGCATTTTTTCGCCCTGCTTACTATTCGCAAATACAGGATCAGAGCAAAATTTTTGTGTTTCATCTTGCACTATGCGATCTAAACCAGCAATACCTTCGGCCCTAAAGCCATCCTTCATCATCTTGTTGAATTTTGGATCATTTGCCTGCTGTGCAAATACAGAGCCCTGCATCACAACCGCGGT
>CAZXSX010000059.1:0-8369 GCA_964643245.1 uncultured Polynucleobacter sp.
CAAGGCTACGGAATTTCGCCAACCATGATCGGCGCGCATAATTAAACATCCATTGACGCTTCATTTATTGTTTGCCCGCATTTAGAGTGAGTAGAAAAGCCACGACATCTTCAATCTCCTGCCCATTTAAGATCGTTTGTCCAGCAAATTTGGGCGCAACGCGATGTAAATGATCAGTGCGGTAATAAGCAGGCATGATGGTATTCGGATTGAAGTAGCTAGCATCCACTATTCGTGCTCGCAACTCTGGCGCCTTGTATTGCGCACTACTGTCCCCCAACTGTGGAGCAAGATTTCCCTGAAACCGCTCCTCAGGAAATGGTCCGCTATGACACAGCAAGCATAACCCTGACTGGCGGCTAGCAACAATAGCGCGACCCCGTGAAGGATCGCCAGGTATATCCGTTAAAGGTTTAACGATCACACCATTCTCTATTGTTTGAGCACTAACCCATTGAAGACTGAGGGCGCCCAGCAAAACTACTGCTAAGACGCACCTCGTTCTCATAAACGTTCGCTCACACCCGATTGAGCGTTAGACCAATTTGATGCCGCTGTTCTTCAGTGGTACCGTACGATAACGCTTACCGATAGCGCGATAAATCGCATTTAATACCGCTGGCGCAGCGACTGCGATCGTTGGTTCTCCGACGCCGCCCCAATCCTTACCGCCACCTTGAATGATGATGGTCCCTACCGGAGGCATTTGAGCCAAGCGGATCGAGTTGAAGGTATCGAGTTCTTTTGCACTACAGCACCATTTTCAATGGTGATTTCTTCTTCAAATAAGGCGGATAAGCCGTATAAGAAAGAACCGGATACCTGGCGATTTACCTGTGCTGGGTTAACTACATAACCAGGGTCAGTAGTCGCAGCAATACGATAAATTTTTACTTCGTTACCATTCTTCACCGACACTTCACAGGCAGCAGCTACATAACTGCCGAATAAGCGCATTTGCGCTAGGCCACGATAGACGCCAGGCGCGGCAGGTTTGGTCCAGCCAATACGGCTACCGCATTGAGAACCGCAACGGCGCGCGGGAACTGCTGCATATGCTTGCGACGGAACTCCACAGCATCCATGCCGGTTGCTTCTGCCAACTCATCCATAAATGTTTCCATGAAGATGGCATTTTGATTCACGTTTACACCCCCGCCAGAAACCTGGAGGTACATGCGTATTTCTCATAGCATGGTCAATGGTCAGATTGGGGAAGCTGTAGGTAATCCCGTGCTCGCCAGTTGGCTCAACGCTTTGGAATGCCAGAGGGTCTTTGCCTTTATTGGCCGCAACTACTGCAGGACGAACAGCGGACAAAATGGATTGACCGGATAAGCGCATGTTCAAACCGGTCACGTTTTTCTTATCATCAATCGCGGCGGTCATCTTACACATCATCACCGGATGGTAGCGACCTTGAGTCATATCCTCTTCACGCGTCCAAATCAACTTGATAGGAGTGCCCGGCATTTGCTTAGCAATATTGACTGCCTGGGTTGTGTAATCTTAGAACGCACCTCGACGACCAAAACCACCGCCCAGGTTTACCTTGTAGACGTTGCATTTTTCTGCAGGTAATCCAGAAGCGGCGATGACCGCGGCCAATGATGCCTCACCATCTTGGGTTGGCACCCATGCTTCACAGGAATCGGGCGTCCATTTAGCAGTTGCCGTTTGTGGCTCAAGGGTTGCGTGATTCAAAAATGGATAGAAATACGTCGCTTCAATTTTCTGGGATGTACTCGATAGAGCAGCTTTCACATCGCCACTGGTATTGTGAACAAATGCATCATCGGCTGTTAGCCCCTCTTCTAGCATTTTCTTAATGGATGCGCTAGACACGTTCCCATTTGAGCCGCTATCCCAAACAATGTTGACCTGATCCAATGCAGTCTTGGCTTGCCAAAACGTTTCGGCAACGACAGCCACAGCAGAATCGCCTACCTGCACCACCTTCTTAACACCCTTCATGCTCTGCGCTTTAGTAGCGTCATAACTTTTTACTTTGCCACCAAACACAGGGGATTCCTTAATGTTGGCAACCAACATTCCAGGCGGCTTCAAGTCGATAGCATAGATTTGTCGGCCAGTGACCTTATCAGCAACACCATCGATACGATTGACTGACTTGCCAATCAATTTCCACTCTTTAGGATCCTTCAATGGAATATCTTTTGGCACCTCTAATTGAGATGCAGCAACAGAAACTTTGCCAAAGGTTGTTTTACGACCGGAAGGGGTATGGATGATTACGCTATTGGAAGCCACGCACTCTGAAGCAGGAACATTCCATTGATTTGCTGCAGCCTGAATCAACATGATGCGCGCTGCGGCGCCCCCTTTGCGAACATATTGCTCTGAGGTGCGGATGCCGCGACTGCCGCCGGTTGAGTAACTGCCCCACACTCCTTTGCGTTTCAAACTTTCCCCTGGGATTGGATAGTCATAAGAAACTTTCTTCCAGTCACACTCAAGCTCTTCTGCAACCATTTGTGCCAAACCAGTGATGATACCCTGACCCATCTCAGAGCGAACGATCCGAACGATCACATCATCATTTGGTTTGACCACAACCTAAACCCCGATTTCAAGGGTGGCTAATGGAGTCATCGAAGTGGTGCCAGTACCCATCGCCGCATTGGCAGCAGGCATAAAAGGCAAGTCAAAGCCAATAGCCAATCCCGTGGCAATTGCACTGGAACCAACAACGAACTGGCGACGGGAGGTGTTCATTACATTTGCAGTCATGATGTCTCCTTAAGCCTTAGCAGCAGCATGAATCGCTGCGCGCACTTGTTGAAAGGTGCCACAACGGCAAATATTAGTAATCGACTCATCGATTTGCGCATCGGTTGGCTTCGGGTTATTGCGCAACAAAGCGGTTGTTGCCATAACCATACTCGACTGACAGTAGCCACACTGTGGCACTTGATTGTCAACCCAAGCTTTTTGTACTTTTGAAAGTTGTCCGCTCTTCTCTAGACTCTCAATGGTTTCAATTTTTTCCTTCAGCGGCTGAAACTGGTAAGGAGCAACTGCGCATCGCTTGGCCCTCAAAAAGAACGGTGCAGGCACCGCAAGCACCAATACCACATCCATACTTTGTGCCAGTAAGTCCGATTTACTCACGAATTACCCAAAGCAATGGGGTATCAGGATCGACATCTACTTTGTACTTCTTGCCATTGACATTCAAATCAGCCATGAGCAGTCTCCTTTTGTCTCTGTTTTGTTTTAAGGTGCTACTTTTTTATGAATAGGATTCTGTTAATAAGACCCTATTTCTTTTATGCGTTTATCTTAACCAAGAAACTATTTGTTGCTCTGCAACATAAATTTGAGCCTGTAAGATCGAGGCATGATTTTGGCCTAGTACAAATCCTTCTCTTTCAAAGTATTGGCGAGCTTATCTCTAAATTTTTGCTCCCCACGCTACCGGGCCCCGTAATTGGTCTGGTCCTGTTAGTGCTTTGGTTGGTCTTTCGTAAAGGAATTAATGCTGAATTAGCGCTGGTGGCGGATGGTTTTAGCCAATACCTTGGTTTACTTTTTGTTCCTGCCGCAGTCGGTGTTGTTTTGTTTTTACCTCAACTGAAAGCGAATGCGCTCGCTATTTCGTCAGCGCTCATAGCGAGCGTCATTCTGACTATTGGGACAACTGCATTCATAGCTCGTCTTTTATCAAATAAACGCGAGGCAAGCGATGAGTGAAAACACTCCATCGTTAAAATCTGGGTTTACCTTTCTGGTAGTCCGCTGTTTGCCCTATTCATTACCTTAGCGGCATATCAAATTGGCCCCACTATTTATAAGCATGCGAAACAAAATCCCCTTACCAATCCTGTTGCGATTGCCATTTTGATTGTTGCCACGAGCATTCAATTGATCGGCATGCCCTATTCAACCTATTTTGAGGGGGCACAATTCATTCACTTCTTATTGGGCTCTGCTACCGTGTCTTTAGCAATGCCCATCTACAGAGGTCTGAGCAGCTTAAAAGGGAGCTCCATTCCGCTAATCGTTTCTTTATGCGCTGGCGGCCTAGTTTCGATTGTGAGTGCCGTTGAAATTGCCACCCTATTGGGCGCTGATAACAACATTACTGGGGCCATGTATCCCAAATCCGTAACGGCGCCCATTGCAATGGGTATTGCTGAACGGATTGGAGTGTCTCCCACGCTAACAGCAATCTTTGCAGTTAGCACAGGAATACTTGGAGCGATCTTGGCACCATTTGTGCTTAATGCCTTGAAGATGAAAGCATGGTGGCAACGCGGTTTTGCAATTAGTATTGGTGCGCATGGTATCGGCACTTCTAGAGCATTTAGCATTCATCCAGAAGCTGGTACGTATGCAAGTCTAGCAATGGGAATGAACGGAGTGATTAGTGCCGTTGCGATTCCCATTATTTATCATCTATTCAATCGATAGTAATTCCTTAGGTAATCTACATCGCTGCGTCCGCTGAATCGCTCAATACGCTGCATAGAAATTCAATCTCTTGGCCTCGGAGATAAAAGGTAGGCCAACCCACAATGACATCCCCAGCTACGCGAACAAGAGCCCCGCGCTCAATGCAGGCCTCCAGCACCTTTAATGCGCGTAACCCAGGCTTACCAGGAACTGGCTCAAGTTCAATAGCACCTGAAAGTCCAAAGTTCCGAATGTCATTGATGCCTGTTTTGCCTTTCATGGCATGCAAACCACTCTCTATCTAATATAGGCTCGAGTGCTTTAGCCTTGTTAACCAAACCATCCGACCCATAAATATCGAGCACTGCATGCGCAGCTGCCGTTGGAATAGGATGCTCTGAGTATGTGTATCCGTGGAAGAATTCAATAGCCTGTTCTTGGCCGCCCTGTTTGATGATGTCCTCATAAATATCACCTCGCACAATCACGCCACCCATTGGGATTACGCCATTGGTAATTGCTTTAGCAAAGGTAATCATATCCGGTGTAACACCAAATCAATCCGCGCCAAAGTTCGCACCCAAGCGCCCGAATCCGGTAATTACCTCATCAAAGATCAGTAGGATGCCGTGCTTGGTACAGATCTCACGGATCTTTTGCAGGTACCCTTGTGGTGGAACAATGACGCCAGTCGAGCCTTGCACTGGCTCCAGAATCACCGCTGCGATCGTATTCGCATCATGAAGAGCCACAATTCTTTCTAATTCCTCGGCAAGGTGCGCATCCCAAGTAGGCTGCCCTTTCGAAAATGCCATTTGGGAAAGATTCAGCGTGTGCGGCAAATGATCCACGCCCGGCATCATCATGCTGGCAAACATTTTGCGGTTCGCAACCATGCCACCCATACCAACGCCATGGTAGGCGCGGTCTCGCCCAATCATGCGTGTGCGTGAGGCGTTACCTATCACACGGTGATAGCCGATCGCAATCTTGAGGGCAGTATCAACAGCCTCTGAACCGGAGTTAGTAAAAAACACTTTGTTTAACCCTGCTAGTGCCATATTGGCAATACGAGTGGCTAGACTAAAGGTGGCCTCACTAGCCCTCTGAAACGCTGGACAATAGTCCATGGTTTCATATTGCCGAGAAATGGCTGCCCCAATCTGGGATCAGCATGTCCCAATGGAGAGCACCATAACCCCGAAAGTCCGTCAAACAACTTACGCCCATGATCATCAGAGTAGCACCTTTAGCGGAGTGCATGATCTTGGGATGCTGATGAAAATACCGATTTGGCGTAAAAGGTAGCCAATATGCGGATATATCGATCTCACTGGGAGTCTGATGCGCTTGAGTCATGAACGTCTCTTTTTATGGATGTGCTTTTTGAATATCTAATACTATATTACCTACCCACCCTTTTATCCCAAACGGAATATTGGATACCTTATGACCAGATTGAAATCCCTGCTATTGAGCACCTGCGCCCTAATGGGCTTGATGAATTCAGCCTGGGCGGCGCCCGATATAGATTGGCCCAAGAAACCATTGGTGGCAATTGTTTCCTTTCCTGCGGGGGGTTCAACCGATATCTTTGCCCGCAGTGTGACCGCTCCACTAGCTGAGGCACTTGGACAATCCATCGTGGTGGAAAACAAACCTGGGGCGGGATGATTGGCCTGCAAGCTGCTGCTAAAGCAGCGCCCGATGGCTATACCATTCATGTTAGTGCTATGACAAATCAATCGATCTCCTCAGTGCTATTCAAATCCACCCGCCGACTTACAAAAAGATTTTGCACCGGTTGCTTTAATTAGCACAATCCCCCATTTGATTGTCGTGAATCCCAGCGTTCCCGCAAAAACTCTTCCAGAGTTAATTGCATTTATTAAATCGAAAAGGGAAATTTTAATTACGCCTCACAAGGCAATGGCAGCCTCTCTCACCTAGAGTCAACTCTATTCATGCAGCGTATTGGTACCACTGGAACCCACATCCCCTACAAAGGCAATAGCTTTGCATTGCCAGACTTAATTGCTGAAAATACCTTGATGATGTTTGATAGTGTCACTGCATCACTGCCACACATCCAGAGCGGTAAACTTCGGCCAATTGCCATTGCAGCAGCAGAACGCTCTCCCCTCATGCCAAACGTGCCAACATTAGGTCAAGATGGTATGAAGCAATTTGATGTTGAAAATTTTTACGCAATTTATGTTCCAAAAGGAACATCACCAGCGATTATTGCCAAATTGGAAAAGGAAATTCGGAAAATATTGACTAATCCAGACTTTAAAGCGCGCATGGCCACGCAAGGTATTCATCCACAGTTTGCGAACTCAGAAAAGTTAGTCGAGATTACCGCTGAAGAAGCCAGCAAGTGGGAGAAAGTAGTAAAGTCCGCCAACATTAAAGTTGATTAAATTCACCTAACCCTACATAGCAATCCATGATCATTTCCACTCCTTTTGGTGGCGGTCGCGCGCCTGTTCTAGCCCAAAATACCGTTGCCAGCTCACAGCCTTTGGCAACTCAGGCTGGTATCGAAGCACTGCAAAATGGCGGCAATGCTGTGGATGCGGCATTGGCCACTGCGATCACCCTGACCGTAGTTGAACCCACCATGAATGGATTGGGTGGCGATGGATTTGCAATCGTGTGGGACGGCAATCAGTTGCATGGCCTCAATGCGTCAGGCCGCGCTCCTGCCGCGTGGACTCCTGAATATTTTGCAGATAAAGAAGTCATGGATTTGATCGGCTGGAATACCGTTACCGTCCCCGGTATGGTAGCCGGCTGGGTTGCACTCTCCAGAAAATTTGGCAAGCTACCTTTTACCCAATTATTCAAACGTGCGATTGCCTATGCCAAAAATGGATTTCCCGTTTCCCCTGTCATTGCTCGCCAATGGCGTGAAGCGGTACCGATTTTGAAGAATCAACCGGGCTTTAGTGAGTCCTTTTTATCGATGGTAAAGCACCACAAGCGGGTCAGATTTGGAAGCACCCAGCACAAGCAAAAACATTAAACGAAATCGCTGCAACCGAAGGCGAATCTTTTTATAAAGGCGCCCTTGCTCAAAGTATGGTGGAGTTTGCGCAAGCAACTGGTGGATGCTTCACCATGCAAGACTTTGCCAATAACAAACCCGATTGGGTGGAGCCACTCGCCTTTGATTATGGTGAATATACCCTTCACGAAATCCCACCCAATGGTTCCGGTATTGCTGCCCAAATGGCTCTTGGCATTTTGCAACCAGCCAATGTCAAGCAATATCCTGCAAATTCTGCACAGCGCATTCACCTGCAAATTGAAGCGATGCGTTTAGCGTTCGCAGATGCCTATGCCTACGTCTCCGATCCACGCTCCATGAGTATTCCCCCATCAAATCTATTGGATCGCAATTATCTAGCCAATCGTGCAGCCATGATTGACCACAATAAAGCGGGTAGTTATGGGTCTGGTGACCCCCATTCAGGTGGTACGGTCTATTTATGCGCTGCAGATGAGTCGGGCATGATGATTTTTATATTCAGTCCAACTTTAAAGGCTTTGGTTCTGGCGTCGTATCTCCAGGGGGGGATTGCATTCCATAACCGCGGTATGAGTTTTAGCTTAAATGCAGGACACCCCAATCAAGTTGCTCCTGGTAAACGCCCGTTTCATACTATCTTGCCAGCATTTTTGACGAAAGCCGGTAAGCCTGCGATGGCATTTGGAGTGATTGGTGGCAATATGCAACCCCAAGGTCATATTCAATTTGTGATGCGATTTGTCGATGAGTATCTTAACCCTCAAGCTTGTTCGGATGCGCCACGTTGGCGCATTGATGATCTTGGCAAGCTTACCGTCGAAGCTGCAATGCCGCAAAGTGTTGTGGATGGTCTGCGCGCAATGGGTCATGAGGTTGCTGTGCAACCTGCCAATAGTTTGGATTTTGGCAGTGCGCAAGC
>CAZXSX010000060.1:0-3392 GCA_964643245.1 uncultured Polynucleobacter sp.
GTTTGGCAACTGGCGCGGCTTTAGGTGCAGGCATGGTTGCCGGCCAAGCGATTGCGAGTAGTTTGATGGGCGGTCATGAAGGTGGGCACAGTAGTGCCAACCCAAATCTGATTCAAGTAGGTGGTCCAACATCGTTAAGCCGCGCCAGTTGCCAAACTTCCCATGAGACCACTACCCATACCAGCAGCAGCTGGGGCCCTAGGATAACCAGGAGGATAGCCAGCGGGGCCATCGGGCGTGCCAGGATGATAACCAGCGCGAGGTGCGTTATACATTGGCTTTTTGCTATTCATTTGGTTGAAATCGTGGCCTGATTCTGTGTTTACGCAGTATGACACAGCGTCCACAACTAATCCGCAGATATTCTATTTTGTTGGAACAATGGACACTTACTGTCGGTTACGGTGATTATCCCACGAACTAGCGTCATTCACACCAAAGTTTGGATCATAATTAGTCATGGCGGAGCTTATTCTCAGGAGTATCGGTGGTTTAATTTGGATCTACACAGATTAGAAAAATATCCTAATATGGGTATATAAGGGCTATAGACTTCGACCGCATCTGCCTTCCGACGTCTCATCACAATAATGATGCCTACCAACAGGATGGCAATCAAACCCCAAAAGAGTGGGTTGCTAAAGATCGAACCTTGACTCGCAACAGGACCAACTGCACCACCCGCCAATTGCACCTGCAACTTTTGTACAGACTCTGGTTGTGCAAATGGCAATCCTGGTGCGAGATTTTGCGCTTTCAGAAAATGATTGAGCGCAACCTCTAGTTTTCCTTCTTTAACGTATAACTCGGCAGCAACATAGTGTGCTTTGGCGCTATTCGGATGGTTTTGCAAAACCTCTTTCATCATGGCATCCGCTCTCGCTAACTGCCCCGATTGAACTGCTTGATAAACCTCCGGCAAAGCAGCTTCCGCAAAAGCAAAATTGCTCGTTAGCAATAGAACTGCTGCGCATACGCTGGCAAACACATTGGTTAAGTTACGCATTTTCATCACAATTCCTCTTATAGGATGTTTCTTGCAATTTGATTATCTCTAGTTTTGGTATTTCTGCTATTCCCCACTTAAATAGGGGTATTTAGCGGAAATTCAAGGCGGCTTTGTTCAGCCAATTTGATGCAATTTACCCCCTGCGGAGATCAGGTAGGCCTTGTTGGGCTTGTCTTTGCGAATACGGGCGAGCTCCTTTTGGTAATTCTGGAGTTGCTCACGGTATTTTTCATATTTTTCGGTTCCCACTTCGGGAATGGTGAGCTTGTAATCAAGGATGGCAATGTGATCATCGAGCTCAACTAAGCGATCCATACGACAGCTCTTACCTTCTTCGCTAGCAATATCCAACTCATTCCACGCGGCGATCCATTGACCCGATGCAAGATAAGGCTTGAGTTCTGGCGACTCCAATACATTTTTTGTACGCTCCAATGCTTTGGTGGCGTGTACTTGATCCACTCCCAACCAATGCATCAGCTCTTGTTCACTTGGCAGTTGGGGCGCTTGCACTTTGGAAGAGTCGGCTGTCACAAACTCCAGTAACTTATGAAAGTGCACGCCCTCTTCCAAGATCTCAGGATCAGGCTCTGGCACTTTCTCCTCTTCGCCAGCAAATACTTCGACCGTGATGCCACTTTCGATATCGCGCAGCAATTGGGCCTGACTTTCTTGTGCAGGCTTCCACTCCAAGACAAAATCGTCGACCATACTTTCCACTGTATTTGTTGGCTGAGCAGGGACATCTTTCGACTGATTCGCCAAATCTTGGGCAAGTGAATAGATGGGTACCTCAGCGGCGCTGGCTTTTCCGTACCAGGAGGTTTTATCGAATCCATCCAGGTTGTTCTTCGGGGGTTTCTGGGCATTGCCACTAATCCAAAGTCCCTGACGCGCACGGGTCATTGCTACATAAAGCAAGTTCCAGTTCTCATTTTCACCAATGCGCTTCTCTTCTTCATGGAGTTCAATACGTGGGCTCGTTAATGTTTTAGAGGTAAAGAGAGAAAGATGGGAAGGACTCTCTTTTTCAGGAGGCCAATCCATCAAAACACCGCTATAGTCCACATTAGTATCGGTATTGTTTGCATCTAAGATGATGACAAATGGGGATTCCAACCCCTTCGCGCCATGAATCGTCATCAAGCGCACGCGCTTATGACGATCCTCGTCTGACATCTCATTTTCTTCATCGATATCCACAAGATTATCATCACTTGCCGCCTCAACATCACCCTCATCTAGCGCCTCATCGTCATCGCCACGACGCTTGGCATTCATCTCCTGAATGAAGCGACTCAAACTGGGATATTGGCCGCCATCTTGATTGAGCGCCACTTCCAAGAAAGCATCCAAATTTGCTAATACTTGTGGGCGGTCAATTTCCTGACAAACGGCAGCGTATTTAACCCGTACATCACCTTCTTGATAGATGCGATCTAATAAGTCATGTACTGGCAGACGCTCGCCAAGCAGATGCCAATGTTTAAGATAGCGTGCAGCCACCCGCAAACCAGTGTCTTGGCTATCTTGCAGAGCATCCCACCAAGAACGGTATAGACCAGAAGTCATCGCCACTGCGAGCTGTTGCATTTGCCTTTCTGTAAAACTAAAGATCGGACTGCGCAGAACTTGTGCCAAAGGTAAGTCGTGCCGAGGCGTTACCAGAACCGTCAACAACGCAATCAGATCATCAATCTCCAGCGTATTTAATAAACCACCCAAACGGGAACTTTCATATGCCAGATCCGCTTCACGGAGCGCTCTTTCGTATTGCGTCAAATATTTACGACGTTTAACCAGCAATAAAAAATCGCTTGCCCTCGCGGCGCGCCAAACTTCTCTTCCATTCTCTTTATCTGCCACTTTGCGAGTGGCCATCACTTCCTTAATCAAGCGCGCAACATTTTCTCCTTCTTGCTGACGCTGAACCACAACCACGGTTTCGCTAGAGTCAGCAATGGCCGTATCAAAAGCACTACCCTCTCTCACCTCTTCCACTTTTTCCACATACGGAATTAATGGCAGTAGGTGAATCTCTCCCTGATTTGCATAAGCATCAGCAGGTTTATTGTCTTTAGGGCCTTCCCAGAGCGTTTCTTGTGCGGTATAGGGGTATTCCGGTGGGACTTGCTCACCCAGGAAGATCGCATTTACCGCTTGATTGATTTGCTGAGCATTGCGGCGTGTTTTATCTTGCTCAATGTAAGCGGCACCCAAGTTCTGGTGCAAAAATGCACTGGCACTAATGAATAATCTTGGGTCAGCACGACGAAATCGATAAATCGATTGTTTTGGATCACCAACGATAAACACTTTCGGCTTCTCATCCCCCTCGCTATACCCTCCTAACCATGCTTGCAAGATATGCCATTGCAACGGA
>CAZXSX010000060.1:3402-8288 GCA_964643245.1 uncultured Polynucleobacter sp.
ATTGCAACCGATTGGTGTCTTGAAACTCATCCACCAATATTTGCTTGTACTTGGCATCTAGTCGTGACTGCAAGTAGGCAGCATTGGCCGAATCGCCCATTAGCAAACTCACACCAATCTCTAAATCATCAAAGTCGCGAACGCGCATGTTTTCTTTAGCGGCATTAGCGTGCGCCATCATGGACTGATTTAGCGCAAACCAAGCTTCATTCATGACATTGACATCTTGCTCCGCTTGCCAGAGTAGATAATCCTCAAAAGCATGGCCCCAAGCCTGCTTGATAACAACATGCTCGTCGATGCGATGTGCCTCGCCGAGTTTCTCAAGGTATTTTTTTGCCCCTCCTAACGCCTTATTGTTATTACTGCGATATTTCGGATCATCCTTTGTTAAGAAGGTGGTTTGGAAAATACTCACCACATCCATTACATCGCCCGCGCGCTGCTTGCAGGCAATTGCTGGGCGGAGATACTCCAACAAATCACTATCCTGAGTGCTGCTATTGGCAAAACATCTCTCTAAGAACTCTAAATCTGCCAATGCATTTGGCGCATTCCACAGCGCTAACAATGGATTTGGCAAATGAAGTTTGTGTAGCGTTTTCTGAAGACGCTCGATGGGGTCAATGCCTGCCTGCTTACAGTCTTTCGCGAAAAATGTCCAAGCACCCCGTTGCTTAAAGAGGCTTCCTCTTCCCATGAGGAGTTTTTGCGCCTCATGGGAACCGAGTTGCTTTAATAAAACGTCGTAATACGCTTTGTGCTCAGATGTGAGATCACCCCACCAATCATCTAAGCACTCTTCTTGTAAACGCTTAGCATCCTCACGCAACATAAACCCCGGCTGAATACCCAACGCTACCGGTGCCGCGCCCAATAATTTGCCAAACCAGCCGTGGAAAGTATCAATCACAATGGGCTGAGGGTTCGCCAATACTTGCTCAAAAAGCATATGGGCTTTTGGTAACGCATGCTTTGCCTGATCTGACTCCATGCCTCGCACCATGAGCTCTTTAATAAGCGTTGCGTCATCCGCCTTTGAGAATTGCTCGAGCAAGCCATATAAACGATCACGCATCTCTTGGGCAGCTTTGCGGGTAAAGGTAAGCGCTAGAATTTCTTGTGGCTTTACATCTGCCAACAAGAGACGAACCATACGCGCAACCAACAGCCACGTCTTGCCACTACCAGCGCAGGCAGAAACCATGACCGATCTCTTGGGATCACAGGCAAGTGCCTCTGAATAGGGTTGCTTTTCTGGAAGCATGTTGTTTAGCTCACTCATTCGCTGACTTACCAGACACCCTTTCTGCAAATACCACGCGCTTCACAGTATTGGCATACACCCTCAGGCGCAAAAGCTTGCATGGGTTTTTTAGCCCAAAGTTGTTCGACGTCCTGCGTAATTTGTGCCGTGAACCGCTCTAGCAAAGCAGGAATATCGCCCACCTCCTGAGAGCGCAATGCTTTTTCACCCTTCGATAGATCAGCCTTTAAGGCAACCCACTCGGCCTGTTGAACCCGGTGACCTGCCAGCTTATGGCTCTCCTGATCTTCATTTGCGGCGCGAGCATAGATTAATAGTTGCGGATCATCCAGCAAATGCTCAGCGCGCACTTTCACACGCTCAAAACGCTGATTCTTGTAGTCAATGACCGAAGCAACTTTGGCGTTTTCGCTTTGAACATCATAACGATCCGCGAAACCTTCGATGCGGATGGTTTTACGATTATCTTGGTCGTCCTGAAACGGCAAATCAAATCCCACTTTCACTTCGCCGTCAAAATATTCCCAACCAGCTTGCTCTCGTTGCAATTGCCAATCAATAAAACTCGGGATTTGTTTTTGCCAATCTCTTAACGCACCCATTACCCTGGCATCGCCCTCGATTAACTTAGCAAACTCTTGCTCGGAATAGAGTGAGAGACTCTTCTCCATCCAGGCGCGTCGTTGACTTTGATCCGTTTTGATTACAGGGTTGGTGTGCTCATATGTTCTGAGCGCTTGGTAAAAACACTTCAGCAATTTATGCAAGGTCTGCCCTGCTAAGGAGGCATCAAAACCCTCATCAAACTCCTTATTTTTACGTAGACCCAATAGACTGCGAACGTAATAGCGATAGGGACAGTCGCGCAAAGCCCTGTAGGCACTCGGACTCATGGACAGCGGCATCGGCAACGCTTCTTCAAACTGCGCTACCGCCATTGCCATTGGCTTAACACCAAAAAGACGCTTTTCAAACTGCGTTGGCATGACTTCCCATTCAATCTGGTTTTGTAAGCGCTGTATCCACGCCGATGGTCGCAATGGCTCACCGTTATTACTCTTGCTTTGCCATAGCAAATCGACATGAGTGCAAGACCCCAATAATTGAGAAAGGTCTCTGGCTTGTTGTACAAACTGCATAGCAATTGTTGAGCTCTTGAAGAGTTGATTCAGTGCATCAGAGAAAAATAAGGGTGGCTCTGAATACGCTGGTAACTGTTGCTCATCGCAACCAACGATGACTACTGCATCAAAATTACGCAAGCGCGTTGAGCTCAGCGGCAAGATACTCAGGGTTGCCTGTGCTTCCTTGCCAGCCTCCTGATAACTAGCATCTTCAATCACGGTTTTTAATAGACTAAACCATTCACTCAATCGCATCGGCACGTTTTGATACTGCGTTTTGCTTAAATCAAACGTTTTGAGTACCTCTAATAACTGCTTGCCTGCAGAGTCTTGCTCAAGACCTTGCTCCAAGCCCGTAGCCTCCAGATTTTTCAGTAGTAAGTCATAGGCCTTTTTACAGTCCACTTGAAGGTTAAGCCACTCGTGATGGCGCTCTCTCACAAACTGGAGTAGCTCTAATAAAGCCATACTTAGCGCTTTACTCACAGTTTTAACGGCGTACTCTTGCGCACCCTCAATGGCTAAATGGAAAGTTTTCCAACCAGACTCCGCTTTGCTAGCCACCAAAATATCTTCGAGCTCTGTGATAAGATCAATACATCCTGCTGCATCACGCTCGAGGATTTTTTCAAGATCCAAAAATGGATTTTGCAAGAACTCAAGCAATGCTTTTGCGCTTGGTCCATCTTTTGGCGCCCTCATGAGTTCCAGCCAACTATTGAATGCTGCTGCCGCTCGTGTAGTCGAAAGCTTCCAGCCAGTCTCATCACGAATATTGAGTGCTGGGCCTAAACGCGCAAGTAGCGCTCGCGCCCTTCTGGCCACCAAACGATCCTGTGCCACCAGCGCGACTTTGGTCTTGCCATTGATCAAATGCTGCTCAACTCTTTTAGCAGTAGCCCATGCTAACTCTTCAAAGCGCTTGGCAGAAATTAAACGCCACTGACTACTGCGTGCGTGTTTAGCATTCGCCACAGCAAGTGATTGCGCATCTGCTGTACCAATCGCTTCAGGCCATAGCCCCACTGCACGCCAATCCATTTTGGCTTCGATGGCTGGCGCATGTTGCGCATACTCACCAAGAAATTGCTGAATGATCTCTTGATCAATTGGTGTGGGGTCAGCGGTCTCCACCCAAATCAATGGTCTTGCAGGGGCATTTTTATTAGCAATCGCATCCAGATGAGCTGCCATTGCAAACTGATTCCGAAAGGCGGGGTCACTCACACTAGCGGTATATCGCCAAAAAGTGAGCAACACTTTAGTCTCTTGATCTACTACTTTACGCGCCATGCCGGAATAGACTTGCGCGATAGTGGAATCAAGCATTTGCTGAGCCTGCGCTTGCGATTGCTCAGTAAAACTTGCCCAATGCGATTGATCTTGCGTCATGAGCTCACGAAGTTGTATCTGCAATTGTGGGCTGATGGTTTTGGATAATGTGTCGCATGCTTGCACAATTGCTTGTGCTAAGCCCCATGCGCCACTCTCAGTCTCCGCTTTAAACCATGCCTGCAAATCTGGATGATTGCGTAACGTGGAGTACACGCTCAACCATCTTTCCAAATCACTTTGTTTCTTCGGAAATTTCCATGCGCCTGGTGCTGCTTCTAGCCAATCTGCAAAACTCATGACTTGGGGTAAGAACGCAATGGTATTGGGCAGGTTGTCAGGTTTGTATTTCTCGAGAGCCGCCCTCACCCCAATGAGTGGACCTGCAGTGCTAAGCACCACCAGGGGGCGTTGTCCAGTTTGCACCGCACAATTCCAAATACCGTTCGCCAACTGCTCCAAAGCACTGGCATCAGACGTGATCGCCCATGTCTGCAATTGCTTTTGATCGGAAATGGTGGGAAACGGGTGTGACATTAGGCAGATAGAATCGTTCGGGTTTTATGGCAAATATTCAATTTTGAGCAGGATCTTGCGCTTATTGCTAATATAAGCGTTGTAACGCAATAACAACATAAGTCACTAATAAAGCCCAAATAAGGAATTTTCATGAGTGCCGGCATTAAATATGTAACTGACGCCTCTTTCGAACAAGACGTCCTTAAATCCGATAAACCCGTTCTACTCGACTTCTGGGCTGAATGGTGTGGTCCTTGCAAAATGATTGGCCCTATCCTGGAAGAGCTTTCCGGCGAATACGGCGACAAGTTGCAAATTGCCAAAATGAATGTGGATGAGAACCAAGGCGTACCAGCCCAATTTAATATTCGCGGCATTCCAACCCTGATCCTATTTAAGAACGGCACGGTTGCTGCTCAAAAAGTAGGCGCTTTGGCCAAATCCCAGTTGACCACATTTATTGATAGTCATCTGTAATCATCCCTGATCACAGGCTCGCCTATTGAGCCTGTGGTTTTCCCCTCTTTTTAGAGTAGCCAGCATTACCCCAAATCATTTTTAGTGTAGTATTTCGATAATAGCAGTTCATTGCTTCAGAGTATTAATCTAGAACGCGCCTTTCCAGCAATCCATCTCCCCTTCTT
>CAZXSX010000061.1:0-8257 GCA_964643245.1 uncultured Polynucleobacter sp.
GCCTTGGCCTTAAAGGCTGCGAGACTTACGCTTGAGGTTCTTTACCTCATTCAACAACTCTTGACGCTCAGCATCATCCAAGTTGTCGCTCCCATCGAGACGACGGGCACCATCAAAACGCTTATCCCAATACAGACTTCCAAGGTCGTCAACACGAACACTAGTGCCTTTGGAAGGCGAGTGAATAAATTTATTGTCACCAACATAAATGCCGACATGCGAAAACGTTAAGCGCATCGTGTTAAAAAATACGAGGTCACCTGGTTGCAATTCTTCACGACTAATCGGTTTGCCAACGCGACTCATTTGCGTAGACTTACGTGGCAATAAGAAACCTAATTTGTCTTTAAAGACATAGCCAACAAAGCTGCTGCCATCCAAACCAGACTGTGGTAATTCAGCATCCCAGCGATAGCGCACGCCAATCACTTCCATGGCGCGATTAATCAGCTCTTCTGATTTTCCAGTCACCATATCAGCCAAACGATCTGACACGCGAGCGATGTAGGCTCTACCTGCTTGGAACATGCTTTCTTTAGGAACTACGGCTTCGGCAGATGGCGGCGTTGCTTCAGGCGTGGGGGCAGATGTATCTGCGGCCAGCGCAGATAGCGAGACAACCAGACCGAAAGATAAGCCCAGGATCGAAAAAAGAAGTGTCTTTTTGAGTGACATCGATTCAGTTTAACAAAGAACCGTTGATTTACCAAGGCTCCCAAAAAATTACAAGCCCCTGTTTATTAAGCGTTTTTCCCACAAATAAAGGCAAAAACAGCCCCCAATGCATCAAAATAGCCCCATCAAGCAGGGTATTTATATAGACGCCTAGGTTAACTCGGCTGCGGCGAACAGTTCCTTGGTATAGATTTGCTTTGGATGCTTGATCATGGTTTCGGTATCACCAAACTCGACAACCCTGCCCTCTTTGAGGACCATGATTTCGTGTGATATCGCTCGAATTACTGCCAAGTCATGACTAATCATTAAGTAAGCCAAGTTGTACTTTTTCTGTAGCTCCGACAAGAGGGCAAGCACTTGTTTCTGAATGGAAACATCTAAGGCCGAAGTTGGTTCATCCAGAATCAGAATTTGCGGACGCAAAATCAAGGCGCGGGCAATCGCTATACGTTGGCGTTGACCTCCGGAAAACTCATGTGGATAACGGTTTAGTGCGGAGCGATCTAAACCGACTTCTTTGAGCATATCCACTACTCGTGTCTCTCGCTCTGCCGGCGAGAGATTGGGGTAATGTATATCAAGACCTTCTGCAATAATTTGCAAGACATTCATGCGTGGCGACAAGGATCCAAACGGATCTTGAAAGATCACCTGCAAACTGGAACGCATCGCACGGCGCTCAGCGGGTTTGAGTAATTGCCACTCCTTACCCAATACATCTACATCACCCGTTACTTGCGCGGTCGTGTCTCCCAGTAGACCCAACACGGCCATACCCAGCGTCGTTTTACCTGAGCCTGACTCACCAATGACGCCAATTGTCTGACCTTGCTTTAATTGAAAGTCCACCTTTTTCAACACTTTATGTGCCGGCGCTTTTTTAAACCAAGACGTTGTTTTGGAGCTTGGATAGGCAACCGATAATGCTTCCGTTTTTAGTAGCACTGGGGCTAATGGCATAACGGGAGCGAGCTCGCGTACGGGCTCGCTATGAACTAATGCACGCGTGTATGGATCTGTTGGATGTTCAAAAACCTGCTTTGTTAGACCAGACTCCATGAGATTACCTTGGTTTAACACTGCAACTCGTTGCGCGAAGTGTTTTACCAAGTTAAGGTCGTGCGTAATTAACAAAATACCCATGCCGCCATGCTCTTTGGACTCCTCTTGCAACTCTTTCAGCAAATCCAAAATTTGCAAACGCAAGCTCACATCCAATGCGGTGGTTGGCTCGTCGGCAATGAGTAAGCGCGGCTTACATGCCAGCGCCATAGCAATCATGGCGCGTTGACGCTGACCACCAGATAGTTGATGGGGGTAGGAGTAAAAGCGTCTTTCAGGCTCAGGTATGCCAGTCTTTTTTAGCAAATCGATTGCCGCATCAATGCAATCAGCTTTGGATAGCAAGGGCTGATAAATCTGGACAGCCTCGATAATCTGATTGCCAATCGTAAAGAGCGGATTGAGTGCCGTCATCGGCTCCTGAAAAATCATGGCGATCTCACGCCCACGAATTTCACGTATCGCCTCAATGGGCAATGAAAGCAAATCAACGGTACCGCTACCATCTTTTTTGTTCCAGAGAATTTTTCCAGATACCTTTGCACCTTCGGGCTCAAGTCGTAAAGGAGCCAAGGCAGTTAAGGTTTTGCCAGAGCCTGATTCACCTACGAGAGCTAAGCGCTCACCGATCCCAATCTCTAGGTCCAAATGCTTGACGGCAAATTTCTCGCGACGCCCTGCCCCAAAGGAAATGCAAAGATCTTCATAGCACAATAAGCTCATGAGCGACCCCCACTCATCAGACCGGCTTTGCGCGAATCATAGGCATCGCGCAGCGCCTCCCCCATAAGCGTTAGCAACAACAATGTCGTTACTAAAACGACAAATGTGGAAAGCGATATCCACCAAGCATCTAAATTACCTTTACCTTGCGAGAGTAATTCACCCAAACTCGGTGTTCCCGGCGGAACACCTAAGCCTAAAAAGTCCAAACTGGTCAGGGACAAAATTGCTGCACTCATACGGAACGGTAAAAAGGTAATGACTGGGGTCAGGCTGTTCGGCAGAATGTGGCGCCACATGATTTGGAGATTCGTTAGGCCAAGGGCTCTAGCGGCTCGAACATACTCCAAAGCACGGTTACGAAAGAACTCGGCACGAACATAATCCGACAATCCCATCCAACCAAATGCCGCCAACAAAATAATGAGCAATAAAACACTTGGATTGAAAATAGATGCAAAGATGATCAACAGATATAGCGCAGGCATTGCAGACCAGATTTCAATTAAACGTTGAGAAATCAAATCAAACTTTCCACCAAAAAATCCCATTAGCGCACCTGTCATTACGCCCACGGTTACCCCTACGATCGTGAGCGCCAAACCAAATAGGATCGATAGCCGGAAACCGTAAATCAGTCGGGAGAGTACATCCCGTCCACGATCATCCGTTCCCAACCAGTTTTGCCACGAAGGTGGCGCTGGGTTAGGAACTTGGGAAAAATAATTTAAGGTCTCATAGCTATAGGTAATGGGGGGATAGATAGCCCAATTTCCCTTACTCGTGATGTTGTGACGAATATCTGGATCCAAAAAGTCCGTTGGCGTAGCAAAGTCTCCTCCAAAGGCGGTCTCTGGAAGATTTTTTACGATTGGAAAAAAATAAAAATGGCCGTCATAACGAACGATTAATGGCTTATCGTTTGCTATGAGCTCAGCACATAGCGAGATACCAAACAAAATCAAAAAGATCCATAAACTGGCATAGCCTCGACGGTTGTTGCGAAAGCGCTGCCAACGACTCATGAACCACCCCCTGCACCAAACTGAATACGAGGGTCTACATAAACGTAGCAAAGATCTGAAATGAGTTTGGTAAATAAACCAATTAAGGTAAATAAATAGAGAGTGCCAAATACAACTGGATAATCGCGGCGCATCACGGATTCATAAGAGAGTAAACCGAGGCCATCCAATGAAAAAAGGGTTTCAATCAATAGCGAGCCGGTAAAGAATGTCCCTATAAAGGCGGCAGGAAACCCCGTTACCAATGGCAGCATTGCGTTACGGAAGACGTGTTTCCAAAGCACTTGTTTTTCTGTTAAACCTTTTGCCCTGGCAGTTAACACATACTGCTTCTGAATCTCCTCCAAGAAAGAATTTTTAGTCAGTATCGTCACCACAGCAAAACTACCCAATACCGATGCGGTTATAGGCAGTACTAGATGCCACAAATAATCCAGGACCTTGCCAATCACACTGAGGTCACTCCAATCATCTGACGTTAAACCTCGCAAGGGGAATATTTGTAAAAAGCTTCCTCCACCAAAAATCACCAGCAACAATACTCCCAATACAAAACCTGGAATGGCATACCCCACTAAGATCATCGCGCTTGTTACCGCATCAAAGCGAGATCCATCCCGCACCGCTTTTGCAATGCCCAAAGGTATCGATACTAGATACGTAATAAAGAATGTCCATAACCCAATACTGATCGATACCGGCAATTTTGAGACGACTAAACGCCAAACACTTTCATGTTGGTAATAACTGTGCCCTAAATCAAAAGTAGCAAAACGGCCCAGCATCATGAAATATCGCTCAAGTGGTGGCTTATCAAAGCCATACAGCGCTTTTACTTCTTCTAAACGTTGCGCATCAATTCCTTGGCGACCGCGATACGTCGCACCTGATCCAGAGGATTCGGTGCCACCAACCGCTGCATCGCCCTTCCCTTTGAGCTCTAATACCATTTGCTCAACTGGGCCTCCAGGAACAAATTGAACCACCGCAAACGTTAGGGTCAAGACGCCTAGCAAGGTAGGGATCATCAACAATAAACGCTTAATGATGTAAGCACGCATCTGAGCTTGCATCATTTAGCCTCTTCTTTCCACCAGTTCTGCATGATCCAAGATTCGGCTTGGTAATATAACGGCGGTTTTGGATAGCGCATCTCTTTGCGGAAAGCGACACGATGCGTGGGGTTGTACCATTGAGGAACAACGTAATAACTATTCCACAGCACGCGATCGAGCGCTCTTGCAGCAGTTCGCAATTGATCGCGATTCTGAGCCTTGGTAATTTCTCCAACAAGCACATCCACTACAGGTGATTGGATGCCAATCACATTGTCAGAACCTTTTTCTTTTGCTGCTTGACTGCCAAAGCGATCCCAGAGTTCGCTACCTGGATTTTGCGAGTCTTGAAAACGCACTGTGGTCATATCAAAATCGTATTCGTTCATGCGTTTTTGATACAGCGCAAAATCACTCGTACGAATATCCAACTGAATCCCGAGTTTTTCTAGATTACGCCCATAGGCCGAGAGTATCCGCATGAAAAATCCACCGTTCTCGACCATCTCAATTCGGAAAGGTTCGCCCTTTTCATTCCGTAATGCGCCATCTCGGTATTGCCAGCCAGCATGCATTAACAATTCTCTAGCCTGACGCAAATTCTGGCGTAAGCTTCCGGGCGGTTTGGTGGAGGGAGCTGGCGGCATGGGGCTAAATACCGCATCTGGCACCCACTGTGGGTACTTTGCTTTCAGCGGCCGCAACAATTTTAGCTCTGCTTCCGTTGGCTTGCGTGGCCCATCAAAGTTGGCGCTCAAGTCACTATTCGTAAAGTAGCTGTTGATGCGACCGTACTGATCAAAAAAGATTTGGCGATTGAGCCACTCAAAATCCAATGCTAGCCCTAATGCTTGGCGAACACGCACATCCTGAAAAAGCGGTTTGCGTACATTCATCGCAAATCCCTGCATACCAGCACCATTGTGATTAAGGAACGCTTTCTTCAATAGTGTGCCATTATCAAATTTAGGGCCAACATATCCTTTTGCCCAAATCTTGGCGCGATACTCTACCAGCGCATCAAACTCACCTGCTTTGAATGCCTCTAAACGAACGGCATCATCGCTGTAGAGCTTATAGAGCACACGATCGAAGTTATAAAAACCAACACGAATGTTTAATGGCTTACTTAATTGATCAGCCCAGTACTGTGGATTCTTCTTGTATGTAATGGATTTGCCAGCCTTAAAGGATTCAATCAGGTATGGCCCACTTCCAATGGGCGCCTCGAAAGCCAATTTATCAAATGGAATCAGGGATCCATCAGGCTTCTTTCCCCAGTTGCGAGAAAAAATTGGCAGTGTTCCCGCAAGAATTGGCAATTCGGAGTTATCACTCTTAAATTCAAAGCGCACCACCCTATCGGACACGATCACTGCCGACGAAATGTCGGCAAAAGTCGTTTTGTAACGCGGATGGGCTTTGCCACTCATCAACACATCAAAGCTGTGTTTCACATCAGCAGCTAATACGGGACTGCCATCAGAAAATGTTGCTTGGGGTCTGATATGAAACGTAACCGACCTGCGATCTTTTGCCACCTCAATATTGTCAGCAAGTAGACCGTAAACGCTGGAAGTTTCATCAGCGCTTCCTTCGGCTAAAGACTCAAACATCAAATCAATCCCCGGTGCAGTGATACCACGCAAAGTAAAGGGGTTAAATTTATCGAAGCTAGTCCTTTGTCCTGGGTTCGGCAGAACTAAGGTACCGCCCTTTGGTGCATTTGGATTAACGTAATCAAAGTGAGCGAACCCTTCAGGGTACTTTGGCTTGCCGTACTGAGCAATTCCTTGGCCAGCCAACGCGCTATAACTGCCCACCGCCAAGAAGAGGGCTGGCAGTATGAAGCGGGCTAATGAGCGAAAAGGGGTCTGAGCTGGCATATATGCAACAATTGTAGATAGCAAATCATATTTGAAGCAAAGGACACATCATGGGCTTTCTCTCCGGCAAAAAAATCCTCATCACCGGCCTCCTCTCCAACCGCTCGATTGCCTATGGCATTGCCAAGGCTTGCCACCGCGAGGGCGCTGAACTTGCCTTTACTTACGTAGGCGAGCGATTCAAGGACCGCATCGTTGATTTTGCAAAAGAATTCAATTCCGAACTCATTTTCGATTGCGATGTCGGCAGTGATGAGCAAATATCCGCCCTCTTTAAAGACTTAGCCAAATCGTGGCCTCAATTTGACGGTTTTGTGCATGCCATTGGCTTTGCTCCCCGCGAAGCGATTGCGGGTGACTTTTTAGAAGGACTCTCGCGCGAAGGCTTCAAAATTGCTCATGACATTTCTGCCTATAGCTTTCCTGCAATGGCAAAAGAAGCATTGCCGATGTTGCGTGATAAATCTTCTTTGTTAACCCTCACCTATTTAGGATCACTCAAAAATGTTCCTAACTACAACACCATGGGTTTAGCAAAAGCATCTCTTGAAGCCTCAGTGCGTTACCTTGCAGGCTCTGTTGGCCCCAAGGGTATTCGGGCAAATGGCATTTCTGCTGGTCCGATCAAAACCTTGGCAGCTTCAGGCATTAAAGGGTTTGGCAAAATTCTTGAGGCGGTCGAGCAAACGGCACCACTCCGTCGTAATGTAACTATTGATGATGTTGGCAATACCGCAGCATTCTTGTTATCCGATTTAGCGAACGGCATTACTGCTGAAATTATTTATGTCGATAACGGCTTTAGCCAAGTGATCGGCGGAATGGAAGATGCTTGAGTAGGTCAGCATCACCCAATTCAACGATCCCATTAAGCAAGCTCTTAAGTTTTGGGCGAAGCTAGGCTTCATCAGTTTTGGTGGGCCCGCCGGTCAGATCGCAGTTCTGCATCAAGAGCTTGTTGAGAAGCGTCGCT
Organism: uncultured Polynucleobacter sp.; assembly: GCA_964643245.1. Taxonomy (GTDB): domain Bacteria; phylum Pseudomonadota; class Gammaproteobacteria; order Burkholderiales; family Burkholderiaceae; genus Polynucleobacter. The sequence continues at coordinate 7,403 of CAZXSX010000061.1, forward strand.
GGATTTCCGAGCGGCGCTTTTTACATGCCTTGAATTACTGCATGCCCTTACCCGGTCCCGAAGCACAACAGCTCGTTACGTACATGGGATGGTTGATGCACCGTAGCTGGGGTGGGATTCTTGCCGACACCCTTTTGTCTTGCCTTCATTACTAATTCTGATCAGCCTGTCCTGGATTTACCTCACCTATGGGCAAGTACCGTGGATTGCTGCGATCTTCTTCGGAATTAAACCAGCAGTCACAGCTATTGTTTTACATGCTGCAGTCCGCATCGGCAAACGCACCATTCATAATCTGGCATTGAAGTGGATTGCAGTGCTGTCGTTCTTGGCGATTTTTATTCTGAATGTATCGTTTCCAATAATTGTTTTGATTACGGCTGTCGTTGGATACTGGGGCGGTAAGCGTTATCCAGAATATTTTCAACAAACTGGTCACGGCAACCAATAGACTCAGAACTATGGCGTTGCCATTATTGATGACAATACACTCACTCCATCGCATGCCCAGTTTCGCTATCAAACAACCTTGTTGCATAGCGCTGTCGCATTGATATGTTGGCTGCTTCCCATGGCAGCATTAATTACGCACTTTGGATGGAAGACGCTTTATCCCAACCTTGCTTGGTTCTTCACAAAAGCGGCTTTCTTGACCTTTGGTGGCGCTTACGCTGTTTTACCTTACGTTTATCAAGGCGCCGTAGATCAATTTCACTGATTGAGCGCCAATCAAATGATGGGCGCTTAGCGCTGGGCGAAACCACCCCAGGCCCTCTCATTATGGTGGTGGCATTTGTGGAATATCTTGCTGGACATATTCAACATCTGATTGGCTATAGCAATCCGTTTTGGTAT